>NZ_CP050191.1:2212983-2494717 GCF_011745145.1 Mycobacterium sp. DL440 | reverse complement strand
ACAACAAACAAAAACCACCAAACACACTATTGAGTTCTCAAACAACACGCCCGAGTTTGTCGCGCAGAAATCCCGCGGCTAAAAGCCGCTGAACTTTCTGCGGGCAGTGAGAATAACCACCGTAATGGCTTTCTCTCTCGGATTTTGTCTTCGCTCTCCGGCGCTTGTCCGTGTCGCTCTGACTTGGAATAAGTTACGTGAGCGCTAACAGCGAGTCAAATCGCCTGGTCACTGCGACGTTTTCCCAGTTCAGAGCCCGGTCGCCGGTTGGCCTAAGCGCCCACGCGCTCGACGCCGGCAATGTGCCGCTTGCCACGTCGCAACACGAGCCAACGCTCATACAGAAAATCTGAGTGCTGTGGTATCCACTCGTCGCTTTCAATACGAATGTTGTTCACGTACACGCCGCCCTCGGCGACGTTGCGGCGCGCGGCGCCCTTACTTGCCGCCAACCCCGTCGCGACCAACAAATCGGTGATCGAGTCCGGACCGCCCGGCTTCAACTCGGCCACCTGACCGTTACTGGCCTCGCGAAGAGCAGCACGCAAGGTGGAATCGTCGAGGTCGGTCAACTCCCCCCGACCGAACAGCGCCTGGCTGGCCAACTCGACCGCCTTCGTCGCGCCTTCCCCGTGCACCAAGGTGGTGAGCTCCCGCGCCAGTCGTTTCTGTGCGGCGCGTTCGTGGGCACGATTCTTCGTGGCGTCCTCGAGATCGGAGATCTCGTCCGGTGTCAGAAAAGTGAACCAACGCAGGTAACCGACGACGTCGGCATCGGCGGCGTTCACGAAGTACTGGTACCAGGCATATGGGCTCGTCATCTCGGGGTCCAGCCACACATTGCCGCCGCCGGTCGACTTGCCGAACTTCTTGCCCTCTGAGTCGGTGACCAGCGGAGTCGTCATCGCGTGCACCGTGGCGCCCAACTTCTGACGCACCAAGCGGGCGCCGGCCACGATGTTGCCCCACTGGTCGGAGCCACCGATCTGCAACGCGCAGCCGTGGCGCTGATGCAGCTCGACGAAGTCATTGGCCTGCAGCAGCATGTAGCTGAACTCGGTGTAGGACATGCCGTCGCCCTCCAACCGGCGCCGGACCGTCTCCCGGTCCAGCATCACGTTGACCGAGAAGTATTTACCCAGGTCACGCAGGAATTCGATGGCTGAGAGCTGGCCCGTCCAATTCAGGTTGTTCTCGACGATGGCACCGGTCGGGGTGTCGTCGAATTCGACGAACCGCTCCAGCTGGCCACGAATGCGGCCGGCCCAGTCCGAGACCGTGTCGGCGGTGTTCAGCGTGCGCTCCCCCGTGTCGCGGGGGTCACCGATCATCCCGGTGGCCCCGCCGGCGAGCACGATCGGACGGTGCCCGGCGCGTTGGAACCGGCGCAGCGTAAGCAATGGGACCAGGTGCCCCGCATGCAGGCTGGGCGCGGTGGGATCGAAGCCGGAATAGACCGTCATGGGGCCCTTGGCCAGGTCATTGGCCAGCGCATCGCGGTCGGTCGACTGGGCGATCAGCCCACGCCAGTCCAGCTCATCCAGGATTCCCATGCTCATGACGTCGATCATGCCGCATCGCGGAGGTCAATCACCGGCCCCGGGCGCAGGCGCGCGCGGGCTACGCCGATAGGCCGAAACCTCCCCCCGGTCGGCAATCCAGAACCGCCACCGCCGGTCAGCGGCCTTACTCACGCCGACTCGTGGCCCGTCGACGGCCGGAACCACTTCGCCGAACGACAACCGAACCGGGCTGTCGGCGGCAAAGAGGTCAATCCCGTTGTCTTCCATGGTGATTCCCAGCGCGGAACAAAGGTTGCCCGGTCCCCGCGCCAGCGCGGCCGGCAGTATCACGGGTCCACGGCGCTGCCCGGCGATGTCGGCGCCGGCACTCACCGAGGCCGCTCGCAGCAGTACCGCACCCGCCACACCGTCGAATCCGCAGACCACGTTGGCGCAGACGTGGATGCCGTGGCTGCGGTACGTGTAGAGGTGTCCGGGCGGGCCGAACATCACGAGATTGCGTCCACCGGCACCACGAAACGAATGCGATGCGGCATCCGGCCACGGCCCGTCGGGCGGGCCGCCGTAGGCCTCGACCTCGACGACGACGGCACTGACACCGCGGCCGGCCAGCTCGGCCCCCAACAGTCGACGGGCCGCAAGCAGCGGATCTCCGGTCAGCAGCTCAGCGCCCACCCGAGCGATTTTGCACGTCGCAACATCGAGCGTTGACACCGGCCGGACTTGCGCGCACTATTCATCACATGATGACTTCATCGATTGATGAATTCTCGACCGGATCTCCGTCCGGCGCCACCGCCCCCGCCGTCGACATCACCGGACTGCAGGTCAGCCGCGGTGGCCGTCCCGCAATTCGCGACCTCTCGGTGCGGATCGCCCGCGGTGCGATCACGGGTCTGCTCGGTCCCTCAGGCTGCGGCAAGACCACCCTGATCCGCAGCATCGTCGGTACCCAGATCGTCGAGGCGGGCACCGTCACGGTGCTCGGACACCCCGCAGGTTCGGCGCCGCTGCGCCACCGGGTCGGTTACGTCACCCAGGATCCGACGATCTACAACGACCTGCGGGTCATCGACAACGTCCGGTACTTCGCCGCGCTGTACGGCACGTCGGCGGACTCGGCGGCCGACGCCATCCGCGCGGTCGGTCTCGACGATCACCGCACCGCGTACTGCGGCAACCTCTCCGGGGGCCAACGGACCCGGGTCTCGCTCGCCTGTGCGCTGGTGGCCGAACCCGAGCTGCTGGTGCTCGACGAGCCCACTGTCGGCCTCGATCCGGTCCTGCGGGTCGACCTGTGGGAACAGTTCAACGATCTGTCACGGCGCGGAACGACGCTGCTGGTTTCCAGTCACGTCATGGACGAGGCCGATCACTGCGGTGACCTGCTGCTCATGCGCGAAGGCCGGCTGCTCGCCCACACCACACCAGACCGGCTACGGAAGGACACGGAATGCACGTCCCTGGAGGAAGCGTTTCTCACCGTCATCCGGCGCAGCGACTCGGGCGCGATCAACCGAGCCGACTGAGCCCGGCCGCCTACCTGGCCACAACCGGCCGGATCCTGCGGCAACTGGCCGCCGACCATCGCAGCGTGGCGATGATCCTGGTGGTACCCAGCCTGATCATCACCCTGATGTACTTCATGTTCCAGAACGCGCCGCACCCGCCGGGACACCCATCTCCGTTCAACACTGCCTGCCTGATCATGCTCGGCGTCTTCCCGCTCATCGTGATGTTTCTGATCACCTCGATCACCATGCAGCGTGAACGTGTCTCGGGAACCCTCGAGCGGATCCTGACCACACCATTGCGCCGGTTCGACCTGCTGGCCGCCTACGGCACCGCGTTCTCGATCGCGGCCGCGGCGCAGGCCACCCTTGCCTGCATCGTCTCGTTCTGGTTTCTCGGTCTCGACACCGCGGGCAGCCCTGTCCTGGTGTTCCTGATCGCGATCATCAACGCGGTGCTGGGCGTCGGGCTGGGTCTGTTGTGCAGCGCATTCGCCCGCACCGAGTTCCAGGCAGTCCAGTTCATGCCCGTGGTGATCGCGCCCCAGTTGCTGTTGTGCGGAATCATCGTGCCGCGCCCCGCGCTGCCGGAGTGGCTGCAGTGGATCAGCAACGTACTGCCTGCCAGCTATGCACTCGAAGCCCTGCAACAGGTCGGCGCCCAACCTGAGCTCACCGCCATCGCTGCCCGCGACATCGCAGTCGTGGTGGGATTTGCAGTGCTGGCACTGTGTCTGGCCGCGGCCACCCTGCGCCGCCGAACCCCCTAGGAAGCCGTGAGCACCGACGTCGACTCCAGCCGAGAACGCAACCGACCCGGCCGCCCGGCCGGCCCGTCGGACAAGCGTGAGCGCATCTTGACCAGCGCACGGGAGTTGTTCTCCCGCAACGGAATCGATAATACTTCGATCCGATCCATCGCGGCCGATGCCGGGGTGGACGCCGCCCTGGTACATCACTACTTCGGCACCAAGACCCAGCTGTTCGCCGCCGCGATCCACATCCCCATCGATCCGATGACCGTGATCGGAAAGCTCAAAGAGGTGCCGGTCGAGCAGATCGGACACACGCTGCCGTCAATCCTGTTGCCGCTGTGGGATTCCGAGATCGGCAAGGGTTTCGTGGCGACGCTGCGCTCGATTCTGGCCGGCAACGACGTATCGCTGGTCCGGTCATTTCTCCAGGAGATCATCGTCGGCGAAATCGGACCGCGGGTGGACAACCCGCCCGGCAGTGCCCGAGTGCGCATCCAATTCGTTGCCTCGCAACTGGTCGGCGTCGCGATGGCGCGCTACATCCTGGAGCTGGAACCCTTCGCCACGCTGCCTGTGGACCAGATCGTCGAAACCATCGCGCCCACCCTGCAGCGCTACCTCACCGGTGAGCTACCCGGACTCCCCTGAGCCGGCCAACTCGAGCAGCCGCCGGTGCTCGGCATCGTCGTCGATGGCGACGGCCTCATCGACCAGAAGGACCGGGATGCCGTCCTCGATCCGGTAGGCCCGCCGCAGCCGGGGGTTGTAGAGCCAGTCCGTACCCGCGAGCAGCAGGGGCCCGCGGTCCTGCGGGCAGACCAGGATGCTCAGAAGCTTGTCGTCGACCACCACGTGAAGCTAGCCCAACGGGATCTGGATGCCGCCACTCGGGCCGGGCTGCGCCCCGGCCCCGCCCGGAATCGGAGCGATGCCACCAGGGAACTGGCCGACTCCGGGGTTCAAACCACTCTGCTGCGGAATCTGAGCGTTGGACTGGGCCTGCAACTTGCGCTGGTAAGACAAGGTGCTCTTGAGCGCGTTGATCAGCGGGACCTGGTTGGGGCGCTTGTCGAGGGCCTTGGTGATGGCTTCACGGTTGGCGTTCGACGGCTTGTACCCCTGCTGACGCAGCTTCAGGATGTCGTGGATCAGCGTCGAGATCTGGCCACCGCCCTCGCCGGTGTCGTAATCCTTGGCGATGATGGACAACGCTTCGTCGGCGGACATCGGCGGGGCCGCCGGCGCAGCGGACCCAGGTGCATCCGCTGCGGGAGTCGGCTGGGCGGGATCGGCGGCGGCCGTCGGCACACCCGCGCCTACGAGCAGGCCCAGAACCAGCGCACCGCCGGTCACGACCCGACGCCAGCTGTTCACACCCGATCCCAAAGTCATCGATCCTCCAGTCGTTCTGCCGTCTGCCGGAGCGTAACAGCGCATTCCTACCCCGGCTCGTCGTCGACGGCTCCCGCGACGAGTTCGGCTCGGCTGGCCGCAGTCAATTTCTTGTACGTACCTGTATCGGCGTCGAGGTACCAGCAGTTACGCCGGCCGGATTTCGGGATGCCCGCGGCCCGCAACGGCGCGACGAGCGGACGGTACGACGCACCGAGTTCCATATCGGCCACCACGTGCACCACATCGGGCGGGTTACCCGCGGCCAGATCCTCCAGGGCGAGCGAGAGATCGGCTGTCGGGACGCTGCCGCCGGGGCGCAGCGCCAGCGCCGTCACCGCCAACTGCCGGCCTGCCTCTTCGATGCCGTACGTCACCGACATGTCGACCGCGTCCAGGCGACCGACCGCGTCGTTGACACTCGTCGCGAACACCGGGCCCCGTTCGGTCCGGATCACCGCACCCCGGTTGTCGACCAGCCAATAGTCACCATCCTCATCACGACGGAACAGGAACTCGGTGGACACCCACGTGTCGGCCGGCGCGAACACGCCGCGCTTGACCACAGCGGTCGGATCAACCGGGCCACGCGGGTGGGCGAGAAGCACACCGACCTCGTTGGTCTCGGCCTTGCGCACGAAACCCTGCTCATCCTCCAGGATCAAGTCGTCGTCGGCGTCGTAGGCGGCAAGTTCGACGGTGCCGCCACCCGGTAGCGGACGCCCCTTGCTGCCGATCTTGGCGCCGGAGACGTTGGCCAGCACGGCCTGCCCGTCCGTGGTGGCGAAGAATTCCACGACATGGGCCGGCTCGAACACGTCGACCACCCGGTTCCACAGCCCGGTAGGCATGCCCGAGCCGATGAACAACCGGACCGAATGGCTTCCGGTGAGCGAGAACGACGGATCGTCGATGACCTCACGCAGCATGGCCCAGGTGTAGGACACCACCGTGACGCCGTACTGCCGGATCTCCTGCAGGAACCGGTCGGGCTGCAGTCCGCGGGACAGTGCGATGCGTGACCCACCGACCACCGCACCGCCCAGGCTGACCAGCAGACCCGATTGGTGATGCAGCGGGGTCAGGCAGTAGACCGTGTCACCACGGCCGAGATTGGCCGCCGAGGCGGTGCCGAACGCCGACAGCGCCCACCGGAAGTTCGTGATCTGACGGGCCACGAGCTCACCGCCGACCTCGCTGAAGGCGACGAAGGCCAGGTCGCGGGCCAGGCCCGGGTTGGGCCGGTACCAGCCGGGGAGTTCGACGACATCGGGGTCGATCTTCTCCATGTCGACGACCGCGGCGACGTCGTCCGATTCCTCGGGGATATCGAGGTCGCGGCTCTCGCCGTGCACATTTGCCGGCCCGCCGGCGCCGAGAACCAGCACCCGTGTGCCGAGCGCACGGGCCATGTCGAGGTGGCCCGGGTCGGCGATGATCTCGGTGACGCCGCCGAGACGGGCGGCCTCGGCCAGATCCGCCTCCGGCAGCAGCACCGCCACCGCCCCCAGCCGGGACAGCGCCGCAATCGCGACGAGCGCGCTGGGCCGGGTGTCCATCAGTACGCCGACGCGGGCGCCCTGGCGCACCCCGACGTCGATCAGACCGTGCACCACATTGTTGACCCGGCGATCCACCGCCTCGTAGGTGTGCACCCGCCCGTCGAACAGCAATGCCTCACCGTTGGGCGCGCTGCGCGCCTGCTCGCTCATGATCCGGCCGAGCGAGATCCGGGTGTGGTCGTTGACCTGACCCAACCGGGCTAGGCGCGGGAGCGTGCGGGCCGTCTCGATGACCAGGGTCCTGGCGTTCTTGTTCGCCGCCACCAACGCGTCGGCGGCCGAACGGGCCACCCCGAACGCCATCTCGGTGGCCGCAGTCGCGCCGTGGGTGACGCGGGTGGAGAACGACACCCCGCCCTCGGGGTGATCGGCCGGCTGCAATCCCATCGGGACCACGCCTTCCGGCATCTGTTCCCCACCAAGCCATTTCACCCACTGCGCCACCGTCGGCCAGGTCTGGGTGGAGGCCTTGGAGCCCACGACCAACCCGAAATGTCCTGCCCTGATCAGATATTCGTAAACATCCGCATCGGGCGCGGCCCGCTTGATGCCCCGGACCGCGGCCGGCTGGCCGATGTCGTCGACCTCGCCGACCACCGCCAGGATCGGGCAATCGATGTCGGACAGCGTGACCAGGTCACCGTGGACGGAAAAGCCTCCCGTCATCATCCGGTTGTGTGCGATGAACTGCTTGAGCAGTTCGGCGATCGCCGGCCCGGACCACGCGATCCAGCCCTCCGAGGACAGGAACCGGCGCTGCTGCTCGCGCGGCAACAAGGCCTCCCTGTCATGCAACTGACGCAGGAACTCCAGACGCGACTGCGCGGTCTTGATCGGGTCGAGCATCTGAAACCCGGTGCGCGCCAACCAGCCCGGGATGTCGATGCGGCTGAACACGTGATCGGCCATGAAATCCGCCGCACCCGCGGCGACTCCGGCCGGAAGGTTCATCGGCAACGCGGCCAGGGTGTCCACCGGAGAACCGAAGGCGATGATGCTGGCCAGGTCCTTGGACCGCCGATACGCCGCGGCCTGGTAGGCGAACATCCCGCCCTGCGAGTAGCCGGCCAGGTGCACGTCGCGGCCGGTGACCTCCTTGACGATGTCGATGGCCTCCGACAGCGCCACCACGTGGTCGGCGAGGTTGCGCTGCATACCGCCCTCGACCTTGTCGGGCGAACCGAAGTCGATGACCCAGGGGTCGACGCCCGCGGCGTGCAGGATGCCGACCGCACCGTCGTCGCGCGTCACATCCCACATGTCGGCGGACATCATCATCGGGTGCACCATCAGCACCGGAGGACGCGGATCCTGGGCATCGGGGCGGGCGTCGGGCGGGAAGTACCGCCGCAGCCGGTACATCGGCACACTCTGGATGATTTGGAAGGGCGACGGGACCGAGCCGGTCTCCAGGCCCCCGTAGCGCAGCACCTCCAAGCCGTTCTGCGCGGTCGCCAGCAACCGCTCGACCGGTCTGGTCACTGCCGAGAAATCCACCAGCTTGCTCCCCTACGTCAAGACTCGCCCCGACCCCTGATCGACGTCGTCATCATGGCACAACAGCAACCGATGCCCGACTTGATCACTCCGACGCCGCCTGCGGCCCCATGCGATGCCGGTTTCACGGGCGCCTGACGATAGGGTCAGCGGCGATGGCACACCTGCTCGGGGGCGAAACCCTGCATCTGGAGTACCCCGCCGGCGTGGTGTTCGACGCGGTCACCGTCGGCGTCAGCGAAGGCGACCGGATCGGCATCGTCGGCCGCAACGGTGACGGCAAATCCAGCCTGCTGGCCATGCTGGCCGGCCGACTCGAACCCGATTCCGGACGGGTCACCGTGCGCGGTGGGGTGCGGATCGGCGTACTCGATCAGGCCGACACCCTTGACGACGCCGACACGGTCGGCCACGCCGTGGTCGGCGACGTGCCCGAACACGAGTGGGCCGGCGACCCCCGCGGCCGCGATGTCATCGCGGGCCTGCTGACTGATCTGCCCTGGGACGCCGAACTCAGGACGCTGTCGGGCGGACAGCGACGCCGGGTCGCTTTGGCCAGGCTGCTCGCCGGCGATCACGACGTCCTGGCGCTCGACGAGCCGACCAACCACCTCGACGTGGAGGCGATCACCTGGCTCGCCGAGCACCTCAAGAAGCGCTGGTCCGCGTCGTCCGGTGGGCTGTTGGTGGTGACACACGACCGCTGGTTTCTCGACGAGGTCTGCACGGCCACATGGGAAGTGCACGACCGCATCGTCGAACCGTTCGACGGCGGCTACGCCGCCTACATCCTGCAGCGGGTGGAACGCGACCGGCAGGCGGCCACGATCGAAGCGCGCCGGCAGAACCTGGCCCGCAAGGAACTGGCCTGGCTGCGCCGCGGCGCTCCGGCCCGCACCTCGAAGCCGAAGTTCCGCATCGACGCGGCCAACGCGCTGATCGCCGACGTGCCCGAGATTCGGGACAAGGTCGCACTGCAGTCCCTGGCGGTGTCGCGGCTCGGGAAGCAGGTCGTCGACCTGCTGGACGTGTCGGTCAGCTACGGCGACCGTGAGGTGCTGCACCAGGTCGAGTGGCGAGTCGCCCCGGGCGAGCGCACCGGGATCCTCGGCGTCAACGGCGCCGGAAAATCGACGCTGTTGGGCCTGATCGACGGTTCGGTGCAACCGACCTCGGGACGGGTCAAACACGGTAAGACCCTGCAGGTCGCGACCCTCACCCAGACCGTGGACGAGCTTGAGCCCCACCTCGGGGATCCGGTGCGGACGGTCCTGGCCAACCTGCGCACGACGTATGTGTTCGGCAGCGGGTCGAAGGCCCAGGAACTCACGCCCGGGCAGTTGCTCGAGCGTCTCGGGTTCTCCAGCGCCCAGTTGTCGACACCGGTCAAGGACCTCTCGGGGGGACAACAACGTCGCCTGCAACTGCTGTTGATCCTGCTGGCACAGCCCAACGTGCTGATCCTCGACGAACCTACCAACGACCTGGACACCGACATGCTCTCCGCCATGGAGGATCTGCTCGACTCGTGGCCCGGCACGCTGATCGTGGTGAGCCACGACCGCTATTTTCTGGAGCGGGTCACCGATCAGCAGTACGGGATCCTCGGCGGGCATCTGCGGCATCTGCCGGGCGGGGTCGACGAGTACCTGCGGTTGCGGGCCGCGCACGAGTCAGCGACCGGTGCGGCGCAGACACCGGCCGCCGGCTCTGCAGCGGACGGACTGTCCGGCGCCGAGTTGCGGACAGCCCAGAAGGAGGTGTCCGCACTGGAACGCCGCCTGGAGAAACTGCAGCAACAGATCAACCGGTCCCGGACGGCGATGGCAGACCATGACCAGTCCGATTTCGAGGGACTCGCGGTCAAGGTGGCCGCCATCCGCGCGCTGGAGGACGAAGTCACCGAGGTCGAGGAACGCTGGTTCGAACTCGGCGAGCAGATCGGCTAACGGCGCAGCCGGATCCGTAACGCCTCTGTGGTCTCACGGACCACGCCGAGCTGTTTCGCGACCTGCACCGGCGCGGTACCACCGCGGGCGCTGCGCGCGTTGACCGAACCCTCCACGGTCAGCACCTCACGCACCTGCGCGGTGAGCGCGGGGTTGATCGCCGCGAACTCCTCGTCGGTGAGCTCGTCGAGACCGACGTCGCGCCCCTCCGCGACTCGCACGGCCTCCCCCGCGGCTTCATGGGCGACCCGGAACGGAACGCCTTGGCGGACCAGCCACTCGGCGATATCGGTGGCCAGCGTGAAACCCGCCGGAGCCAACGCGGCCATCCGGGCCTCGTCGAACGTCAACGTGCCCACCAGGCCGGCCATCGCCGGCAGCAGCAGCTCCAGCTGCGCCACCGAGTCGAAGACCGGTTCCTTGTCCTCCTGCAGATCCCGGTTGTAGGCCAGGGGCTGCGCCTTGAGCGTGGCCAGCAGGCCGGTGAGGTTGCCGATCAGCCGCCCCGACTTGCCGCGGGCCAACTCGGCGATGTCCGGGTTCTTCTTCTGCGGCATGATCGAACTGCCGGTCGACCAGGCGTCGTGCAACGTGACATAGCCGAATTCGGTGGTGCTCCACAGGATGATGTCCTCGGCGAGCCGGGACAGATCCACCCCGATCTGGGCGAAGACGAACGCCGCCTCGGCAGCGAAGTCGCGGGCCGCGGTAGCGTCGACGGAATTGTCTGCCGCCGAGGCGAATCCGAGATCCTCAGCGATCGCATCGGGATCCAGGCCCAGCGAGGAACCGGCAAGCGCCCCCGAACCGTAAGGCGACACCGCGGTGCGGTCGTCGAAATCGGCGAGCCGGTCGACATTGCGCAGCAGCGGATGGGCGTGCGCCAGCAGATGATGCGCGAGCAGAATCGGCTGGGCGGCCTGCAGGTGCGTCTTGCCGGGCATGATCGCCGTCGGGTGCGCCGCGGCCTGGGTGGCCAGCGCGTTGACGACCTCGAGCACGCCATCGGCCACGCGGCGGACGGCGTCGCGCAGCCACATCCGGAACAATGTGGCCACCTGGTCGTTACGGGAACGTCCGGCCCGCAGCCGGCCGCCGAGATCCGGCCCGACCCGGTCGATCAGCCCGCGCTCCAGCGCACCGTGCACATCCTCGTCGGTGACCAGCGGCTCGAAACTGCCGTCGGCGACATCGGAACCCAGGCTGTCCAGGCCGGCGAGCAGCCCGTCGCGCTGCTCATCGGTGAGCAGCCCGGCCCGGTGCAGAACGCGGGCATGGGCCTTGGAGGCGGTGACGTCGTACGGCGCCAGCACCCAGTCGAAGTGGGTCGACTTGCTCAGGGCGGCAAGGGCTGCCGAAGGGCCGTCAGCGAACCGGCCGCCCCACAGCGATCCTTCGTTGGTGGTTCCGTCGTTGGTGCTCATGTCACTTCTTTCCGCGAGCAGACGCAAAACCGCCCATAAACACTGGAAATAGGGCAGTTTTATGTCTGCTCGGCATCACAAGCCCAGGTCGCGCTTGGCCGAGATCTTGGACGACAAACCGTGCAGCAGCACGAAGCCCTTGGCCGCGCTCTGGTCGAAGCTGTCGCCCTCGTCGTAGGTGGCGAGGTTGAAGTCGTACAGCGACTCCCCGGAACGGCGGCCGTTGACGATGACGCTCCCGGCGTGCAGAACCAGCCGGATGTCGCCGGAGACGTGCTCCTGCGTGTGCTCGACGAACGCCTCCAGGGACCGCTTCAGCGGGCTGAACCACAGGCCGTCGTAGGTGAGCTCGCCCCACTTTTGGTCCACGCCGCGCTTGTACCGGCCCAGCTCACGCTCCAGTGTCACGTGCTCCAACTCGGTGTGCGCGGTGATCAGCACCATGGCGCCCGGCGCCTCGTAGATCTCGCGGCTCTTGATGCCGACCAGCCGGTCCTCGACCACATCGAGCCGGCCCACGCCCTGGGCGCCGGCCCGGGTGTTGAGCTCCTGGATGATCTCCAGCACGCTGAGCGGGCGACCGTCGATCGCCACGGGGCGGCCCTTGTCGAAGCTGATGATCAGTTCGTCGGGGGCGTTGAAGTTGACCGTCGGGTCCTGGGTGTAGTCGTAGACGTCCTTGGTCGGCGCGTTCCACAGGTCCTCGAGGAACCCGGTCTCGACCGCGCGGCCCCACACGTTCTGGTCGATCGAGAACGGCGACCGCTTGGTGACGTTGATCGGGATGGCGTTCTCCTCGGCGAACGCGATGGCCTTCTCACGGGTCCAGGCGTAGTCGCGAACCGGTGCGATGACGTCCAGTTCGGGGGCCAGGGAGGCGAACCCGACCTCGAAGCGCACCTGATCGTTGCCTTTACCGGTGCAGCCGTGCGCGACGACGGTTCCGCCGTGGCTGCGGGCCGCATCCACCAGATGCTTGACGATCAGCGGACGGCTGATGGCCGACACCAGCGGGTAGCGGTCCATGTAGAGCGCGTTCGCCTTGATGGTCGGAAGGCAGTATTCATCGGCGAACTCGTCACGGGCGTCGACCACGACCGCCTCGACCGCACCGCAGTCCAGGGCGCGCTGGCGCACGACATCCATGTCCTCACCGCCCTGGCCGAGATCGATGGCGACGGCGACGACCTCTTTGCCGGTCTCCTTGCCGATCCAGCTGATCGCGACCGAGGTGTCCAGACCTCCGGAGTACGCCAGGATGACGCGTTCGGACATGAGCAATCTCCTTGTTTTGGGCTTTATTTCAAGTTCTCGATGGTGTTGGCAAGTTCGGCCCCGGTCATCGGTGCGCGCGCCACCATCAGGACGGTGTCGTCACCGGCGATGGTGCCGACCACATATGGCAGGGCGGCGCGATCGATCGCGCTGGCCAGGTAATGCGCCGCCCCGGGCGGGGTGCGCAGCACGGCAAGGTTATCGCTGGCGTCCGTCGATACCAGCAACTCCCCCAACAACCGGGTCAACCGTTCGGTGCCGCCGGACACACCCCGCACCGGGCTGCCGTCCTCGGGCACCACATACACGCCGACGCCGCCGTCGGCGCCACGCAGTTTCACCGCGCCGAGTTCCTCCAGGTCCCGCGACAGCGTGGCCTGGGTGACCTCGATGCCTTCCTGGCCCAGCAGGGCGGCCAGTTCGGTCTGGCTGCTCACCTGCCTGGCCGACAGGAGGGAGATGATGCGGGCCTGGCGGCCGGCGCGGGTCGGTGCGCTCACGTCAGGATCGCTCCAGGAGCCACACCAGCATGGCCTTCTGCGCGTGCAGCCGGTTCTCGGCCTCGTCGAACACCGCGCTCTGCGGCCCGTCGATCACCTCGTCGGTGATCTCGTGACCGCGGTGCGCCGGAAGGCAGTGCAGCACAATGGCTTCCGGGTCGGCGCGCTTGAGAAGGTCGGCGTTGACCTGGAACGAGCGGAACGGCCGCACGCGGTCGAGGCCATCGTTCTCCTGGCCCATCGACGTCCAGGTATCGGTGACGAGCACGTCGACCCCGTCGACCCCGGCCTGTGCGTCATCGGTAACGGACACGGTTGCTCCAGTTTCACTGGCGCGGCGCTTGGCGGCGTCGACGAAGTGCGGGTCCGGTTCGAAACCAGCGGGTGCGGCAATGGTGACGTTGATCCCTGCGGTGACGCCGCCCAGCATCAGCGAGTGCGCCATGTTGTTGGCGCCGTCACCCAGGTATGTCATCCGCAGCCCGGCCAGGTCGCCCCGGCGCTCGGCCAGGGTCTGCAGGTCGGCCAGCACCTGGCAGGGGTGGAATTCGTCGGACAGCGCATTGACAATAGGGACCGAGGCACCACTTGCCATGGCCGTCAACCGCTCCTGGGCGAAGGTGCGCCACACGATCGCGTCGACGTAGCGGGACAACACCGCCCCGGTGTCCTCGAGGGTTTCCTCCCGGCCCAACTGGGTGCTGCGGCCATCGACCACCACGGCATGCCCGCCGAGCTGGGCGATCCCCATCTCGAACGAGAACCGGGTGCGCGTCGAGTTCTTCTCGAAGATCACCGCGACGCCACGCGGGCCTTCGAGTGGGCGCCGCGAGAACGGTGCCTTCTTCAGCTCTGCGGCCAGGGCGAGCACCTCGGCCTGCTCGTCAGGCGACAGATCGTCGTCACGCAGGAAATGCCGGATGGTCATGAAGCAGCCTCCACAGCGGTGTCGAGAACGGCGGGCAGAGCGGACAGGAACGTCTCGATCTGCGGTTCGGTGATGATCAGCGGCGGTGCCAGCCGGATCACGTCCGCGGCAGCGGCGTTGATCAGAAAGCCGGCGTCGCGGGCCGCGGCCTCGACGGCCTTGGCGCTCGGTGCGGTCAGCACCACGCCCTGCAGCAGGCCCTTGCCACGCGCGTGATCGACGAGCGGATGGCCCAGCTCCTCGATGCCGTGGCTCAAGGTCTTGCCGAGCACCCCGGCACGTGCGATCAGATCCCCGTCGGTCAGCGCCTTGAGCACGCCCAGCGCGGCCGCGGTGCACACCGGGTTGCCGCCGAACGTGCTGCCGTGCAGACCCGGCGTGAGCAGATCACCGGCCGGTCCGATGGCCAGGCAGGCCCCGATCGGCAGCCCGCCGCCCAAGCCCTTGGCCAGCGTCACGATGTCGGGGGTGATGCCGTCGTGCTGATGGGCATAAAAAGCACCGGTGCGCCCGACGCCCGTCTGCACCTCGTCGAGAATGAGTAGCGCACCGTTCTTCGTGGTGATATCCCGGGCAGCAGCCAGGTATCCGGCGGGCGGGACGACGACGCCGCCCTCCCCCATGATCGGTTCAAGGAACACCGCGGCGGTATCCGAATCAACCGCGGCGGCAAGGGCTTCGGCGTCGCCGTAGGGCACATGGGTGACGTTGCCCGGCAGCGGCTCGAAGGGCGCCTGCTTGGCGGGCTGGCCGGTGAGGGCGAGCGATCCCATCGTGCGGCCGTGGAAGGCCCCTTGGGCGGCAACGATATTCGTCTTGCCGGTGAGCCGCGTGATCTTGAAGGCGACCTCGTTGGCCTCGGTGCCCGAGTTGCAGAAGAACACCCGCGCGTCGGCGCCCAGGTATCCGACCAGAGCCTCGGCGAGCGCAATCCCCGGCTCGGTGGCGTACAGGTTCGAGGTGTGGCCCAGCGTGTTGAGCTGGGTGGTGACGGCGTCGATGACACCCGGGTGGCGGTGCCCGAGCAGGTTGACCGCGATACCGCCGAGCAGGTCCAGATAGGACTTGCCGTCGGTATCGGTCACCACGGCGCCGTCACCGCTGGCCAGCGCCAACGGCGGAGTGCCGTAGTTGTTCATCATCACCGCTTCCCAGCGGTCCTGGAGACTGTGCTGGATCCCCAAGTCGCTGCGCTCCTGCCCGCCGCTCACTTCGCCACCACTTTCGTTCCAGTTCCTTCATCGGTGAAAAGCTCGACGAGCACACAGTGTTCGACGCGGCCGTCGATCACATGCGCGCTCGGCACCCCGCCGGCCACCGCCCGCAGGCAGGCCTCGATCTTGGGCACCATGCCGGATTCGAGAGACGGCAGCAGCTGTGTCAGGGCCGCTGTGTCGATCTCGTTGACCAGCGAGGAGCGGTCCGGCCAATCGGTGTACAGGCCCTCCACATCGGTGAGCATGATCAGCTTCTCGGCGCCCAGGGCCTCGGCCAGCGCCGCAGCCGCGGTGTCGGCGTTGATGTTGTGCACCACACCGTCGACATCCGGACCGATGGTTGAGACCACCGGAATCCGGCCTGCGGCAATGAGATCCAGCAGGGACCCGGCGTTGACGTGTTCGACGTCGCCGACCAGCCCGATATCGGTGGCCACCCCGTCCACGGTGACGCTGCGCCGCACCGCGGTGAACAGGTGCGCGTCCTCACCGGTCAGGCCCACCGCGTACGGGCCGTGGGCGTTGATCAGGTTGACCAGCTCCCGGCCCACCTGACCGAACAGCACCATGCGCGCCACATCGAGGACCTCCGGGGTGGTCACCCGGAAGCCGCCCTTGAAATCGCCTGGGATGCCGAGCTTCTTGAGCATCGCACTGATCTGCGGCCCGCCCCCGTGCACCACCACGGGATGGATGCCGCAGTTGCGCAGGAACACCATGTCGGCGGCGAAGGCCGCTTTGAGAGTGTCGTCGGTCATGGCGTTGCCGCCGTACTTGACGACGACGATCTTGCCGTGCAGTTGCTTGAGCCACGGCAGCGCCGAGGCGAGCACCTGGGCCTTGACGCCGCGCTCGATGGCTTGATTCATGAGCTGTAGGCCGAGTTCTCTTCGACGTAGGCATGCGACAGGTCGGTGGTCCTGATGGAAGCGCTGTGGCCTCCCTCCGAGCCCACCGCCAGGTCCACCACCACGGCGATGTCCTCGCCGGACAGGTCGACATCGCGCGCGCCTGGGGCACCGGCCCCGTCGACGCACACCGGAGAACCGTTGAACGACACGCTGATCCGCTCAGGATCGAGCTTCACCGGCGCGATGCCGACCGCGGCCAGGACCCGGCCCCAGTTGGGGTCGGAGCCGAACAGCGCGGTCTTGACCAGGCTGTCGCGGGCGATGACGCGCGCCGCGACCAGCGCATCGTCGTCGCTGTCGGCGCCGGTCACGGTGATGACGACACGCTTGGTGACGCCTTCGGCATCGGCCTGCAACTGCGCGCACAGGTCGTCGCAGACCCGCAGCACGGCCTCGTTGAGATCGTCCTGACTCGGGGCGATTTCGCTGGCGCCCGAGGCGAGCAGCAGCACGGTGTCGTTGGTCGAGCAGCTGCCGTCGACGTCGAGCCGGTCGAAGGTCAGTGCCGCGGCCCGCCGGAGCGCGGTGTCCAGTGCCGCAGCGTCTGCGACGGCGTCGGTGGTCAGCACCACCAGCATGGTGGCCAGTGACGGCGCCAGCATCCCGGCGCCCTTGGCCATCCCGCCGAGGGTCCAGTTCTCCCCCGACTCCACCGAATGGTGCAGCGCAACCTGTTTCGGCACGGTGTCGGTGGTCATGATCGCCCGCGCGGCGTCGTCGCCCCCGGTCAGGCCGCCCGCGATGTCGTGCACGATCTCGGTGACCCCGGCCAGCACCTTGTCCATCGGCAGCCGGTCACCGATCAGGCCCGTCGAGCACACCGCAACCTCGATGGCACCGGTCTCGGTGCCCCAGTCGCTCAGCGCGCCGGCCACGGCTTCGGCGGTGGCGTGGGTGTCCTGGAACCCCAGCGGGCCGGTGCAGGCGTTGGCGCCACCCGAGTTCAGGACCACCGCACGCAGCCGGCCGGTGGTCAGCACTCGCTGTGACCATTGCACCGGAGCAGCCTTGATCTTGTTTCGGGTGAACACGCCTGCCGCGGCGTAGTCCGGTCCCTCGTTGAACACCAGGGCCAGGTCCGGCGCGCCGGAAGCCTTGATCCCGGCGGCAATGCCGGCCGCCCGGAAACCCGCGGGGGCGGTGACTCCTTGGGTGCGGACCAGCTTGCTGCCAGTTGTCACTTGCGTCACGGTGCCACTCCCACGATCGACAGTCCTTCGGTTTCCGGCCAGCCCAGCGCCAGGTTCATCGACTGCACCGCGGCACCGCCGGTGCCCTTGGTGAGGTTGTCGATGGCGGCGATGGCCACGAGAGTGTGCGCTTCGGTATCCACAGCGACCGCGATCTGCGCGGCATTGCTGCCGATCACCGAACCGGTCTTCGGCAGCTGACCCTCCGGCAGGAGGTGGATGAACGGCTCTGCGTCATAAGCCTTTTCGTAGGCCGCCCGGATCTCGGCTTCTGATGCCTCGGTGCGCGCGGTGCAGGTGGCCAGAATGCCGCGGGAGGTCGGGATCAGCACCGGCGTGAACGACACGGTGACGTCTTTGTCGGTCACCGCACGCAGCCCCTGGGCGATCTCCGGGGTATGCCGGTGCCCGCCGGCGACACTGTAGGCACGGGCCGAGCCGATCACCTCCGAGCCCAGCAGGTCCACCTTGGCGGACTTGCCCGCACCCGAGGTGCCGCTCACGGCGACCACCGTGACGGCCGGATCGACGAGATCGGCGCCGACGGCGGGCAACAGCGCCAGCAGTGCCGCGGTCGGATAGCAGCCGGGCACCGCGATGCGCTTGGCGCCCTTCAACCGGTCACGCGCGCCGGGCAGTTCGGGCAGCCCGTAGGGCCAGCTGCCCGCATGCGCCGAACCGTAGAACTTCTCCCAGTCCGCGGCGTTGGTCAGCCGGAAGTCGGCACCACAGTCGATGATCAGGGTGTCGGGACCGAGCTGCTCGGCCAGTGCCGCGGAATGACCGTGCGGGAGTCCGAGAAACACCACGTCATGCCCGGCCAGCACCTCGGCGTCGGTGGGTTCCAGAACGCGCGAGGCCAACGGCAGCAAGTGCGGATGATGCTCGGCGACGCTGGTCCCGGCGCTGGAGGCCGCGGTCAACGCCCCGATGGTCAACCGGCCGTCAGCGTAGGCCGGATGCCCGAGCAGCAATCGCAGGATCTCTCCGCCGGCGTAGCCGCTGGCGCCGGCCACCGCTATCGAAGTCATGCGGCAATTCTGCATTGTTATGCATGCAGATGCAAACTCATTAATCCAGGCCGGCGTACGCGTACATGGTCATCGCCGAGCAGACGCGTAGGTACCCATCGGGCGTCGATTCTGGGTACCGCAGCGTCTGCTCGCGGAGAGACTCAGCCGCGCAGGACCGCGCCGACCCGCTCGCCCGCCACGGCGACCGCCGCGTCGCGGGCGGCACTGGCTTCGTCTTCGGTCAGCGTCCGGTCGGTAGCGCGGAACCGCAGCGCCAGGGCCAGTGACTTGCGCCCCTCGCCGACCTGCGGGCCGGTGTAGACGTCGAACAACCGAACGTCCTCCAGCAGCTCGCCGGCCCCGTCGCGCACCGCGTCGACGACGGCGGCCGCGGCCACCTCGTCGGCCACAACCACGCTGATGTCCTGGAACACCGCCGGGAACGGTGACACTGACGGTGCCGGCAGCACCTCGACAATCGGCATCGCATCGAGATCGAGTTCAACGGCGCAGGTGCCCTTGGGCAGGCCTGTCCGCTCGACGACCGCCGGGTGCAACTGGCCGGCGTAGCCGACGGTGGTATCGCCGACCAGCACCTCGGCACAACGCCCCGGATGCCACGGCAGCTCCTGGGCGGCGCGCAGGGTGAACTCCACTCCGGCGGCCCGGCCGATCACGCGGACCGCCTCGAATGCGTCGGCCGCCTCCACCGGACGCCCCGGGCCCCACGGTCCGGCGGGCTCGCGCAGCCCGGTCAGCACCGCGGCGACATGCTGCGGTTGATGCGGCAACGAGGCGTCCAGCCCGGCGATCTCCTCGTCGGTGGGCCTCCGGTCGTTCGGGATGCGCTCGACGGACCGGGTCTCGGCCGTGGGATGGACCACCTGCTGAATCGCGAACAGTGCGACATCGGCGGCACCACGAGAGACGTTGCGGCCCAAGGCTTCCAACAATCCGGGCAACAACGTGGTGGCCAACTGCGGCCGGTCGGCCTCCAGCGGGTTGAGCACCTTGGTGGTGTTGCGGCGGACATCGTCGGCGGCCAGACCCCACGCATCGAACACCCCTGCGGGCAGGAACGGCGTGGGCAGGATCTCGACGAATCCGGCCAGCGCCAGCGACTTCCCGATCGCGCGGCGACGCTTCTGGACCGCGGTCAGACCACGGCCGGCCGGTGCGGTCGGCAGCACCGACGGGATGGCCTCCAGCCCCTCCAGTCGCAGCACCTCCTCCACGAGGTCGGCACGCTGACGCATGTCGGGCCGCCAACTCGGCGGGGTGACGGTGAGCACATCGGACCCGGCCGCTTCAATTACCGCGGCGCCGATCTGGGTCAGCCGGCGTGCCGTGGTGCCGACGGCATATTCGACGCCCGCAGTGCGGTCGGGCAGGTCAGCAGGGATCTGAATGGCCGGTTGGGACCAGTCGGTGCGCCCGTCCGCGCGCCAGTCCGTGAGCTTCGGTTCGACGGTCCCGCCGCCGATCTCGGCCAGCAGGGTGGCGCAACGATCCAGTGCGGCAACCGAAATGGCCGGGTCGACCGTCCGCTCGTAACGGCGCCCGGCCTCGCTCGCCAGGTGCAGGCGACGCTGGGTGCGCGACACCGCCGCCGGATCCCACACCGCCGCCTCCAGCAGCACATCGGTGGTGGAACCGCGCACCTCGGTGGTGCCCGCACCCATCACACCGCCGATCGCGGCGGTCGCGACGTCGTCGACGATCAACACGTCGGCCGAGTTCAAGGTCCGCTCGACATCGTCGAGGGTGACCACCTTTTCGCCATCGCGGGCGAAACGCACGTCGAAGCCGCCGGTGATCAGACTGCTGTCATGGGCGTGCATCGGGTGGCCGAGTTCGAGCATGACGTAGTTGGTCACGTCGACGGCAGGCGAGATGGCCCGGATGCCGCTGAGCGTCAACCGTCGCTGCATCCACCACGGCGACACCGCGGCGGGGTCGATTCCGGTGACCGGGCGTAACCCGAAGCGCTGCACGCCGGTTCCGGGCTGCACGGTCAGCGGCCAGGCCTCCCCCTCGGCAGGCAGCGGTGTCACGTCGGCCAGGTCAGCGAAGTCCAGGTCGTGCGCACAGGCGATCTCACGCGCCAGGCCGCGCACCGACAGGCAGTAGCCGCGATCCGGGGTGATCGCCAGGTGGAACACCACATCGTCCAGCCCGAGGACCTCGGCGGCCGGAGTGCCCGGTGCCGCGGTACCGGGCGGCAACACCAGGATGCCCGACCCCTCGACACCCAGGTTCATCTCCGATGCCGAGCAGATCATGCCGTCGGAGACCCGCCCGTAGGTCTTGCGGGTGGCGATTTTGAAATCGCCGGGCAAAATAGTGCCGGGCAGTGCCGCCACGACCAGGTCGCCGACCGCGAAATTCGTTGCTCCACAAACGATGTCGCGCAGCTCGGATTCCCCGACGTCGACCTTGCAAGCCCGGATCGGCTTCTTGAACTCGGTGAGCTCCTCGATCTCGGCGACCCGGCCGATGGTCAGCGGACCGGTCACCGGACCGACCGGGATGATCTCCTCGACCTCGTGGCCGATCCGGATGAACGTCTCCTCGAGTTCCTCGACGGAGGCATCCCAGTCCGGGGCACCGGCGCGGACGGCCTCGCGCAGCCAGCTGAACGGAATCCGCATCAGGCACCGACCCCGAACGGCAGCGAGAACCGGACATCGCCCTCGACCATGTCGCGCATGTCGGGAATTCCATTGCGGAACTGCAGGGTTCGCTCCAATCCCATGCCGAAGGCAAATCCCGAGTAGATATCCGGATCGATACCGCATGCGCGCAACACATTCGGATTGACCATGCCGCAGCCGCCCCACTCGACCCAGCCGGGGCCGCCCTTCTTGCCGGGGAACCAGATGTCCACCTCTGCCGACGGCTCGGTGAAGGGGAAGAAGTGCGGACGGAACCGGGTGCGCCCGTCCGGCCCGAACTGGGCCCGCGCGAAGGCGTCCAGCGTGCCGCGCAGATTCGCCATGGTCAGGCCCTTGTCCACCGCCAGCCCCTCCACCTGGTGGAACACCGGAGTGTGGGTGGAATCGAGTTCATCGGTCCGGAAGGTCCGCCCGATCGAGATGATGTAGACCGGCGGCTCCCGCTCCAGCAGCGCGCGGATCTGCACCGGTGAGGTGTGAGTGCGCAGCACCTGCCGCGAACCGTCAGGGGCCACCTGGAAGGTGTCCTGCTCGCTGCGGGCCGGATGGTCCGGCGGAAAGTTGAGCGCGTCGAAGTTGAACTGCTCGGTCTCGACCTCCGGCCCCTCGGCCAGCTCCCAGCCCATCGCCACGAAGGTGTCGGCGACGTTCTCGGCCAGGATCGTGATCGGGTGCCGGGCGCCCACCGGCTGGCGCGTCGAGGGCAACGTCACATCGATCCGTTCGGCGACCAGCACCGCGGCGTCCCGCTCGGCACGCAGCGCGGCCAACCGCTCGTCGTACGCGCGCTGGGCCTCACCGCGGGCGACGTTGACCCGCTTGCCGGCGTCGGCGCGGTCTGCCTTCGGCAGAGTTGCCAACGCCTGGCGTGCCAGGGCGATCGGGGCACGATCACCGAGGTGCTCGGTCTTGGCGCGCGCGAGCGCGTCGAGGTCACCGGCCAGCTCAAAGGCATGCCGGGCCGCGCTGACGGCTTTGGTCAGGGCTTCTTCTGAGAGATCACTGGGCTGCTCAGCCACCCGGCGATCATAGGCGATGGCCTGATGAGGCTTCGAATCCGTTTCCAGCGGTCGGCCTTCAGCCCGCCGGCGACTGCCCGGAAGTCTTCACCCGGTACATCACCAGATCCTCGGGCACTCCCTCGGGCTTGTTCGAGAACATCTGCCGCCGTTGGCGCCTGACAGTGACCCCGAGTGCGGCCAGCTCATCCTCGGAGATGCCCGCCAACGTGGTGTGGGACACCACGAGCCCTCCGCTGCTCGCCCGTTCCATCACCCGGGCGGTGACGTTGACGTCGACGCCGAGCCAGTCGGACCCGATGCGCTGCGGGCGCCCGGTGTGGATACCGACCCGCATCCGCGGCGCGTAACCGTCCAGATCGATGTTCTTGACACCATCGAGCGCCACGAGCATGGCATCCAGCGCGGTGCCCGGATCGGAGAACACCGCCATCATTCCGTCGCCCATGCGTTTGACGATGTGACCGCCTGCCTCGAGCACCGGGGGCTCGATCACCTGCGCCACCCGTCGCAGCAACCGCAAGGTGGCGTCGTCGCCGGAACGCAGCGACCACGACGAGAAACCGACCAGATCGGTGAACACCAGCGTCACCTCGGAATTCGCCGGAGTTCCCGAGACCCGCTCGGTCAGCGCCTGCCAAACCTGTAGCGCGCCCAGGCTCACCTCACGCGAGGCGGCGTCACGGTCGAGCAGGCGGTCCGCCACGCGCGCGGCCGCGCGGGGCCCACCCTCACCCGAAGCCGAGAGGCGGTCACCGAAATCCGGATCCCCGGGCAACGACCGACGTACCCGCCGGACCAGATCGATGACGGCCGGGCTGCGATTGGTGCGTTGCACCCACCCCAATGGCCCCGGCAACCCGGGCGTCTTCACGGGGCGCTGCTGCGGCGCCTGCTCGACATCCCCGACTTCGCCGGACGGGTCATCGAACGGCTCGCCATCCACAGCGCAAGAGTAAGTGGCGCGCGGACCGGGCGGCAATCGCGCCACGAGCGGGTTTGCCCACACTTTCCGGGCGCCAGGAAATCGGGCTGGTCACAGCCCTGTGGCGCCACGGTAGCCGCCTCATAACAGTGCGCGACGACGCGCCGTGGCGTCGTAGACAACATACGTTGTCACTACTATCGTTGGGCACAGCTGTGATTCACGTCATGACGAGTCAACGAGGACGCAATGACCATACGAGCCACCACCAGCGAGCACGATCCACTCGGCCCGGATTCGCTGACCTGGAAGTACTTCGGCGATCTGCGCACCGGGATGTTGGGCGTCTGGATCGGCGCGATCCAGAACATGTATCCCGAACTCGGTGCGGGCGTCGAGGAACACTCGATCCTGCTCCGCGAACCCCTACAACGGGTGGCCCGGTCGGTCTACCCGATCATGGGCGTCGTCTACGACGGTGACCGGGCGGCTGACACCGGCGCACAGATCAAGGGCTTTCACCACACCATCAAGGGCGTCGACGGCCAGGGCCGGCGCTATCACGCGCTGAATCCCGAGACGTTCTACTGGGCACACGCCACGTTCTTCATGCTCATCATCAAGACCGCGGAGTATTTCTGCGGCGGTCTCACCGAGGCCGAGAAGTGCCAACTGTTCGACGAGCACGTGCAGTGGTACGGCATGTACGGAATGAGTATGCGGCCAGTTCCCAAGACCTGGGCGGAATTTCAGGAGTACTGGGACGCCAAGTGCCGGGACGAGCTCGAGATCAACCGGGCCACCCTCGACATCTTCACCATCCGGATCCCCAAACCGTGGTTTGTGCTGATGCCGACGCCGGTGTGGGATCAACTGTTCAAACCCCTTGTCGGGGCGCAACGCTGGATCGCGGCCGGCCTGTTCGACCCGGCCGTGCGGGAAAAGGCCGGGATGCGTTGGACGCCCGGCGACGAGGTCCTGCTGCGGATCTTCGGCAAGATGGTCGAATTGGCATTCGTCGCGGTGCCCGAGGAGATCAGGCTGCACCCGCGCGCGCTGTCGGCCTACCGCCGCGCTGCCGGGAAGCTACCGGCCGACGGCCCCCTGATCGAAGCACCTGGCTTCATGGGACCGCCCCGTGACCGCCGCGGGCTGCCGATGCACTACCTACCGCGCCACAAGACCCTGCTGGACCGGGCCGGCGCGCTGGTGCACACCACCTTTTCCCTGCCGGCGTTGCGGCGGCCCGCCCGGCGCAGTGCAGCCTGACTTTTGACACCTGTCTAAGCTGTCGAGATGCTTGATTGGTCTGATGTCGACGTCGCTGTCCGGGACGCAGTACGCGAGTTCGTGGACAAGGAGATCCGGCCCCACCTCGATGAGCTGGAAAGCGGCGAGATGGAGCCGTATCCGATCGTGCGAAAGCTGTTCGCCACGTTCGGTATTGACACCCTCTCCAAGGAATCGCTGGACAAGCGACTGGAAAAGCTGCGCAGCGGCGAGGACAAGCCCTCGGGGGCCCGCGGTGGAATGTTCGGCGGCAGCGGTTCGCCGGGCATGGGATTCGTCCTGATCAGCGAACTGTGCCGGGTGTCGATGGGCCTCGTCACCGGCCTGGGGGTGAGCCTGGGCCTGACCGTGTCGACCATCCAGAGCCGCGGCACACTGGCCCAACAGGAACGCTGGCTGCCCGGGCTGGTGACCTACGAGAAGATCGGCGCGTGGGCGATCACCGAACCCGATTCGGGCTCGGACGCCTTCGGCGGGATGAAGTCCTATGTGACCCGTGACGGCGACGATTACATCCTCAACGGCCAGAAGACCTTCATCACCAACGGCCCGGACGCCGATGTCGTGGTGGTCTACGCGAAGTTGGATGAGCGTGACGGTGCGGACAAACGCAATCGGAAGGTGCTGACCTTCGTCCTCGATCGCGGGATGGAAGGCTTCGTACAGTCGAAGCCGTTCCGCAAGATGGGCATTCACTCATCGCGCACCGGCGAGCTGTTCTTCAACAACGTCCGGCTGGGACGTGACCGGCTCCTCGGCGAGACCGAAGGGTCCGACGATGGGGCCGACGAAGGCCGGGCCAGCGCACGATCGAACTTCTCGGCCGAACGCATCGGGGTGGCCGCGATGGCGCTGGGCGTGATCGAGGAATGCCTGCGGTTGAGCGTCGACTACGCCAAGACCCGCACCCTGTGGGGCCAGGAGATCAGCCAGTTCCAGCTGATCCAGCTCAAGCTGGCCAACATGGAGGTGGCCCGGATGAACGTGCGCAACATGCTGTTCCGCGTCATCGAATCCGCCGAGAAGGGCGCCCCGATCTCCCTCGCCGAGGCCTCCGCGATCAAGTGGTACTGCTCGCAGGCGGCCACCGACGTCGCGATGGAGGCGGTGCAGCTGTTCGGCGGCAATGGCTACATGACCGAGTACCGGGTGGAGCAGTTGGCACGTGATGCGAAGTCGCTGATGATCTACGCCGGCAGCAACGAAGTGCAGATCACCCACGTGGCACGGGGTTTGCTCAGCTAGCCTTCCCGGTCAACCCGCGACGGCGAGCGCGTCGATCTCCACCAGCATGACCTCGTGCGGGAGGTCGACGAATATCGTTGTCCGGCAAGGAAGCTGGCCGGACTTCACGTTCTCGGCGACGAACTCGCCGTATACCTCGTTCATGGCCGCGAAATCCTCGCGCTTGGTGAGGTAGACCCGGAACATCAGGACGTCATCGACACCGGCGCCACCGGCGGCCAGGATCGCCTTGACGTTCTCCAACGTCCGGCGCGTCTGTCCCTTGACGTCGCCTTCGCCGATGTAGGTGTTGGTCGCGGGGTCCATCGGCCCCTGCCCCGACACCTGGAGGAAGCCGCCCTTACGGATGCCTTGGCTGAAGGTGTGAGCGGGTGCCGGTGCGTCGTCGGTACGGATGACCTGCGAATCGGACACGGTGGAATCTCCTCTGTTTTCCTGTTTTCGATGTGTGCGGGCTGGATCAGGCGGGTGGATGGTAACCGCACTCAGCCGAGATGCGCCGGGTTACCGCCCGCAGCGGCGGCAGGAGTTCCAACACCTGCTCGAAGGGCAGCACCACGTCGGGCACCGACACCGAGACCGCCGCGACGACACGGCCATTCGCGCCGCGGATCGGTGCCCCCACGCAGTTGATCGACGGCTCGTTCTCTTCACGGTCCTGCGCCCAGCCCTGTGCGCGGACGGTCTCGATTTCCCGCAGATATGCCTCCGGCGTGGTGATGGTGTTCGCAGCACGCCGGGTGAAGTCCATCGCGGCGACGATCGACAGCAGTTCGGCATCGGACAGGTCAGCGAGAATCACCTTGGCGACGGCGGTGGAATTCAGGTTGGCGGTCAAGCCGATTCGCGAGTACATGCGGATCTGATCGTGCGATTCGAGCTTGTCGATGTACACGATGTCGCTACCTTCCATCGCGGCGAGATGGGTGCTGCGGCCGTACTCGCGATTGAACCCGACGAGGTACCGCGAGGCGATCTGGCGGATCTCCCGCTGATCGGTGCCGTGGGCGGCGAGTTCGAAGATCCGTGATCCGAGGTGATACCGGTTGTTGTTGTCGCGGAAGGTGAACCGCTCGTCGGAGAGAGTACGCAGCAGCCTCATCACGGTGGTCTTGTGCACTTCCGTGGCGGCCGCCAGCTCATCCAGGCCGGCCGGGCCGTTGCCGAGCTGAATCAACAACTGCAGGGCACGCGCGACGCTCTGGCTCACCGCCTGCCCCCGCACACCGAAAACCCAGCCTCGCTCACCCTCGTCGCAGCCCACTCCCCGTCCGTGCAGGTGAGCAGGTGCTCGATCAGCTCGCCGGGCGGTGCCGGCGCGAAATCCGCCGCGACAGTGAGGGTGACGGCGGCTCCGATGTGGCCGCGCCGCAGGCATGATTCCGGATCTTCATCGAGGATGACGCCGCTGAGGAATCCGGCGGCGAAGGCGTCGCCGGCGCCGACTGATTCCACGACCTCGACACACAGCGCGGGAACCACGAACTCCTCGCCGGAGCAGTCGACGGCCAGCGCCTGATCCGCACCGTCCTTGATGACCAGCGTCGCGGGGTCCGGCAAGATGCGGCGCAAGGCAATTGGGTCGTCGGTTCCCATGACGCGGAGCGCCTCGTCGACACCCATCAACACCACGTCGGCCTGGTTGGCCAGCGCGACCAGTTCGGCGGTGTCGCCGTCGGGCCACAGCTGTTCACGCCAGCTCACATCGAAACTCACCGGCCCGGCAATGCCGGGTCGCTCGGTCAGCAGTCGGCGCATCATGGCCCGACAGCTCGTCGACAGGGCCGGGGTGATGCCGCTGCAGTGCACCACCGATGCGTGCGCGAATGCGGTCGCAACCGCCGGCGCGTCCAGGAATTCAGGTGTCATTGCCGACGCTGCCGACCCCGCCCGGTTGTACCGGATGACGCTGCGCGGCTCCCCCGTGCTGTGCGGTGCGGCCACTTTTGCGTAGTGCCCGGTGGGGCGGGCTGGATCGATCTCGACAGCGGAGAGGTCGATTCCGCGGGCGGTCAACTCGGATCTGATCAGGGCCCCGTGTTCGTCGTCGCCGAGCCGGCCGATGAAGAAAGCGGGGATGCCCCAGGCGACGAGGCCGGCCGCGACGTTGGCTTCCGCACCGGCCAGGTGCAGTCCAGCCTGAGTACCGGCCAGGTGCAATTCCCCTTGAGTACCGGCCAGGAGCAGCGCTTCACCGAGGCAGGCGATGCCGCCGACGGTAGCTGCGCGCAATTCGGGCACTGCAGTCCTCGCGGGTTGGGACGATTGACGCGGTGTCGCCAGCCATGTTAGACAGGTCACACACTAAATTGCAACATGCGTTGCACTATACGCAACGTAGCAGTTCACACTGTTCTGGTGGCTTCCCCCAAACGCACCCGCGGAGGACAAGATGGGTACGACGACACGAGGAGGTGAGCCCACGCTCGACACTGAGGCTTGGGACAACCTCCGCGCCGAGCGCCTGTCCGAACTGGACAAGGCCCTTCCGGCTGCCGCCGACGGCCTCACCACCGAGGAGTTCCTCGCCACTGGCCCCCGCCTCTCGGCATTCACCACACCAGTGATGACACTGGACAATTCGGCCATCGATGACAATGTGGCCGCCATGGCGGCATGGTGCACAGCGCACGGGGTCGAGCTGGCACCGCACGGCAAGACCACGATGTCACCGGTCCTTTGGAATCGCCAATTACGCAGCGGGGCATGGGGTATCACCCTGGCCACCCCCAGTCAGGTACGCGTCGCGGTGAGTTTCGGGGTGCGACGGATCCAGCTTGCCAATGCCCTGGTGGATCCGGCAGCGTTGCACTGGCTGGCCCGGGAGATGGCCGCCCGGCCCGACCTCGAGGTGATCGCCTGGGCGGACTCGGCGGCCACGGTGGACGCGATGAACGTGGCCCTCGCCGAATTCCAGGTGGCTCGGCAGATTCCGGTGCTCGTCGAACTCGGTGCGGCCGGCGGCCGTACCGGTGCGCGTTCGGTGGATGAGGCCTCGGCGGTGGCCGAGCGCATCGCGGCCAGTGACGCCCTGCGCCTGGCCGGGGTATCCGGCTACGAGGGATCGCTGGCGCACGACGCATCGGACACGTCGCTCTCGCGGGTCCGGCACTACCTGGCGGACATGGCCCGGCTGCACCGCCGCATCGAAGCCGAGGGACTTTACCCCGCCGAGTCCGACCTCTATGTAACTGCCGGTGGCAGTGCCTATTTCGATGCCGTGGCGGATGTGCTGGCCCCGCTGGCCGGCGGCCGCACACACGTCGTGGTCCGTGCCGGGGCCTACATCATCCACGACGACGGCTTCTACACCGGGATTACGCCGTTTCGCCGCGGCGAAGAGCGTTACCGGCTGCGCTCGGCGATGCATACCTGGGCACGAGTGGTGTCACGCCCGGAACCTGGGCTGGCGCTACTGGACGCCGGTAAGCGCGATGTCCCGTTCGACGAGGGACTGCCGATACCCCAACTGGTCGCCCCGCAACTCGGCGCACCCGCACGTCCTCTCGCGGATGCGGAGATCGTCGCCGTCAACGACCAGCACGCGTTCCTGACCCTCCCGCCCGCCTCCGACATCCGGGTGGGCGACGTTGTGAGACTGGGGCTTTCCCACCCGTGCACGGCGTTCGACAAATGGAGATGGATCCCGGTCGTGGCGCCGGACGAGACGGATCCCGTCGTCGTCGGCCTGATCCGTACCTACTTCTGATCCAGATCTGTCCTGTACGCGGGCAGTTGGCTCTCGATGACGGAGGTGTGCAATGACAGAACTCGACGTGCCAGTCGGGCAGCGAATTTCGTCGCCGCACTGTCGCTGGCCAGCGGGCGCTAGGAAATCATGTGCCGGCCTGGGTGCGCGTCCTGCCATCCCGCCATCGCGGCATCCCAGTCGGGGCCGTCGAGCGCAGTGAGTGCGGCCGGGAACAGCCCGTCCTCTTCTTTGGCGATATGGGCGTAGAGCTCATCGATCTCCTTGCGAACCCGGGCCTGATCAGCCGGATCGGTCAGGTCGACCACCTCGAGGAACGCAGCGAGCTCGCGGTGTTCGGCCACCAGCGGGTCGATGTGCTCGGCGTAGAGCTCATCGGTGTGCATCACCGCGAACAGCCCGTTCTCCTCACCCTGCCAGTGCGAGCGCAATTCCTCGAACATCGCCGCCAGAAGCCGGCCGGCCGCGTCCAGCTCGCCGCGGTCCATGGCACGCACCGCTTCGCGGCCGTGGTCGACGGCCCGCTCGTGCTCGGCGATGTAATCCCGCAACAGTGGCATATCTCGGCAACCGCAGTATTGGCACATGGCTGGTCCTCCCAACAGCATCGTGCCACATGGGTCGAGTGGCCACTTGTGATACACAAATCGCGAAAAGCCGTGCGATAAGTGGCCATTCGGCACTAATGCCGGTGGGCGCGCGCGCTCTGATACAGGCAGATCGATGCCGCCGAGGCGATATTGAGGCTTTCGGAATGTCCGGGCATGGGAATGTGCACCCGGTGATCGGCTGCCGCAGCGAACTCGGTTGGCAGGCCGTGGGCTTCGGGCCCGAACAGCCAGGCGGTGGGCCCGGTCAGCTCCACATCGTCGAGGCTGACCTCGCCGTCGAGCGTGGTGGCCAGCACCTGCAGCCCGGCGGCCTGCAGTCGCGCAACGATTGCCGACTCATCGGGCTCGCTGATCACCGGCAGCGAGAAGATGCTGCCGGCCGACGCCCGCAGGCACTTGCTGTTGTACGGGTCGACGCTGTGGCCGGCCAACACGACGGCGTCGGCGCCCATCGCGTCGGCAGCGCGGATCAACGTACCGGCGTTGCCCGGCTCCGAGATCTGCACGGGCACCGCGATCAGCCGGGGCGCGGCAGCCAGAACGTCTTCAAGGGAGACCTCCGGCAGTCGGCACACGGCCACCAGGCCTACCGGGGTCACGGTGTCCGACAACGCTTTTGCCGCTCGCTCGGTGACCAACTGCACCGGCGCCTCGGTCAGCAACTCGCCGAAGCGGTCCATGGCCGCCTCGGTCGCGAACACCTCGGAAACAAGTCCGCGCCGCAACGCCGCCTCGACGAGGTTGGACCCCTCGGCAAGGAAGCGTGCGGCGCGGCGGCGCCCGACGTGGCGCTGCAGTTTGACTGCAGCCGCCACCCGGGCAGAACGCTCGGTGAGCGTCAGGCGGCCTCTCCGGAAGGAGCGTTGACGTCCTCCGGCAGAGCAGCCTTGGCGACCTCGACCAGCGCGGTGAACGCGGCGGCGTCGCTGACGGCGATCTCGGCCAGGTTCTTGCGGTCCACCTCGACACCGGCAGCCTTCAAGCCCTGGATCAGGCGGTTGTAGGTGATGCCGTTGGCGCGGGCCGCGGCGTTGATACGCGAGATCCACAGCTTGCGGAAGTCACCCTTGCGGGCACGACGGTCGCGGTAGGCGTAGGTCAGCGAATGCAGCTGCTGTTCCTTGGCCTTGCGGTACAGACGCGACCGCTGGCCGCGGTAGCCCTTCGAGGCCTTGAGTACGGTACGCCGCTTCTTCTGGGCGTTGAGTGCGCGCTTCACGCGTGCCATGGGATGTTCCTATTCTCGTTCGGTACGGGGAGCGGCAGGTCTAGCCGTTGAGCAACTTGTTGACACGCTTGGTGTCATTGGCTGCCACCACGGTGCGGCCGTCGAGCCGGCGGGTGCGCTTGGTGGCCTTGTGCTCCAGCAGGTGGCGTCGGCCGGCCTTCTGGCGCACGATCTTGCCGGTCCCGGTCTTGCGGAAACGCTTCGATGCTCCGCTGTGGGTCTTCGCCTTGGGCATGAATCCTCAGTTCTGTGTTGAAACTAGTTCTGCGTAACGTCTGGTGCTTCTGGTGCGGCTGGTGCGGCTGGTGCTGCCTGCTGCCCGCTGGGGCGCTCGGCCTGCTCTGCCGCCTTGGCGCGGGTCTTCGCGCCGCGGTGCGGTGCCAGCACCATCGTCATGTTGCGGCCGTCCTGCTTGGCTGACGTCTCGACGAAACCGTAATCGGCCACATCGGCGCCCAGCCGCTGCAGCAACCGGTACCCGAGTTCGGGGCGGGACTGCTCACGACCACGGAACATGATGGTCACCTTGACCTTGGACCCGGCTTCGAGGAAGCGGACCACATGGCCCTTCTTCGTCTCGTAGTCGTGGTCGTCGATCTTGGGACGCAGCTTCTGCTCCTTGACGACGGTCTGCTGCTGGTTCTTGCGAGACTCGCGCTCCTTGAGTGCCGTCTCGTACTTGAACTTGCCGTAATCCATGATCTTGCAGACCGGGGGTTTAGCGGCTGGTGCAACTTCGACGAGGTCGAGATCGGCATCCGCGGCGACGCGGAGAGCATCTTCGATGCGCACGATCCCTACCTGCTCGCCGTTCGGTCCGATCAGGCGGACTTCAGGTACTCGGATGCGCTCGTTGATGCGGGTCTCAGTGCTGATGGGGCCTCCTATGTTGGGTCTGCTGAGGAGGCCCGCCCATCCGCACTTCTGCCCGCTAGAACAGAAAAGCCCTGCTCATAGCAGGGCCCAATGCCGACCGATCACGGCTTGCGCCGCCTGCAGCTCCAACGCTGGAGCACAGAACCGGCGTCCGAGGACACCGGCGACCGGACCGCTGTACCTTGTGGCCAACGGTGGGAGTGGGACTCCACTTGCTGTCCCTGACATAAGCCGGGACGGTCGCGCATGACAGTCTAGCAGCTATGACGGATCCGACCGAAACGCCCGACGAAGCGACGCCGCAGCTACGGGACCTGGCCGACATTCCCGCGGTGGAGGTGATCACCCGGGCGGCGGTCATGTTGATGAGCGCCGCAGCCGAGAAGATCGGGCTCTCGGCCGAGGATCCCGACGATAGTCCCCACCGCGACCTCGACGAGGCCCGGCGGCTCATCACCGCACTGGCCGGGCTCGTCACGGCATCGGCCGAATACCTGGGACCCCACGCCGGCCCCGTACGCGACGGTCTCAAGACCCTGCAGCTGGCATTCCGTGAAGCCAGCGCGGCGCCCGAGGAGCCGGGTAAAGGTCCAGGCGAGAAGTACACCGGACCGGTCTGGTAAACACCTGGACGGTGTCTGAGCGCGCGATGGACCCAATTGACGGTTTGACCGCCTATTCTCCGGGCCTATGACCGTTATGAGCCGCGGCAACCGCACCGGGGTCCAGCTCGCGTCGAGGTTCTCCTGGGTTCCCGCAGCAGCCGGCTGGATCGTCGGGGTGATCGCCACCCTGTCGCTGGTCGCCAGTGTGTCTCCGGCGGTGCGTTGGTTGATCCAGGTGCCGCGAGAGTTCGTCAACGACTACATCTTCAACTTTCCCGACACCAGCTTCGCCTGGGCGTTCGTGCTGGCGCTGCTGGCCGCCGCGCTGGCCGCCCGCAAGCGGATCGCCTGGTGGATCCTGGTGCTCTACATGGTGGGTGCCATCGGCTGGAACCTCGGTGATCTCGCTGCCGGTGGGGACCCCGTCGCCGACGATGTCGGCGAGGTCATCGGTGTGGTGTTCCACGTGGCCGCCATCGCCGCGCTCGTCTTGGCCCGTAATCAGTTCTGGGCCAAGGTGCGCCGCGGCGCCCTGCTCAAATCCGCCGTGGTGTTGGTCGTGGGCATGGCGATCGGGATCCTGGCCGCATGGGCGCTGCTGGAACTGTTCCCCGGCACCCTGTCCCCGGAATGGCGGCTGCTGTACGCGGTCAACCGGGTCAGCGGATTCGCCACCGTCCCGACTGAGGTTTTCGAGGGCTACTCGCACACCTTCCTCAACGCGATCTTCGGCTTGTTCGGCGCGCTGGCGCTGATGGCGGCCGCGGTCGTGCTGTTCCAGTCCCAACGCGCCTCCAATGCACTGACCGGCGAAGACGAATCGGCGATCCGCGGGCTGTTGCAGACCTACGGCAAGAACGATTCCCTGGGGTACTTCGCCACGCGCCGAGACAAGTCGGTGGTGTTCGCACCCAACGGCCGGGCCGCGATCGCCTACCGCGTAGAAGTTGGGGTGTGTCTGGCCGGCGGCGATCCGGTCGGTGATCCCAAGGCCTGGCCGCAGGCGATCGGCGCGTGGCTGCAGCTGTGCCAGACCTACGGCTGGGCACCGGGCGTGATGGGCGCCAGTTCGACTGCGGCCGAGGCGTTCCGGGCGGCCGGGCTCAACGCGCTGCAACTCGGCGACGAAGCCATTCTGTATCCGGACAACTTCCGGCTGTCCGGGCCCGATATGCGCGCGGTGCGACAGGCGGTCACCCGGGCCCGGCGTGCCGGCACCTCGGTGCGCATGCGGCGTCACCGTGAACTGGACCAGGCCGAGATGGCCGAGGTGATCAAGCGTGCCGACGCCTGGCGGGACACCGAGACCGAACGCGGCTTCTCGATGGCACTGGGCCGGCTCGGCGACCCAGCCGACGGTGACTGCCTGCTCGTCGAGGCGGTCCGGCACAAGGACGGCGAACCAGAAAATTCAGAACCCGAGGTGGTGGCATTGCTGTCGCTGGTGCCGTGGGGAGCCAACGGTGTCTCGCTCGATGTCATGCGCCGTTCCCCGCAATCCCCCAACGGCACCATCGAGCTGATGGTCAGCGAACTGTGCATGCAGTCCGAAGGCATTGGCGTCAGCCGCATTTCATTGAACTTCGCGATGTTCCGGTCGGCATTTCAGCAGGGTGCACAGCTGGGCGCCGGCCCGGTGGCCCGACTGTGGCGAGCGCTGTTGGTGTTCTTCTCCCGGTGGTGGCAGTTGGAGACGCTGTACCGCTCGAACATGAAGTACCAGCCCCACTGGGTCCCCCGGTACGCCTGCTACGAGGACGCCCGGTTGATCCCGCGGGTCGGGGTGGCCTCGGTGATCGCCGAGGGATTCCTGGTACTGCCGTTCTCCCGGCGAAACAAACAGCACACCGGCGAACACGTCGCGGCCCCTGCCGATCTCGTGGATTCGGGCCGGTTGCACCACGACGGCAGCGCCCCGGACCCCAACGGACTGCGGGACGAGCTGACTGACGACGATCAACAGCGACTGCCCGAGCAGGTCCGGGTCCGGATGGCCAAGCTGCGCCAGTTGCAGGCCAGCGGTGTGGATGCCTATCCCGTGGGCCAGGCACCCAGCCATACCGTCGCGGCCGCACTGGAATCCGCCGACGGTGACGGCGTGAGCGTCGCCGGGCGGATCCTGCGGGTTCGGGATTACGGCGGTGTTTTGTTCGCCCAACTGCGCGATTGGTCCGGCGAAGTTCAGCTGTTGCTCGACAACGCCCGCCTGACCCAGGCCGGCACCGCCGACTTCACCGCGACCATCGACCTGGGCGATCTGATCGAGGTCAGCGGTTCCATGGGGCGCAGCCGCAACGGCACCCACTCGCTGCTGGTCGACAGTTGGCGGATGGTCGGCAAATGCCTGCGCCCGCTGCCGGACAAGTGGAAGGGCCTGACCGACCAGGAGGCCCGGGTCCGAGCCCGCTACGTGGACCTGGCCGTCAACACCGAGGCGCGGGACTTGATCCGGGCCCGCAGCGGCGCCCTGCGCGCCATTCGGGAGACGTTGTACGCCAAAGGTTTCCTCGAAGTCGAGACCCCCATCCTGCAACAGATCCACGGGGGCGCCAACGCCCGGCCGTTCCTGACCCACATCAATGCCTACGACCTGGACCTGTACCTGCGCATCGCACCCGAGCTCTACCTCAAGCGGTTGTGCGTCGGCGGTGTGGAGCGGGTCTTCGAACTGGGCCGCGCGTTCCGCAACGAGGGCGTGGACTTCAGCCACAACCCCGAGTTCACCCTGCTGGAGGCCTACCAGGCCCACGCCGACTACAACGTCTGGATCGACGGCTGCCGCGAGTTGATCCAGAACGCCGCGGCCGCCGCCAACGGAGCCCAGGTCTTCCAACGGCCGCGCGCCGACGGAGTCCTCGAGCCGATCGACATCTCAGGCCAGTGGGCGGTCAAGACCGTGCACGACGCGGTGTCGGAAGCCCTCGGCGAGCACGTCACCGTCGAAACAGACCTGGCCACGCTGCGCCGGCTCTGCGATGCGGCGCACATCCCCTATCTGACTCACTGGGACGCCGGCGCCGTCGTGCTGGAGATGTACGAGCACCTCGTCGAGGACCGCACCGAAGAGCCCACGTTCTACAAGGACTTCCCGACCTCGGTGTCGCCGCTGACCCGGCCGCACCGGAGCATCCCGGGGGTTGCCGAACGCTGGGATCTGGTGGCTTGGGGCGTCGAACTGGGCACCGCCTACAGCGAGCTCACCGACCCCGTCGAGCAGCGCCGCCGGTTGCAGGAACAATCGTTGCTGGCCGCGGGTGGGGACCCCGAGGCGATGGAACTCGACGAGGATTTCCTGCAGGCCATGGAGTACGCCATGCCGCCGACGGGTGGTCTCGGTATGGGCGTGGACCGGGTGGTCATGTTGATAACTGGCCGTAGCATCCGCGAAACACTGCCGTTTCCCCTGGCCAAACCTCGTTAGCAGGTTCCTCACAGCCGATCCCAAGATTGGGCGGCGACGATATTGCTGTGACCTTCACTCACCACCTGTCCTTGATGCACGGCTGGGTTCCGACCAGCATTCAAGTCATCACCGCCGTGGTGTTGATCGCCGCGATCGGCTGGCGTACCCGCCGCTGGGCGCTCATCTGGCTGCCGTTCGCCGCCGCAGTGGGCGGCATCCTCGTCGCGGGCACCAACTGGTACATCGAGTCCGAGGGGCTGGCGGGCAACCCGGCTCCCAGGTCCCTGTGGGTGTGGATCGCGCTGACGGGCGCGGCGGTCGTGGTCCTGGCGGCGGGCTGGCGCGGCAGCCGGTGGTGGCGGCGCGGTACCGCCGTCATGGCAGTGCCGCTGACGCTGCTGTGTACGGCACTGGCACTGAACCTGTGGGTCGGTTACTTCCCGTGGGTGCAGACCGCATGGAACCAGTTGACTGCAGGCCCACTGCCCGACCAGACCGATCAGGTCACGGTGACCGCTATGCAGCGCCAGGGCACCATCCCCGCCAAGGGCAGTGTGGTCCCCGTCGAAATCCCCAACACCGCTTCGGGTTTCCGGCATCGCGGCGAGTATGTATACCTGCCGCCGGCGTGGTTCGCTTCCAATCCCGCTCCGCAGTTGCCGACCGTGATGATGATCGGCGGTGAGTTCAACACCCCGGCCGACTGGATGCGGGCGGGCAACGTGATCAAGACGATGGACGAATTCGCCGCCGCCCACCACGGGTACGCGCCGGTGCTGGCATTTGTCGACCCGGGCGGCACCTTCAACAACGACACCGAATGCGTCAATGGCAAGCGCGGGAACTCCGCCGACCATCTCACCAAAGACGTTGTCCCGTATATGAACAGCCACTACGGCGTCAATCCGACGGCCTCGGGATGGGGCATCGTCGGCTGGTCCATGGGCGGCACCTGCGCGGTGGACATGGCGGTCATGCACCCTGAACTGTTCAGTGCGTTCGTCGACATCGCCGGTGACATCGGCCCGAACTCGGGAACCAAGGCACAGACCATCGACCGCCTGTTCGGCGGCAACGCCGCCGCGTGGGACACGTTCGACCCGAGCACCGTGATCAACCGGCACGGGCCGTACGACCAGATGTCGGGCTGGTTCGACGTCAACGACACGTCCACGCCAGGCAAGCCCGCAGCCCACGCCAACGATCAGGTCAAGGCCGCCAACTCCTTGTGTGCACTCGGCTCGAAACACGGCATCGCCTGCGCAGTGGTGACCCACCAGGGAACCCACGACTGGCCGTTCGCCAGCCACGCGTTCTCGACGGCCCTGCCCTGGCTGGCCGGTGCGATCGGCACCCCGCAGGCACCTGCGACCGGACTGCCGCAGTCGTCGCCCTCGGCAGCGTTCATCCAGACGGCCGCCAAGTAGCGCTCAGTAGTCGGATTCGGCCGCGCGGACCTCGGCGAGGAAGGCATCGGGCACCGCGGCGAGCCGCGAATCCAGCACCGTGGCGAGCCGCGAATTGGATGCCGCGGAGGCCAGCCGTTCCCGCGCGAACGCTCGCACCCGGTCCCGCACCTGCGCGGACTCGGGGGCGCCTTCGGCGCCGACCCGGACGGTGGTGCGTGCCCAATCCAGGTTCCAGGCCTCGGTTTCGGTGAGACCCCGCCCCTCCGCATCGTGCAACTCCAGCACCGCGCGACCCGTCGCATCGAGGAAACCGGAAGCATCGCAACCGTTACCGTGTACTTCGACCTCGATGCCCAGCGGTGAATCCGGCCCCGAAAGCAATACCTGCACCACGGCTGCGGCCCCCGCGCCATCCCCGAGCACCGACCATTCAAGGGTGTCCTCGGCAGCGTCGAACACGCCGGGCGGCACCGCCGACCACACGACCGTGCCCGCTCCGCTCGCGATCAGCCCTGCCGCCTTCGTACCGTCGCCGGCGCCGGCCGCGAGGGCGTAGTCGTCCCGCCGCGGTTCCGCTTCGAGCGTGTCCGGCCAGTCCAGCCCGATCTCACCGGCCAGCTCGCGGCATTCCTCGACCAGTGCCGCAATCCTCGGATCGCCGGACACTGCAAGAGAATTCAACATACCGAGGTGTGGCGCCAACAGGCCTGCGACATCGGCATCCAGGGTGTCGTCGGTGAAGTAATCGTCGGCGGCGACCGTCAGCAGCGCCAGTTCGGCATCGAGTACCGGGCGCTCCAGTGCCGCGATGCCGGACCGGTCGCTCGCCGGCCACCAACGCCGCAGCCAGTGCCCGATCGCCAACCGCCGCAAGGTGTCCGTCGTTCCGGGCAGCACCTCGACCCCGGCCAGGTCGAGCGGCTGTCCCGGCTCCCGCTGGCGCAGTGCGTCCAGGAGCGCGACATGACCCGACTCGCCGAGCACTCGCCACAGCCAGTCCGCGCGCTCCGGATCGGTGAACGTGATGGACGGTGGTTCGCCGGCGCCCCCATCCACCACCCAGGACAGGACCGCGCCGCTGACCTCCAGTACCGCGACCAGAGGCACATCGTCGGCCACCGGGCCGGTGCTCCACAGCCCGCCCTCTGCACTCAATATCACTCTGCCACCTGCACTTCCAGCATCGCCTTGATGCGCTGCCGGTGATCCAGGCTGACCGATCTGGCCACGCCTTCCAGCAGTGATCGCAGCTCGTCGACGTCCGCGCAAGACTCCTGCCAGACATCTCGGCCGTGCAACCGCGCCCACAGCCGGCTCAGATAGGGGCGGCAGAAGGCGGCGAGATCGTCGATGACTTGCCGTTGGCGCGGGTGCACCGCGGCACCGGCCACCAGGTAGCGGCGGGCATGCAGCACGTACGCTTCTTTTGCCAGCCGGGCCTGGATGCGCGCCGACAGCTGGTAGCGCCCCGTGGCCGAGGCGTCGAGCGGGCGCAGGTCGGTGGCCACCTCGATGCCGACCACAAGCCCGGCCTGCTTGTCCTCGGCGAGCAGTCCCCACGGCGCGCAGGACCGGTCCACCTCCTCTGCGCACAGCAGCGGGATGTCCGGCAGTTCGTCGCGGTCCAGTGCCCGGCGCAATGTCGCCCGCACCCGATCTACCACGCTGCGGTCCAGCGGGCGGTCGCCGTCGACCGGGCCATTGATCGACGGGTGCTGTTGTGGCAGCACTGAACTCAGCCCGACGGCGACAAGCGACCAGGGCAGCTCGGCGTCCTCGTGCCGCACCCCGGCGCCGAGGTTGTACGGCGTGGCGTCGGCCACCAGCGCCGACCACACCCGCCGGCGGGCCGCCTCGGCACGGTGGCTGTCGGCCGGGCCGAGCACGGTCGCCAGCCCGGCGAAGAACGGGCCGGTGATCGCGTCGGAGGCCACGACGTCATGCCAGCTGCGGTCGAGTTGGCGACGTAACCGGTCGATGACATGCGGATCGGCCACATGCTGGTTGAGCGCCTCGGTGGCGGTACGGTCACGGCCCTGATGAAGCTCGGCAAGCACCCCCGTCGCAACGTCCGTCTTGTCTGAGGCCGGCGCGCCTCGGGTCACGGCAAGTTCGAAACACACCGGGAAATAGAGCTCCTGGGCATTGCCGGTGGTGATGCGCAGCCGTCGGCGCTGCTGTTTGAGCTCGGTGAACCAGCCGGCGGCGGCACGCAGATGTGGCCCGCTGCGCATCATCTGCGCGTGCAGTTCAGCAGCCACCTCGGGAGCCAGTACCGGTGCCGAATAGTGGGTGTTGCTGCGCAGCCTGAGCACCAGCGGGTCGATGATCCGTTTGACGGTCCGGCGCAGCGGCCCGCCATCGTCGCCGCTGAACACCTCGACGCCGGGGCCCAGCGCGCGCCAGGCCCGGTCGATGACCGCTCGGCGCGGTTGGGCGGCACCCACGCCCGAATCGGCGCCCGCGCTCGCCCCAGACGTTTCGGACCCGATGCTCACCGGCACCAGGATAGAGGCGTCGAAGTTGGGTTCGGTAGTGGTCGCTCGGCCGGACCCTTGGGGACATGACCGAGGCCGTGCTGCTCACCGTCCTGTGCCTGTTCTGTGCCGGCGCCGCGCTGACCGCCACCCGCCGGGCGCGGTGTGTCTGCCGGAACGACGAGGCCGACGAGCGTTTGGTCACCCTCGGGGAGCTGGTTGCCGAATTCGACCACATGCTGGTCCGCAAGGGACTCATGACCCGGGTGCAGCTCGAGCTGATCCGCACCGGGACCCGGTCGCGCGGAATCGTCACCGGCATGCGGGCCACCGGGGCCATCCGTGAGGACTACCGCGAGGTCGAGCTCGACCTGATGGTCAGCCGGCGCGGCGGCGGCCAGTTCCCGGTGCGTCAGCGAGCGCTGATCCCGGCATCGGCGCTGGCGAAGGTCTCGCCGGGCAACCTGATCGATGCGTACTACCGTCCGGGCAATGAGAGCGTCGTGGCGATCTGTGTGACCCCGGCCTGACTCAGCGGGCGCCGTCGACGGTGAACGTGGCCAGCGCGGCCCAGTGCAAGGGGCTGGCCGTCGGGTCCCCGTCACGCCACCGGCGCATCATGACCCGTTGCCAGCGGTTCACCGCCCGACCCGCGTCATCGCCGCGATGTGCCAGGTCCACCCCGACGATGGTGTCGGTCATCGGATCGGCCTCTGCACCAGCTGGACTGAATTGACGGAACCCGGCCGTGGTCGGCAGCGACCACAGCGTCGCGGTCACCAGCTGAGCACCACCCAGGATCATCGCGGCAACCAATCCGGACGCCTCGTCGAACCGGTAGTCACCGCCGGATGCGCACGCCAGCAACGCCACTCGTGGCGGGATCGGCAGCTGCGTCGCGATCATCTCCCCCGCGGTCAGCGGCCCGCTCTCGGCCAAGTGCAGGGCCGCCCGATCGGCATGCCCGGCGGCACCGTCAGCGGCGCTGGCGTGCCCGACGTAGAGCAGCCGGCTCGGGTCCAGTGCGCAGGCGTCGGCCAACCAGTGCCGGTCGGTATCGGTACGCCGGAACAGCTCGACGGCCGCGTCGACCTTCGGCAGGACGGCGTGGCCGGCCACCAGCTCACCGAAGTGCTCCGACAACGGCGTCTGCGCTGACGGGCGGCCCAGCACCGAGCCCAGGGCCGAATCCGGCCGTTGCCCGGGAATGCGGGGATCCAGTACCAGCACCGGCGGGCGATCGAGGCGATCCTGCCAACGGACGGCGTGGCGCGGCGCATGAACGATGTTGGGCGGCACCGCCATCAGCACATCCACCAACTCCATCAGCCGGAAGCCGTCGGGACCCGGCATCGCCAGCTGACCCCAGGGCACCCGGCCCAACCGCGGGCTCGGCGTCACGAAAAGCACCGGTCGGACATCGGCGACGCAATCGGCCAGCAGTTGCCAGCCGTCGATCCCGATCAGGTGCGAACCGAGCAGCCGGGCCAGTTCCAGTTCGGACTCCGGGGTGGCGAATGCACCGGTGACCACGGCCCGTTCGACCGCCTCGGCCGGCGTCTCGGTACCGATCGGATCCGGCAGCGCCGGGTTGAGTACGGCCTCCACCGCCTCCATGTGCGGTTCCTCGATCACCCAGGTGACCGAGCGCTGCGGCTGCCCCACCACGCGCAGGCTGACATAGGTTGCGACGCCGACATCGGCGAACCGGAGTACCAGGGTGTCGGTCACGGCCACGTGATCCATTCCGCGCCAGGCGCGGTGACGTCCCGCCCGTACCGCTGCAGCGCCAGCTCCCGGTAGTGGCTCAATATCGGACCCGAACTCGGGTCGATCCGCAGCGCGGGCAACGGGCCGAGCCTGGTCAGTGCGCCTTCACCGCCGACTGGTGCCGCGGCAGCCGCGACGGCGAGTTGCGGTGCGAGTTCGGCCTCGACGGGTACGACCGCCGTGGCGGTTTCGGTCCATTCGGCGGCAGGACCCGGCTCATCCGCTCGATCGGTACTGAAAGTCCCTCGTGCGCTGTGGTATTCGATCAGCTCACAGGTCAACTCGGTATTGTCCGATTCCCAGGCCACCGCGAATGCTCCCGCCATCAAGGGAGCCGCAACACCGTTGGCCCAACGGGCCCTGGCCCCGGCGTCGGTGATCGTGTATCGCACCGAATCAACCGCCAGCGCAGCGGGAACCTTCAGGTCGGCGGCCCGATCAAGCTTGACCATCCCGCGGCGGTACTTGCGGCTGCCCGGGCGGCAGTTGAACGTGCCGGTCCCCGCGGCGTGCCGAGCCTCGACCTGTTCCCAGCTCTGCCCCGGTTTGCCCAAACCGTCGAAGCCCATCCCCGCCAACGCATCGGCCCGCCAGATGTTGCCCAGGTGCGCATCCAGTCGCGCGTACTGCAACCAACTGCGGCGCGGCGAGGCGTCCAGCAGTCCCCTGGCCTCGTCCACCATCGCGATCGCCTCGTCGAAGGCGCCGCGGAACAGAGCTAGCCAACTCCGTTGCAACAGAATTCGGTGAATATGCAAGGGCCGCTCAATCTCGCGCCAATGTCTCTCGGCGTGTTCCCAGCATTCGTCGGCCTCCCGCAACCTGCCCAGACCCACCCGGATCAGTCCGAAGTACAGCCAGCTCCGGGACACGTCATGGGCGCGGGCATGCTCGGCGATCACCGGGTAGGCCTCGGTCACCAGATCCTGGGTGTCGGCGTATTGAGCGGCCGCCCATGCCGCGGCACCACGTTCGAGTTGGGCGCGGGCGGCGGCCAGCTTCCAGCCCCGCGCCTCGGCCCGGGCACCGGCCCGGCGAAGCCATGGCTCCGCCTCGTCGAGGCGGCCGGACTCGACGCAGAACCGGCCGTAGCCGAGCGCCCCGGTGACGAACAGGTGATCGACCTCGGCATCATCGGCGCGGGGGGCGTCGCGATCCTCGAGGACGTCGAGCACCTCGGCCCACACCGGCACCGACGCGGCGTACAAGTCGTCGTCGCACAGGCTGCTCGCGATCAGAATCCTGGTGTGGCAGATGAGGTTACGATGCTCGCGCCGCAAATCGTCGAAGTCCCCACCGGTTTCGATCAGGGTCTCAAGATGCGCCGCGGCACCGTCATGATCGCCGCGGGCGGCAGCCAGTCCGGCTTCGAGGAACTCCACCCGACGGGTGTAGCGGCAGATCATGTGATCGATCTCGGAGTCGGGCATGGTGGCCTGTGCGGCGAGGTCGGGTCGTTGCCCCGAGCGGATCGCGACGTATATCCCCAGGGTATCCCGCGCCCGGGAAATACTCTCCCGCACACCGTCGTAGGCGGTGCGGACCAGGAAGATCTCGCCGAGTTGGGCGAACACCTCGAACGCGTAGTCGTCGCGGTCGGCCTGCTCGATCCGGGGCAGCAGCGAGACCAGGAGATCGTGGGCGGCGCCCTCGTCGGCGGCCAGCGCCAGGTGACGGGCCCGGGAGAGATCGTCGACGATGGTCACCCCTGCACCATATAAAAGGTGTGGGCGTGCCCGGCAGGAGGTCCGCCGGGCACGCCCACCATGTCGGGAGATCAGCTGCAGGACACCGTGATGGTGAACGGCTTGTTGATCATCCCGGCCATCGGGTTCTTCATGTCGGCACCCGACGCTTCACCGGTGATGGTGTAGGTGTCCCCGTCGACCTTGACCTCGGCCGAACCGACCTTGACGCCCATGGCCTCGCTGACCGCCAACGCGCTGCCGTCGTAGACCAGGCCCAGCGACTCGACCTTCGGCGTGGCCTCGTCGGTCATCACCACGCCCAGGCCCTGCTGACCGCCGACGGCGGCGCTGGCCACGTTGATCTTGCCGCCCTGCTTCACACACGTGACCGAGTTCAGATCGAGGCCCGCCAGGTCCGAACCGTCGACCTTGACCTCGGTGTTGGCCCCGGTGCTGACCTTGGATTCGCCGGCGGGCTGGTCCGCCGAGGCGGCGGGCTTGTCGGCAGGCTTGTCGTTCGAGCAGCCCACCAGCACGGCGCCGGTCGCGAGCAGTCCCATGGCGCCGGCGATAACTCGATTCATGGTCATTGCGTCTTCCCTTCGTTTCACGTTGCCCCGATGGCTCCGTTGTGTCTCGAAGTCTTGGTGGGCCCAAGTGCTACCGATCCCAAGAAATGTCGGTTGCCGCAGGTAACGTGGATTTCGTGACGAAGGACCCAGCGCAACCGGATCAACCTGAAGAAGCCGAGAGCGTGCTCGACGCGGAGATCGTTCCCCCGTCGCCGCTCCCCCCGGCCCCGCCTCCGCTCTCTGAGCCGGCCGAGACCGGCTACACCCCTGCCGGGGTTCCGACATTCGACGCGGTCCGGGAGAAGATCGAAACCCGCTACGGCACCGCCATCGGGGCGGCGGAGCTGGCGTCCGAGACTCCGGAGGGCCGCACCATCGAGGAGCAGTACGAGAAGCGCCAGCAGGCGGCGGCCGAGCGTCTGAAGCAGATCCGTGAGTCCATGCACAAGCCGGACGACGCCTGATTCGTGCGCACCTTCACCATTGCCGAGCGCCGGGCCCGGCTGGCCCGGCGTCACTTCCTGAGCCGTCCGGCATCCTCCGTCGCCGCCACCGTTGGCGCCTTCGTCGGGCTGCACGCGACTGATCCCTCAACGCCCTACCTGTCCCTGTGGTCGCGGCTACCCGATTTCGCCACCGACAATCTGGACCAGGAGCTGTATGCGCGGCGCACGGTGCTCAAACACCTTGCGATGCGCCGCACGCTGTGGGTCGTCCGAGCCGAGGACCTGCCGCTGGTGCAGGCCGGGGCCAGTGACCGGGTGGCCGGCAACGAGCACCGCAAACTCGTCGGCGATGTGGAGAAGGCCGGGGTGGCCGCTGACGGCGCCCAGTGGCTCGCCACCGCATGCCAGGCCGTCCTGGCCCATCTGCGCGAGCACGGGCCTACCGCTGCTGCGCAACTGCGCACCGCAGTGCCCGAACTCGCCGGCACTTTCGACCCGGCACCAGGAAAGCGGTGGGGCGGTGAAACTCCACTCTCCCCAAGGGTTTTGACGGTGCTCGGGGTGCGCGGCGAGATCGTCCGAGGCCCGAACGACAGCGGCTGGACCAACTCGCGGCCGCGGTGGACGGTCACCTCCGACTGGCTCGGCACACCGGCGCCGACAGTCGAGCCGGACCATGCCCGGGCCGAGCTGGTGCGCACCTGGTTGCAGACATTCGGCCCGGCCACGGTCACGGACATCAAATGGTGGTTCGGCAACACCCTGACCTGGGCCCGTCACGCCCTGCGCGATATCGGCGCAGTCGAGGTCGGCCTGGAGGGGGCAGCCGGCACCCCCGGTTACGTCCTGCCCGACGACCTCGACATCGAACCGGACGCCGAGCCGTGGGCGGCGCTACTCCCGGGCCTGGACGTCACCACGATGGGCTGGTTCGACCGCGACTGGTACCTCGGTGCTCATCGCAGCCAGGTCTTCGACACCAACGGCAACGGCGGGCCCACGGCATGGTGGGACGGCCGGATCGTCGGCGGCTGGGGTCAGCACGCTGACGGCCGCATCCAGGTGCACCTGTTGGAAGACATCGGCCGCGACGGCACGCGCGCACTGCAACAGCGCGCTGATGCGCTGACCGAGTGGCTGGCCGGCGCACGCGCCAATCCCCGGTTCCCCTCGCCCCTGTCGAAGCGCTGAACCGTCAGGCACTGACCTTGCGTCGCTTGGGTTTCGGCGCCGGTACATCGATCAGCTCGGCGAGGAACTCGCCGGTGTAGCTGTCCGGGTGGGCCGCCACGTCCTCCGGTGTGCCCTGCGCGACGACCGTGCCGCCCCCGGCGCCACCCTCGGGACCCATGTCCACGATCCAGTCCGACGTCTTGATCACGTCGAGGTTGTGTTCGATGACGATCACCGTATTGCCCTTGTCGACAAGGCCGTTGATCACCTTGAGCAGTTTGCGGATGTCCTCGAAGTGCAGGCCGGTGGTCGGCTCGTCGAGGATGTAGACGGTGCGCCCGGTAGACCGCTTCTGCAATTCGGCAGCGAGCTTGACACGTTGCGCCTCACCGCCGGACAACGTCGGCGCCGGCTGTCCCAACCGCACGTACCCCAGGCCGACGTCGACGAGGGTTTTGAGGTAGCGATGGATCGAGCTGATCGGCTCGAAGAACTCGGTGGCATCCTCGATCGACATATCCAGCACCTCGGCGATGGTCTTGCCCTTGTAATGCACCTCGAGGGTTTCCCGGTTGTACCGGGCGCCCTGGCACACCTCGCACGGCACATACACGTCGGGCAGGAAGTTCATCTCGATCTTGATGGTGCCGTCACCTGAGCAGGCTTCGCACCGACCGCCCTTGACGTTGAACGAGAACCGCCCGGGCTGATAGCCGCGGACCTTGGCCTCGGTGGTGGCGGCGAACAACGACCGGATCTTGTCGAACACGCCGGTATAGGTGGCTGCGTTGGAGCGCGGCGTGCGGCCGATCGGTGACTGGTCGACGCGGACCAACTTGTCCAACTGGTCGAGTCCGTTGACCCGGGTGTGTCTGCCGGGCACCTGCCGGGCACCATTGAGTTTGTTGGCCATCACCGAGGCCAGGATGTCGTTGACCAGAGTCGACTTTCCTGAGCCGGAGACCCCCGTGACGGAGGTGAGCACACCGAGGGGGAACGCGACGTCAATCTCCCGGAGGTTGTTCTCTCTCGCCCCGACGACCGTGATCTGCCGACGCTTGTCGGTAGGCCGCCGAACAGCCGGGACCTCGATGCTCTCCTTGCCTGAAAGGTAAGCGCCGGTAAGGGATTCAGGGTTGCTCAGCAGGTCCGCATACGTTCCGCTGTGCACGATGCGGCCACCGTGCTCACCGGCCGCCGGGCCGATGTCCACCACCCAGTCGGCATGCGCGATGGTGTCCAGATCGTGTTCGACGACGATGAGGGTATTGCCCAGTTCGCGCAACCGGACCAGGGTGTCGATCAGTCTGCGGTTGTCGCGCTGGTGCAGGCCGATGGACGGCTCGTCGAGCACGTAGAGCACGCCGACCAGCCCGGAGCCGATCTGGGTGGCCAGCCGGATGCGCTGTGCCTCACCGCCGGACAGCGTCGCGGCCGCCCGCGACAGCGACAGATAGTCCAGGCCGACGTCGAGCAGGAACCCGAGCCGCGACTGGACCTCCTTGAGCACCTGCCCGGCGATGGCCTGTTCACGTGTCCCCAGGGTGAGGGCGTTCAAGAAATCGGCGCAGTCGGCGATCGACAACTCGGCCACCTCGGCGATGGACTTGGCACCGTGGTCCCCGGCGGCCAGTGTCACGGCGAGGATCTCGGGCTTGAGCCGGGTGCCATTGCACTCCGGGCAGGGGATATCGCGCATGAAACCCTCGTAGCGTTCCTTCATCTGCTCCGAGTCGGTCTGCTCCATGCGCCGTGCCAGGAAGGCCATCACGCCCTCGAAATCGGCGTAGTAGGACCGGGTGCGGCCGTAACGGTTCTTGTACCGGACGTGGACCTGGTGATCCGAGCCTTCCAGAATGGCCTTGCGCGCCTTGGCCGGAAGCTTCTTCCACGGGGTGTCGACGTCGAACCCGAGCTGATCGCCCAGCCCGGACAGCATCCGGGTGAAGTACTCGGCGCTCTGCCCGACGGCCCACGGAGCGATGGCGCCGCCGGCCAGGGTCAGCTCCGGGTCGGGCACGACCAGTTCGGGGTCGACCTCTTTGCGGATACCCAGGCCCGTGCACTCCGGGCAGGCGCCGTACGGCGAGTTGAACGAGAACGACCGGGGTTCAAGATCATCAACGGCGAGCGGGTGGCCGTTGGGGCAGGCCAGCTTCTCGGAGAAGCGCTGCTCACGATGCGGATGGTCATCCTCGCGGTCCACGAACTCCAGCACCACGATGCCGTCGGCCAGGTTCAGCGCGGTCTCCACCGAGTCGGTGAGCCGCTGCTTGGAGCTGGCCTTGACCGTCAGGCGGTCGACGACTACCTCGATGTCGTGCTTTTCCTGCTTCTTGAGCTTGGGCGGATCGGTGAGCGAATGCACGATGCCGTCCACCCGCACGCGGCTGTAGCCCTGCGTGTTGAGCTTCTCGAACAGGTCCACGAACTCGCCCTTGCGGGTGCGGACGACCGGGGCCAGTACCTGAAATCGCAGCCCCTCGTCCATGGCCAGCACCTGGTCGACGATCTGCTGCGGGGTCTGCCGGGCGATGCGCTCACCACACACCGGGCAGTGCGGGGTACCCGCGCGGGCGTACAGCAGACGCAGGTAGTCGTACACCTCGGTGATGGTGCCCACGGTCGAGCGGGGGTTGCGGTTGGTCGACTTCTGATCGATGGACACCGCAGGCGACAGGCCCTCGATGAAGTCGACATCGGGCTTGTCCATCTGCCCGAGGAACTGGCGCGCGTAGGCCGACAGCGACTCGACGTAGCGGCGCTGCCCCTCGGCGAAGATGGTGTCGAAGGCCAGCGAGGATTTGCCGGACCCGGACAGGCCGGTGAACACGATCAGCGCATCACGCGGCAGATCGAGGTCGACTCCTCGCAGATTGTGCTCCCGCGCACCCTTCACAATCAGGCGGTCAGCCACGCGTTTCCTTTCCCACGACAGACTTCACGCCCATGCTATGTGCGCCCACCGACAAGCCGGATACGGTGGCGCTATGACCAGCCCTCACATCGCGGTTGACGACACCTACACCGGTCACCAGGAGCCGGGGACCGCCGCCCGGCGCGCCCTGCCGAACGCCTCGATAATCAAGGTGTCCGTGGGCCCCATGGACAACAACGCCTACCTCGTGACCTGCACATCCACCGGTGAAACACTGCTGATCGACGCCGCAAACGACGCTGAGGTGCTGCTGGATGTGATCAAGCAGCAGGCACCCGAGCTGTCCCTGATCGTCACCAGCCACCAACACTTCGACCACTGGCAGGCGCTGGAAGCTGTGGCAGAGGTCACCGGGGCGCCGACGGCCGCACACTCCCTGGACGCCGAGCCACTGCCGGTGACGCCCGACCGGATCCTGGCCGACGGCGACACCATCACGGTCGGCGAACTGAAGTTCGACGTGATCCACCTGCAGGGTCACACCGAGGGGTCGGTCGCCCTGGCGCTCAGTGGGGCCGACGGGGTGACCCACCTGTTCACCGGCGACTGCCTGTTTCCCGGCGGAGTCGGCAAAACCTGGCAGCCCGGCGACTTCGAGCGGCTACTGGGTGATGTCGGCGCCAAGGTGTTCGACGTCTACGACGACCGCACAGTGGTGTACCCCGGCCACGGAGACGACACCACGCTCGGCGCCGAACGTCCCCATCTCGAGGAGTGGCGCGAGCGCGGTTGGTAGTCGTCAGCCGGTAGCTCAGCTGGTGTGGACGATGAGCACGTCGGTCTTGGACCGGCGTGCCACGTTCGCGGGCACCGAGCCCAGCAGACGGCCGGCAATCGTGCTCAGGCCGACGTTGCCGACCACCAGCAGATCCGCCTGAACGTCCTCGGCGAGCTCGACCAGCGCATCGACCGGAGCGCCGACAACCGGCCGCTCCTCGATGTCGGTGGCGCCGGCGGCCTTCGCACGGTCTGTCGCCTCGCGGAGGATGGCGTAGATCGGCGCATTGCCCGCCATCTTGTAGCCCTCTTCCTTGAGCACATCGGCGGCACGCTGGTCTTCGCTCTGGGGGAAGTACGCGGTTGCCACGATCAGCTTGGCATTCGACCCGGCGGCAATCAGACCGGCGCGGTCGACTGCACGCAACGACGAATCAGATCCGTCTGTGCCGACCACCACGGTTCGATACGCGCTCATGAATACCCTCCCACTGTCAGTTGCAACGCCACCCGAGACAGTAACCCGTCGCCTGCTGACCAGGGGTGCGAATCACGACACCCGCACGGCCAGCCGACAACTGGACCCACTGTTGGTGCCCGGTCCGGCGAATCGGCACTGATATTAACTCGTAGAGGCGCAAATTCGGTGCCGACCGTGACGTAGTCGACGTCGGTCAAATCCGGGTTGTCGCCAGGACGATTCGCCGCCGGAGTGATCCAGCTCATCTGGACCCCTGACCACCCGGCAATAGTGCTGTCGGAGAAAGCGAGTCGGAGCGCCTCAGGTTATTGTTTGCCATCACTTGAGGGGGTGACACCGTCGCTGACGTGGATCTATCGCTGAATGAGCGCGCCGAGGGCGCGGACCGGCGCGTCGTTCGAGGAACGCGATTCGATTCCCTGGCGGTGGCCGCATTTGCCGTCGTGCTGTGCGCGGCGGGAGCCGCCCGTCCATCGCTGTGGTTCGACGAGGCGGCCACCATCTCGGCCGCTACCCGAACGGTGCCACAGCTGTGGGACCTGATCGGCCATATCGACGCGGTGCACGGGCTGTACTACCTCGGGATGCACGGCTGGTTCACCATCTTTCCGGCAACGGAGTTCTGGTCCAGGTTCTCCAGCTGCCTGGCCATCGGTGGTGCCGCGGGCGGGGTGGTGGTTCTCGGTCGGCAGTTCAGCACCCGCACGGTATCAGTCTGTGCGGGAGTTCTTTTCGCGATGCTGCCCAGGATCACGTGGGCAGGTATCGAGGCCCGCTCGTACTCCTGGTCGACGCTGGCGGCGGTGTGGCTGACAGTTCTGCTCATCTTCGCCATCCGGCGCGACCGCACCGCGCTGTGGCTGTCATATGGTGTGCTGCTGGCGGTTTCCACCGTGCTGAACATCTTCGTGGTGCTGATGGTGGTTCCACACGCCGTGGCTGTCGCGATTGTCGGTAACCGTCGTCGCACCCGCACCAGGTGGGTGTCGGTGACGGCGGCCGCGATGGTCGTCGTGGTTCCGTTCGTCTTGTGGTGTCGTTCGCAGAGCTTCCAGGTCGGCTGGATCTCACCGCCGGGCCTGCATTCGGTTGCCGAAGTCCTGGTCAGGCAGTATTTCGACCACAGTGTGGCGTTCGCGGTACTGGCGGCTGCTGTGCTGAGTGCACCCCTGCTGGCCAGGCGGCTGCGGCCCACCGATCACGGCACGCGTCGACTGGTGGTGATGGCCGTCGTGTGGGTTCTCGCCCCGACCGCGGCACTTCTGGCGTATTCGGCTGTTGCCCAACCGCTTTACTACCCTCGCTACCTCTGCTTCACCACGCCGGCGATGGCGCTGCTGCTCGCCGTGTGTGTGGTCGCGGTGGCTCGCAGCCGCGAGTGGATCACTGCCGTATTGGCGGTGTTCGCCGTCGCGGCGACGCCGAACTACCTGATGGTGCAGCGCGGCCCGTACGCCAAGGAGGGCATGGACTTCAGCCAGGTCGCAGACGTCATCTCGGCACACTCATCCCCCGGTGACTGCCTGATCTTCGACAACACCACCTCGTGGAAACCGGGCCCCATCCGCCCACTCACCGCCGCCCGCCCGGCCGCGTACACCGACCTGATCGACCCCGGTCGCGGCACCCCGGCCTGGAAACGAAATCGGTTGTGGGATGCGCATCTCGGGATCTGGGGCGTCGCTGACGAGGTGCGCCGTTGCACCGTCTTGTGGACGGTGTCCGAACGCGACCCGTCGGTACCGAGCCGACAGAGCGGAACAGGGCTGAAGCCCGGACCCCGATTGGACCGCGCTCCGGCCTATCGGGTACCCGAAAGCATGGGTTTCCACATCGTCGAACGCTGGCAGTTCAACTTCGCCCAGGTGGTCAAGTCCACCCGTTGATTCAGTCGCGGCGGCGGCCGAAGTACATCTCCTGGGTCGTCGAGCACACCAGTTGACCGGCGCGGTTGTACAGCGTGGCGCTGGCCAGGCCTCTCCCGTTGATGCCGCTGGGTGAAACCTGGTCCGACAACACCCAATCCGTCAGATCCGCGGGGCGGTGGAACCAGATCGCCATGTCGATCAACGCCGAGAACGTGGTCACATGGGTGGCACGCCGCATGGTCACTGTGGTGTCGAGCAGGGCGGTACCCGCGAAGTAGGTCAGCAGAGCACTGTTGATGATCGGATCGTCGGTCACGGGTCCGGCGGGACGCCACCACATCCGGGTGCGCTCCGGCGGCTCCGCCATCTCGATCGCCAGCCGTGGAGGCGGGTCGATGTAGCGTCGCTCGATCCACTGTGGGCGCACCCAGAACCCGTCGGCCTCATCGGCGAACGCCTGCAACTGCTCCTCGACCCCGGGAAGAGTCTCGGGACCGGGCACCTCGGGCGCGCGTCGATGGTAGTCCGCGGCATCCATCGGGACGCTGAACGAGATCATCGCCTCCAGCAATATCTCTCCCCCCTGGCGGGCGGTGACCTGACGCGTGGACAGCGAGCCGCCGTCGCGCAGGACGCCCACCTCCATCTGCACCGGATACCGGGCGTCGCCGGCCCGCAGCAGATAAACATGCAGGCTGTGCGGCAGTCGGCCAGGGACCGTGCGGCCGGCCGCCATCAGCGCCTGGGCAGTGAGATGCCCACCCACGATGTGGTGGGTGGCGTTGTCCCGCTGTTCAGCGACGAAGATGCCGTCACCCGACTCCACGAGGTCGAGCGTGGACAGGATGTCAGCAAGGGGCAGCATGGGCACCGCAGCATTATTCGGGATGGGCCCCAACTGCCGCCAACTCGGACGCCAGAACCACCAGCACTCGCGCCGAGTCCTTGGGCACGGTCATGTCCAGTCCCGTGAGTTCCTTCAGTCGGCGTAGCCGTTTCATCACCGTGTTGCGGTGGCAAAACAATTGGGCCGCAGTCGCACTCGCATCGCCGTTTTGCGAAAAAACCCTGATCGTCTCCATCAACGCTGCCAACTCGGCGGGCCGACAATCACGCAACGGCCCCCGTATCGACTCCTCCAGGGCCGGCAAACGGCTCTGGAGGGCGGCTCCGGCGACCAGCGGCCAGACGTCCGCGATGGTCGTGGGCCCAGCGTGTTCGGGATGCATGGCCAAGGCGATCTCGCAGGCGATCTCGGCGGCCGAGCGCAACTGCGCGACCCCCAGGTACAACGGCGAAACGCCGCATCGGACCGATTGAAGGTCGGCGCGGTCGGGACTCGACGCGAATCCGTCGAGCACGCCTACCAGCCCGGAGGCGGCAACACCGGCCACCCACACCACCAAGATGCACTCCCCCATCACATAGGTGTAGGCCGACCGGCCACGACGACGCAGACGCTCGGCGAACTGCTGCAGCGGCGCCCCCTCGGCGACCAAGGCGGCGGCGACCCAGATGCCGTCGGTCTCGCGGATAGATAGCGCCTGTCCGGCCCGGGCGATGAAGGTCAACGACGGATACTCGTCGGTGATCAACTGCGCCAGCAGCGATTGCACGCTGAACGACCGTTCCTGCGCAATCGCAATCACTTCGTCGAAGTACGCCGCGTGGATGCTTCCTGCGAAACCGTCGACCACGCGCCACATGTCTTCCGTGTGGTGCGTCAGCACCGCGGCATCGTCGTCTTCGGACAGCTCCAGGAACGCCGACCACAGCACCGAGAAGTCACGGTGGATCGCTGCGGTGAGCTTCCTCGACTGCACGCCCTGGCGGGCACGCCGCACCCCGAGTTCACGGGTGACGCGGCGGTCCTCCTCGCTGATCGGTGCGCCGGCAAGTTGCCTGAGCAGCATCGTGAACGCCGTCCGCGCACTCTCGCGCAGATCGGCGGTGTCCACGCGCGATTCGTAGAACCGACGCCCCTCGTCGATCTGCGCCATATATGCATCGACCAGTCGCTCGCGATTGGCGGTCACCTGGTCGATCAGCTCCATCCAACGGATGCGCGACCACTGATCGGTTTCGCGAGCTTTGCGCACGACGGTCACCGTAGTCACGGGGCAGCGCCGCCGTCTACGGCCCGGGTGTGCACATGCACACGAAAAGTACGAATTTTCGGTGCACAGCGTGCTGGTTCAATGCCGGTTCGGCACATAAGTTCGTTGTGACCGCGGCCACAGTCGTGAGCGTTCGGTAGCACCACGAGAGCGACGCGCCGGAGGGCTTCAGGGTCGCCGGTCACGTCAAGCGCGGCCTCAGCCAGTACCTCATCTAGTCACGCCGTCGAACAAAGAAAGGTCTACCAATGGACTTCGGCATCGTGCTGCAACCAGATCCACCTGCCTCACGCGTGGTGGAGTTGGCGGTCGCCGCAGAGAATCGGGGATTCGACTACGTCTGGACGTTCGACTCGCACATGCTGTGGCAGGAGCCCTACGTCATCCACGGTCAGATTCTGGCGGCCACTCGCAAAGTGGTCGTCGGCCCCATGGTCACCAACCCGCTCAGCCGCGACGTCACGGTAACCGCCTCGACCTACGCGACGCTGAACTCGATGTTCGGCAACCGCACTGTGTGCTCGATCGGCCGCGGTGACAGCGCCATGCGGACGCTGTCCGGAAAGCCCTCCACGCTGGACACTTTGAGATCGGCGGTCAAGGTGATCTCCGACCTGGCCAACGGGCGCCCCACCGAGATCAACGGTTCCACCGTGCGCCTGCCCTGGGCCTCGAAGTCCACTCTGGACGTTTACGTCGGCGCCTACGGCCCGAAGGCGCTTGAGCTGTGTGGACAGGTCGCCGACGGATTCCTGCTGCAGCTGGCTGATCCCGACATCACCAAGTGGATGATCGAACGAGTCAAGAACGCGGCGGCCGACGCCGGACGCAACCCCGATGACATCAAGGTCTGCGTCGGTGCACCGGCCTATATCGGTGACGACCTCGACCACCAACGCGACCAATGCCGTTGGTTCGGCGGAATGGTGGGCAACCACGTCGCCGACATCGTCGCCAAGTACGGCAGCAGCGGCGCGGTGCCCCAATCGCTCACCGACTACATCAAAGGTCGCCACGGATACGACTACAACGCACACGGACGCGCGGGCAGCTCGCACTCGGACTTCGTGCCCGACGAGATCGTTGACCGCTTCTGCATCCTTGGACCCGCCGCAGCGCACGTTGCCAAATTGCAGGAATTACAGAAGCTCGGCGTCGACCAGTTCGCGGTCTATCTCCAACACGACGGCCAAGACCACACCCTGGCCGAGTACGGCCAATCGATCATCCCCACGATCAACTGCCCCGGCGACGTCATCCTCACCTAACCGACGCCACCCCAAAATCATTGAACGAGAGAGGAAAAGACCTCATGACCACGATAAAGGCAGCCATTACCCAGGTGGCCTGGACCGGAGACGAGGAGTCAATGGTCACCAAGCACGAGGATCTGACTCGACAGGCCGCCACGGCCGGTGCGCAGATCGTCTGCTTTCAGGAACTCTTCCACGGGCCCTACTTCGGCATCACCCAAGATCCGAGGTACTACGAGTACGCGCAAGCCGTCCCGGGTCCACTCACCGACCGCTTCTCGGCGCTCGCAAAGGAACTCGGTGTTGTATTGGTCCTGCCGGTGTACGAGGAGGAGATGCCGGGCGTCTACTACAACACGGCGGCGGTGATCGATGCCGATGGCAGCTATCTCGGTAAGTACCGCAAGAATCACATCCCGCACGTCGACCGATTCTGGGAGAAGTTCTACTTCAAACCCGGTAATCTCGGCTACCCGGTCTTCGATACCGCAGTGGGCAAGGTCGGCGTATACATCTGCTACGACCGCCATTTCCCGGAAGGCTGGCGCGAATTCGGGCTCGCCGGTGCCGAATTGGTCTTCAACCCGTCGGCCACCAAACCGGGCCTGTCCAACCGCCTCTGGGAATTAGAGCAACCTGCGGCCGCCGCCAACAACCAGTACTTCGTGGGCGCCAACAACCGAATCGGCACTGAGACCGGTGAATTCGGCGACGATGCGGTCACCTTCTACGGGAGTTCATATTTCGTGGATCCTCGTGGCAACTACGTGGGCGAGGTGGCATCGCAGGACACAGAGGAAATCGTGATACGCGACCTCGACCTGTCCCTCGTACGCACCATTCGCAACGAATGGCAGTTCTACCGCGACCGTCGCCCCGAATCCTACGAGGCCATCCCCGCCAGCTAGATTCCCGCTCACAGATGGAGTCCCCAATGCGCTCTGAAGCACCCGAAACCCCGTCGGCCGGCGAGTCTGCATCAATTCCATTGGACGCGCATGGACATACCCTGGAGGCCTCGCTCTACAACTCAGATCTGCGACCCATCCATCCGACCATGCGCACCTGGAAAAGCCGTGTCTACCTGACGTTGTGGGTAGCGATGTGCATGAACCCTGCGACCTGGACGCTGGCAGCGTCGCTCATCGCGCTGGGGATGAACTGGGTTCAGGCACTTCTCACGATCGTGCTGGCCAACCTGATCGTGTTGATCCCGATGCTGCTCAACAGCCACGCCGGCGCCAAGCACGGGATCAGTTTTCCGGTGTTCGCCCGAGCCGCCTATGGCGTGCACGGTGCCAATCTGCCCGCGGTGATGCGGGGACTGGTGGCATGCGGATGGTTTGGCATTCAAACCTGGTTCGGCGGACTGGGCCTCAATCTCGCCCTGGGTGCTGCGATCGGACCGTCCTGGTCACGGGCTCAGCCCGTCGACCTCGGCATCATCGGAACAGTGCCGATCACCACCTTGGCGTGCTACGCCATCTGTCTCGTCGTCCAGGTAGCGGTCATTTACAAGGGTTTTGAATCCCTGCGCCGCTTTCAGCAGATCGCGGCGCCGATCGTGGTGGGCGCCGTGGTGCTCCTGATCGTCGTACTCCTGTTCAAGACCGGCGGCGATCTCGGACCCGTGGTGTCGCAGCCCTCGGAACTGGGCTGGGGATCGCACTTCTGGCTATCGGTGTTCCCGATCAGCCTGATGGCCAACATCGCGTTCTGGTCGACTCTGTCGCTCAATATGCCGGATTTCACCAGGTTCGCCGAGAACCAGCAGGCACAGCGGCGGGGTCAGGCATGGGGTCTGCCGGTAACCATGCTGATCGTCTCCCTGATGGCGATCATCGCCACCTCGCTTGCGTCACAGCATTACGGGGTGACGGCCGCCGAGCTGTGGAATCCCGACGCCTTGGTGTCCCATTTCGGCAGTCGCGTAGCGGTTTTGGTGGGCGCCTTGGCCATCGTCGTCTCCAGTGTGCAGACCAACATGGCGGCCAACCTGGTCAGCCCGGCACTGGACTTCGCCAACGCACTGCCCAAGCTGATCACGTTCCGTCGGGGGGTGCTGGTTTCGGTGGCGCTCGGCACCCTGATCCTGCCGTGGAAGCTGCTGGCCAGCCCCGAGACATATGTGTTCGTCTGGCTGGGGTTCTATGGCGGTGTCATGGGGGCTGTGGGCGGCGTCCTGGCGTCCGACTATTGGCTCGCCCGCAAAACCGAACTACGGGTCCCCGAGCTGTTCGTCCTCGACGGCCACTACCACTTCACCAGCGGATGGAACGTTCGTGCGGTGATCGCCACGGCCGTGGGCGCATTCGTCGCGGTGGGCGGAGCCTACTCGGCGCCCGGAACCGATGGAGAGAAAATCGGGCCCTTCCCCGCCGACGGGGTGGTGCCGCTACTCAAGCCGCTGTACGACTACAACTGGATCGTCGCCTTCCTGGTCGCCATGGCCGTCTACTGGGTGTTGGCGTCGCATCGACGGCATAGCCACCACACAGTTCCATTTGACGCGATGCCCGTGCCCACGGTCACGCCGAGCGCATAGACCAGTCGGGCCGGGAAGTACCACCGATCGTCGACGGTACTTCCCGGCCCGAACTGACCCCTATCGAGCGAGTGACGGGATTCGAACCCGTGTAAACGGCTTTGCAGGCCGGTTCCTGGCCACTCAGACACACCCGCGTTAGTTGGTTAGCCTGCCAGGCACCCCGGCACCCGCCCATAGTTTCGATCTCAATGATCACTAACCGCCGCAGTCCCCCACCGGCCTGCCGACCACTGCCCCAGCCTGCGGCCATCCGGCCGGCGAGTCCTCCCACGGTTCCTGCCGCCCGTACGGGGTGAGGTCGAGGAAAGGGTATCCGACCGCGGTGTGATCGAGGCCGCGCGCGAAGGCCGAGTAGGTGTGGAAGACCTCGTCGCCGCGGCGCAGGAAGACACTGGCCCCCGGCCAGTCACCCCGGAGGTCGTCGTCGGTGAAGCCTGCTTCGTGGAGTTCGTCGACGCACTTGTAGTTGTATTCGATGGGCGCACGGGCCGGATCGAGCGTCACGTGGAAGTCGTAGCTGAAATCACCGTCGCGCGACGAGTACCACGGGAACGTCCAGCCGTGGCCGTCGCGGTACGCCGCGATGCTGGCGTAGGGCGCCCGGGAGATGCAGGCGAACGTGACGTCCTTGCCGTGCAACAAGTCTCGATCTCTCGCGGTGAACGTCAAGTCGGCTGCGGCGGTGCAGCTGGGACATCCCTGGTCGATCGCGTCGATCCACATGAAGTGGTGGACGTAGAGCTGGCTGCGGCCCTCGAACAGATCGAGCAGCTTCACTTCACCGTCGGGCCCGTCGAACGTGTAGTCCTTGTCCACCTTCACCATCGGCAGCCGGCGGCGTTGGGCGTTGACCGCATCGCGCAGGTGCGTCGCCTCACGTTCGGCGGCCAACAGTTTCTTGCGAGCCTCGAGCCACTCTTCCCGAGCGACGACAGTTGGGTAGGCATTGAGCGTCAGCGGCATCGAATCACTCCCTTAATCGGTCCTATACGAGTGAGACTCGCGCCGGCGGCGAAACTCATCGCGCACGAGTGTGCGGAAAATGCCGACCGGACGCGGCGCGTCGGGGAGCAGACGCGCACGCTCGCGGGACTAGTGGGCCCGGCGACCGGTCCACGAACAGGAACCCGACCACCAGCGCCACCCCGACACCGATCAGAGCCGCCGTCCCCCGCCAATCGTGCGGGGCGGCAATGCGACGGGCGCCAGTGGCCGAACTGCGCGAACAGCCCGCCCGCCGCCGGACCGATCAGTGTGCCGATACCCCACATCGCCGACACCAACGCAGAGGCCTTGGTCCACAACGTATTCGGCAGCGCAGTGTTGATCACCGCATAACCCAGGCCGGCCAACAAGCCGCCGGCGAAACCCTGCACGGTGCGCCCGAGGAGCAGCACCTCCATGCTGGGGGCCAACGCACAGCCCAGGCTTCCGGCACCGAACACCGTGAGCCCCAACAGATATGCGCGCCGCGGGCCCAGCCGCATCAGCAGCGAGTGGACAGTGGTGGCCGCGACCACCGAGGCCACCAGGTACACCGTCGTCACCCAGGCGTAGAACCGCTGCCCGCCGATCTCGGCCACTGCACTGGGCAGCAGGCTGATGGTCAGGAATTCGTTGGTGGCGTACAGCAGCACGCCGGGCGCCCAACAACTGCCGCCAGGTCCCGGTATCGGGCATCACGGTATCGGTCACACCGACGACGCTAGAAGCTGAACCGCAGTTGAGGTCAACTCTGGTTACTTCAGGCCGGCCGCGTCCATCCCTCGCAGCTCCTTCTTCAGGTCCTGGATCTCGTCCCGGATCCGGGCTGCCAGTTCGAACTGCAGATCGCGGGCGGCGGTCATCATCTGTTCGGTCAGATCCTTGATCAGATCCGCCAATTCGGCCCGCGGCATGTTCGTGGTGTCCCGGCCCTCCACGATGCCGGCGCTGACGGAACGTCCCGGCTCGCCCTGAGCACGCCGGCCACGCGAGGCATTGCGCCCCGAACCGCCGACTTCGACCGACTCGGTGTCGTCAGCCTCGCGGTACACCTGGTCGAGGATGTCGGCGATCTTCTTGCGCAGTGGCTGCGGGTCGATCCCGTTCGCCTCGTTGTAGGCGACCTGCTTGGCGCGGCGGCGTTCGGTCTCGTCGATCGCGTCGCGCATCGAGTCGGTGATCTTGTCCGCATACATGTGCACTTCGCCGGACACATTGCGCGCCGCGCGGCCGATGGTCTGGATCAGGCTGCGCGTGGAGCGCAGGAAGCCCTCCTTGTCGGCGTCGAGAATCGCGACCAGAGACACCTCGGGAAGATCCAGACCCTCGCGCAGCAGGTTGATACCGACCAGCACGTCGTACTCCCCGAGCCGCAGCTGGCGCAGCAGCTCGACCCGCCGCAACGTGTCGACCTCCGAATGCAGATACCGGACCTTGATGCCGAGTTCCAGGAGATAGTCGGTGAGATCCTCCGCCATCTTCTTCGTCAGCGTGGTGACCAGAACCCGCTCGTCGCGCTCGGTGCGGGTGCGGATCTCGCCGATCAGATCGTCGATCTGGCCCTTTGTCGGCTTCACCACCACCTGCGGATCGACCAGCCCGGTCGGGCGGATCACCTGCTCGACAAACTCGCCCCCGGCCTGACTGATCTCATACGCACCCGGCGTCGCCGACAGGTACACCGTCTGCCCGATCCGGTCGGCGAATTCCTCCCAGGTCAGCGGCCGGTTGTCGACCGCCGAGGGCAGCCGGAAGCCGAAATCCACCAGGTTGCGCTTGCGCGACATGTCACCCTCGTACATGCCGCCGATCTGGGGCACGGTGACGTGGGACTCGTCGATGACGAGCAGGAAGTCCTCGGGGAAATAGTCGAGCAACGTAGCAGGTGACGAACCGGCCGGGCGGCCGTCGATGTGGCGCGAGTAGTTCTCGATGCCTGAACAGAACCCGACCTGTTTCATCATCTCGAGGTCGTAGTTGGTGCGCATCCGCAGGCGCTGGGCCTCCAGCAGCTTGCCCTGCCCCTCCAGTTCGGCCAGCCGCGCCTCGAGCTCGGCCTCGATGGTCGAGATCGCATGCGCCATCCGCTCGGGTCCGGCCACATAGTGGGTCGCCGGGAAGACCCTCAGGGAATCGACCTTCCGCACGATGTCGCCGGTCAGCGGATGCATGTAGTAGAGCGCCTCGATCTCGTCGCCGAAGAACTCGATACGCACCGCGAGCTCCTCGTAGGACGGGATAATCTCCACGGTGTCGCCGCGCACCCGGAAGGAGCCTCGGGTGAACGCCATGTCGTTGCGGGTGTACTGGACATCCACCAGCAACCGCAGCAACCCGTCGCGCGGCACCTCCTGGCCGACCTCCAGCTCCACCGAGCGGTCGAGGTAGGACTGCGGTGTGCCCAGGCCGTAGATGCAGGACACCGAGGCCACCACGACCACGTCGCGCCGCGACAGCAGGCTCGAGGTCGCCGAGTGCCGCAACCGCTCGACGTCGTCGTTGATCGAGCTGTCCTTCTCGATGTAGGTGTCGGTCTGGGCGATATACGCCTCGGGCTGGTAGTAGTCGTAGTACGAGACAAAATACTCAACAGCGTTGTGCGGCAACATCTCCCGCAATTCATTGGCAAGCTGGGCGGCCAGTGTCTTGTTGGGTGCCATCACCAGGGTGGGCCGCTGCAGCCGCTCGATCAGCCACGCAGTGGTGGCCGACTTGCCGGTACCGGTGGCGCCGAGCAGCACGACATCGCGCTCGCCGGCTTTGATCCGGCGCTCGAGCTCGTCGATGGCAGCCGGCTGGTCACCGGCGGGGTCAAACTCACTGACCACCTCGAACTCGGCGCCGGTCCGGACGATGTCGTCGACAGCCCGGTACTCCGAATGCGCGAGCACAGGGTGTTCGGTCGCGAAGGCCATGCTCACCAGCGTAGAACGGTGCACCGACAACTTCCGCCCGCGTTCACTCCCCGCGTAGTCTTGGGCGCATCCACGCACCCAAGCACGAGACATTCGACCTGGTGGCCCGCACGAACACCGATCCGAAAGGCATCGTGCGGGCCGTCGATGTCTACACCGTCGAGCCCTGGGGGCTGTACATGGCGCGGCCGACACCCGGCCGGGCCCAGTTCCACTACCTGGAATCGTGGCTGCTACCGTCGCTCGGACTGCGGGCCAGCGTGTTCCATTTCAACCCCGGTCACGAGCGTGACCAGGACTTCTACCTCGACATCGGCAGCTATACCGCCGGCCCGGAGGCCTGGCATGCGGTGGACCACTACCTGGACCTGGTGATCCGCACCGGGCGCGGCGTCGAGCTGTGCGACGTCGACGAGCTGCTCACCGCGGTCCGCCACGGGCTGCTGAGTCCGGAGGTCGGCGAGCACGCGGTGCAAACCGCGGCGACCGCGATCGAGGGCCTGGCGAGCTGCGGATATCGCCTGGATCAGTGGCTGTCCGGCAACGGAATGGCCCTCACGTGGCGGGGAGCGTAAGGTCGAGATTCATGAGCTCAGCTAAGTACGCCTGGGGAGTCCTCCCCGCACTGGCCGGACTGCTCACCGGCGCGCTGTTGATTCCCGCTGCGGCACAGGCCGATCCGGAGGCGCCGCCTCAGGTGGAACCGCTGCCCGACCAGGAGCTACACAACGTCACCTATCGCGCCAGGATCGACGGCGTATCGCGCAACGCGACCATCGCCTACAAGATCGACGACGACAACATCAACACCGCCGATCCGTCCATGCTGCCGGGGCGGATCTTCGAAGCGACCGGTGTGGTGTCCAACCCGGAGACCGCCGGAATGGCCGTCCGCATCGACTGGCCGTACTCGGCGAACCTACACTGCGAGATCCTGGTGGACGACCAGCTCATCGCTCAGGCCGACACCTTCGTCGGCCCACGATTGACCAGACCCAAGGACGATCCGAGCTACGGCAGTCTGCCCTGCGGCGCCCCGCTGAGCGCCCCGATGCCGGGCAATGCCGCCGACACCACCCCGGTGGGCACCGATCCCGCGACGCCGCCACCCGTTGACCCCTCGGTCCCGTCGTCGGCGGAACCTGAGCCACCGACCGCCTAGCCGTCAGCGCTTCAGCCAGGACTCGACCGTGTGCCGGGTGTCGTTGATGTGGGCCGCCATCTGCGCGGCGGCCAGCTCCGGATCACGGTTCGCGATCGCTTCGAGGATCGACTCGTGGTAGTCGTTGGCGTTGGGCTCCAGGCGTCCGAAGATGGCACCGACCGGTAGCCACATCCTCCGGCGGGCGTCGGCCACCGCCTCCAGCAGCCGCTCGTTCTGCGTAGCCTCGGCGATGCCGAGGTGAAATGCGGAGTCGAGGGTCTGGAAGTCCGTCGTGTGCTGAGCTGACTGGTCGTTCATCCCGGTCTGCAGCGCGGCTTCCATCCCCTTGAGCAGCTTGCGCAGCCCGGTCACATCGGTTGCCCGGCGTCGCTCGGCCGCCAGCCGGGTGGCCCCCGTCTCGACGACGACGCGATAGTCGAACGCATCGCGGATCTCCCGCTTGTTGCGGCGCAGTTCCCGGCGCATCTGGGCGGCGTCGTAATGCGGCGCCTGGACGGTGAACCCGCCGCCCCGGCCGCGCCGCACGGTGATCAGACCCTCCTTTTCGAGGACGGCCACGGCCGCACGCACCGTCGTGCGGGACACGTCGAGCATGTCGGAGAGTTCGCGTTCGGTGGGCAGCCGGTCACCGGGCCGGAACTGGCCGAGTTCCAGCGCCCGCCGCATCTGGTCGACGACCAGCTCATGGGCGGCAATCTGGCGGACCGGAACCAAGGCCGGTTTCAATGTTGACATGTTCGTCCCCCCTTTGGACGCTTCAGACGCTACCGCCTCAACCTCTGAACCCACGCCGGTGGCCCGATTACGGCCCTGTCGCCCAACACCTCTCACGCGATGGGATCGCTGGTGGGGACACTGACCCAACTGGGTGCCGCCGGATCGATGTCGAGATGTTCGGGATAGAAGGTGTTGCTTCGGTCGAATAGGAGTGCGACATCCCGAACGTCGTACGGCGGCGGTGTCAGTCCGGCCGCCATCATCATCGGCATCGGCGGGACGGCCGAGGGATAGTTGCTGCTGTAGATACTGACCCGCAGCCGGTGGCCCGGTTGCAAGACCGCGTCCAGCGGATAGGTGCCGAAGTCGATGGTCGTGGGCTCACCCGGTGTGACCGGCTGATATCCGCGCTTGAGATCGAGGGTCTGGATGGGGTCGACGTAGTCACCGTCGGGTCCGCGTTTGCTTCGTTCTTCGTCAACCTGCCGCATCGAAGACACGACCCACCCGGTGCTCAACGGAACTGAGGTGCCCGTGGCGGCGTCCACATCACTGACGGTTGCCATCCAGAAGCCGTCGGTTCCTTCGTGCCGTGTATTCAGATGCACGGCAACCGGACCGGAGAGCACCGTCGGCACCGACACCGGTTCGCTTGTGAAGGTCAGGCCGTCGACCTCATGTGTGTTCTCATTCTGGGCGCACTCCATGAGGATCGCGGTGATGCCGAGGTACTGGGTGTTGGTGATGTCCGAACAGAGGCTGGCCACCCCGACCTTGACGGTGAGCCGATTCGGTGTCGCCGGCGGGAGCGGCGACAACGACCCGTCGTGCAAGGTGCGTACCGCGGTATGACTTTCCTCGCTACGCAGGTACATCCGTCGGTTGGTCATCCCCGGGCGCGGCAACTGCGAAATCCGTTGCCATCCTTGGGCTCCTGGCATCTTCTCCAACACCGGCCCAAGGTTCTGTACGCCGTTGTCAATCCCTTTCAGCCAGTGGTCGAACCATGCCTTCTGTAGGACGTCCGCCCGGGGTGGGGCATCGCGCTTGCCATATCCGCCGGTACTGGTGACGTGGTAGCCCGGTCCCATGATCAGTTGTTTCTCACCGGGTTTGAGCCCGGTCAGATCCTGGAAGGAGCGGAACTCACCGTTGCGGAACAGGTCGCTCCAGCCGCCGGTGATCATCGTCGGGATATTGATATTGGCCATGTCGATGCGGGTGGCCTTGCGCCACGGCCCTTGTGAGTCATACAGCATCATCGCCTCGTGCGAGCCGAGCACCTCACCCATCGTGCGGGCGTTGAGTGCCGTGTACATCGCATCGGACATCGACGTGGGGTCCTCAGCGCGGTCATCGATCCACTTTTGATACTCCTGCTGGTAGGTACCCAGGACCATGGACTGCACATCGGGAACGCGCTTGAGACCGTTGACCATGTGCAGCCAGAACGGCAGGAACCCGACGTTGATACCCCCGCCGCGGAGCGCCACGTCCTGAACGAGATCGGTGGCGGGCTCGACGGCAAAGACAGCCTTCAGCGCGGGCGGCCGATGCGAGGCGGCCTGTAGCGCGCTGATGGCGTGATAGGAGACACCCGTCGCGGCGACCTTGCCGTCACTGAAGTCCTGCTTGCTGATCCAGTCGATCACCTCGACGGTGTCCTGCTGTTCCCGTGGGCCGGTCAACTGCCATTCCCCCTCGGAGAACCCGGTACCCCGCACGTCGAGGTCGATCCATACGTACCCACTTTTGACCAGCTGCTTGTCTGGCATTACGACCTGAGTCATGCCGCCGTCCATGGTCTGCATCAGTTGCATCAGGTTCCTCAGGGCCGGGTCGGAGCTTTCCAGGCTCCCGATGCCGCGCAGGATGCCGTCCTGGATACCCGGTGCGTTCATCAGCTTGGTTCCGATCGCCATCGCCCACTTGGCGTAGGGCGTCGCGTTGAGCACGGTCGGCAGCGGATCGGTGACGACCACGCCGTTGTCCATCGGCCGGTAGACGTTCGCCTTCAACACCGTCCCGTCACTCATCGTGATCGGCACATCCCAGTCGATGTGCACCGCCGAATGCGGTTGCGGCCCATCCTTTTCGGCCGTCCAGGCGCCTTCCATCCCGGTGAAGTCGTTGGAGTACGGCTGGTAGTAACCGTCACTGCCGGCTGCGGGATCAGCGTGCGCGGGCGGTCCGACCGTCGCGCTGACGAGCATAAAAGTACCGGCGACAACAGCTGCTCTGCGCACCAACGACATCCGCAACCCCCCTTGCATCCCAGCGGCCATATATACGGGAGTGGAGCGGTGCCGAAAGTCAGATTGCGATAATTGATCCCGCGTCGGGAAAGTCGGGGTATGTCGGTTCTTTGCCGGTATCGGCGTCAGGCGGTCCAGCCCGTCGTATCCGCCCACTCCCAGGCGCGTCGGTAGGCGTCCAGGAACCACGGCTCCTTGGCCACGACATAGTCGGAAGTCACCAATGCGGCACGCTTGGCCGCCAGGTAGTCGGCCTGCACGCCCGGGTTGGCCCGCAACCAGTCGACGAACATCAGCGCGAACCGCTGATTCGGCCGGCCGTCCACCCGGATGTGCACATTGGTTGGCCGTCCGGGATCTGCCGAGGCATGAAAATGCTTCTGCCACAACGTCGGATCGTCATCGTGCGGTGTGTCCGTGGTGATGCCCGGCACCACGGGATAGCCGGCGGTCAGCAACGCGTCGGCGAGTTCGTCGGCGACATCCAGCGACCCGACCGTCACCTGCACATCGATGACATCCTTGGCATCCATCCCGGGCACGGCGGTCGAACCGATGTGGTCGATGCGCACCGCACGGTGGCCGCAGGCCGTGTTGAGTCGGGCGATGATGCGGCGCGCCTGGTCCGGCCAGGTCGCGTCGTAGGGCACCAGGACGGGGTCCCGACGCGCCGGCTGCCGGATCTTCAGGTTGTGCGCGAAGGGCAGGATCCGCTCGTGCCAAAGGGCGCGGGCCTGCTCGACGACGGCGCCGGGGCTGCCCGAGTTGTCCAACCACACATCGGCGACCGCGCGGCGCTGCTCCTCGGTCGCCTGCGCGGCGATGCGGGCGCGGGCGTCCGCTTCGGTGAACCCGCGATATTCGATGAGCCGCTTGACGCGCAGTTCCGCGTCGGCGTTGACGATGATGACCAACGGGAACATCGGCGCCATCTGAGATTCCACCAAAAGCGGGATGTCCTCGATGATGACCGCATCTTCATGGGCCGCCGCGATGAGCTCCGACCGGCGGTGCGCCACCAGCGGATGCACGATCCCGTTCAGGGTGGCGCGCTTCTCATCGTCGCTGAAAGCGACCGCCGCCAACGCAGGACGGTTCAGTGCGCCCTCGGGCAGCAGGATCCCGTCCCCGAACGCGTCGACTAGCTTGGTCAAGCCCTCGGTCCCAGGCTCGACCACCTCACGCGCGATGACGTCACCGTCGACGATGATGCCGCCGAGATCGCTGAATGTTGCCGACACTGTTGACTTCCCGGCGCCGATACCGCCGGTTAACCCGATGCGAAGCACGCCCCACAGTCTGTCAGGCCCCTGGAACGACGAACGCCCCGACCCAAAGGGCCGGGGCGTTCGTTGCCGTACTTGTTAGGCGTTGCCTGCGAGCTTCTCGCGCAGAGCAGCCAGCTGTGCGTCGCTGGCCAGCGTGCCACCAGTGGACTCTTCGCGACCAGCGCCGTTGGACGACGACGAGGTCGGACGAGCAGCTTCCTCGGCCTCGGCCGCGGCGAACTTCTCCATCTGCGTGGTGTGCATCTTGTGCCGGCGCTCGGCCTCGGCATAGCGGGCCTCCCACTCTTCCCGCTGCTTGTCGAAGCCTTCGAGCCATTCGTTGGTCTCGGCGTCGAAGCCCTCGGGGAAGATGTAGTTGCCCTGGTCGTCGTAGCTGTCGGCCATGCCGTACTTCGACGGGTCGAACTCCTCGGTGTAGTCCTCGTTGGCCTGCTTGAGGCTCAGCGAGATCCGGCGACGCTCCAGGTCGATGTCGATGACCTTGACCATCGCGTCGTCGCCGACGGTGACCACCTGGTCCGGGACCTCGACGTGGCGCTCGGACAGCTCCGAGATGTGCACCAGGCCCTCGATGCCCTCCTCGACGCGGACGAACGCGCCGAACGGCACCAGCTTGGTGACCTTGCCCGGCACGATCTGGCCGATGGCATGTGTGCGGGCGAAGTGCCGCCACGGATCTTCCTGAGTCGCCTTGAGCGACAGCGAAACCCGCTCGCGATCCATGTCGACGTCGAGCACCTCGACGGTGACCTCGTCGCCCACCTGAACCACCTCGGACGGGTGATCGATGTGCTTCCAGGACAGCTCGGAGACGTGCACCAGGCCGTCGACACCGCCGAGATCGACGAAGGCGCCGAAGTTGACGATCGAGGAGACGACACCCTTGCGGATGGCGCCCTTCTGCAGCTGGTTGAGGAACTCGCTGCGCACCTCGGACTGGGTCTGCTCCAGCCAGGCGCGGCGGCTCAGCACCACGTTGTTGCGGTTCTTGTCCAGCTCGATGATCTTGGCCTCGATCTCCTTGCCGATGTACGGCTGCAGATCGCGGACACGACGCATCTCGACCAGCGATGCGGGCAGGAAGCCGCGCAGGCCGATGTCGAGGATCAGGCCGCCCTTGACGACCTCGATGACGGTGCCCTTGACGGCCTCGTCCTTCTCCTTGAGCTCTTCGATGGTGCCCCAGGCGCGCTCGTACTGAGCCCGCTTCTTGGACAGGATCAGACGGCCTTCCTTGTCCTCCTTGGTGAGAACGAGGGCCTCGACCTCATCGCCCACGGAAACGACCTCATTGGGGTCGACGTCGTGCTTGATGGAGAGTTCACGGGAAGGAATGACACCTTCGGTCTTGTAACCGATGTCGAGCAGAACCTCGTCACGGTCAACCTTGACGATGGTCCCTTCGACGATGTCGCCATCGTTGAAGTACTTGATGGTCTTGTCGATCGCGGCGAGAAAGTCCTCGGCCGAGCCAATGTCGTTGATGGCTACTTGCGGCGAGGTGATGGAGGGACTTGGCATGTGGTGGGTTGCTCCGGACAGGTTTACTCGTAGGGACAGTAGTTTTGCGGTAGTGCCTTCGTGCTGATCCGTGACGGGTCTAGCTGCGTGCACAGATACGTAAAGAGGGTACTAGACCAGGCACACGCAGGACAAACCGCCTCCCCTGACGAGGCGTCAAGGGCTCGCCGGAGCGCCCGCCGAATTGGTGCCGGGAATGCAGCCTACCCACCGCTACGCTTCGCACGTGGCGTACTCCCCGACCCCCGGCCCCGTCCATCGGCCGTGGTTTCCGATCACCGCACCACTGCCCAGGCCGGTCCGGAAGGTCGGGGCCCCACTGGCCGCGATCATCGCCTGCGGCGTCGTCATCGGTGCGCTGGTACTGCTGTTCACCGCGCTCAACCCCGTCGGCGCGATCATCGGGTTCACGCTGTCGAGCATCGTGATGACCGGGGCGGTGTTCGCCTATCTGTGGCTGGACCGCTGGGAACCCGAACCGCCCCGATTGTTGCTGTTGGCCTTCGGTTGGGGCGCCGCGGTCGCCGTGGTGCTCTCCCTGATACTCGGCCTGTTCGCCGATGCGCTGCTGGCGACACCCGGTGTCGACTCATCCCACAGTTTCGCCTCCGTGGCGATCCGGGCACCGTTCATCGAAGAGGCCGCCAAGGGCCTGTTCTTGCTGGTCATGATGACCGGTAGGCGCCGCAACGAGCTCAACTCGCTGACCGACTGCCTGGTCTACGCCGGCCTCGTCGGTCTCGGGTTCGCCTGGCTGGAAGACATCATGTACATCTCCAGCGCGGACTCGTTGGGGGGATCCCTGCTCACCGCGGCGATGCGACTGATCATGGCGCCGTTCGCCCACTCGCTGTTCACCACGATGACCGCGATCGGGGTGTACTTCGCGCTGCAGCGGCGCAGTGGCATCACCAAGGTGCTGTGCATCCTGGCCGGCTACCTAGGCGCGGTGCTCATGCACGGGTTGTGGAACGGCTCGTCGCTGCTCGGCGCCGGAACCTACTTCATCGTCTACATCGTGTGGATGGTGCCGATCTTCATCATCATGATCGTTGTCGCCGTCACCAGCCGTCGCCGCGAACAGCGCGTGGTGGCGGCCAAGCTGCCCGGCATGGTCGCCGCCGGGCTCATCACCCCCAACGAGGCCACCTGGCTCGGATCGCTGAAGACCCGCCACGGCGCGATTCAGCAGGCAACGATGGCCGGCGGCCGCCCCGCGGGCAAAGCCGTCGCCGCGTTCGCAGCAGCCGTCGTCGAGCTGGCCTTCGTGCGCGACCGCATCGACCGCGGCTTCGGCGATGCGCAGGTGTACGCGCTGCAGCAGGAAGAGGTGTACTCGGTGACCGTAGCCCGCTCGGCCGCGCCGATCCTGCACTGGTTGTCCAACTACCAGGCACCCGTCCGGTACTGAGCGGCCGGCGGTCTATCCGGTCCCGCGCACCCGGACCATGTCGAGCAGCGGCAGTCCGCGGTGGTGCAGCAACGCGTTCGCGACCTCGATCGTGTCGGTGACCGGTGGGCACAGCCAACCTTGTCGGGCGTCTTCGAATCCGACCGCATGCAGGCTGTCCGGGATTAGTCCGTCATCGATGACGGTGCGCCACGTCGCCACCGGCATCGAGACGAACTCGAGCGCCGGCAGGCGGCTCAGTGCATCCAGTCCGCCGACCGTCGGCGATGAGATGAACACGCTGCGCAGCCGGGAGTGGCCGGCCAGCGGGTTCAAGTCGACGGGCGCGTCGCGGTCACCCAGATGCAGAACCTCGGCCTGAGGCTCGACGTCGGCGATGGCGGCGACGGTCAGGCCCAGTTCGGATGCTTCGTCCTTGATATCGAACGGGCTCCGGGGGTTGATGACGGCCCCGCTCCGCAGGTATTCGGTCAGCGAGGGTGCCAGCCACTGTGCACCGACGGGGGCATCGCGGTGGACGTGCAACAGCTGACCGACAGTGCCATTGGGTCCTGGCGCCATGTCCACCACGAAGAATCCGGAATCGGGATCGGTGCCCACCACGAACCAGGCCTCAGAGTGTGCGAGCGGCTGAACCTGACCGAATCGGTCCGGGGCCACTGCGGTATCGGCGCCGGATATCCACGAGAGATACCGCCGTTGCGGCTGGCAGTAGGCACGTCCTTCCGGTTCGTCGACCGGCATGACGTACATCCCGCGGGTGATCCAAGGCAGGTCAGGATCGCTGGACTCGTCGATCGAATAGAAGTCGCCGTCGGCCGTCGCGGCATACAGCGCCCGGACATCGGGTGGCAGCGAGTAGCCGAACGCCTGTTCCGCGGCCGCCAAGTGCCCGGGGTCCGTGGCGGGAACGTCGGTCGGCTCGCGACGGATGATGCGAGTCACCGCCTCCGGATCACAACCGGGCGAAAATCCTTGTCCGGCAACAGATTCCGGCTTCCGTTGGTAAGGTTCCGGTATAGCTCCAGGAGTCAGCACCACCCCGCTGATCGAGCCGGAGTCAGTCATCCCGGTCAGGTGTGGCGAATCGGTGTCGACCAGCAGGACCTCTGCGGAGCCATCCGGTCGCGCGATACCGCAGTAGATGAAGGCGCATTCGGCGGCCTTGGCCTGCACCGTCGTGACGACCTCGCGGTCCAGGAGCAGCGACCCGCCGTACCCGCCATGAGAGAACTCCCCGCGGTCGGTGGTGTCGCAGTCGCTGGAAGTAGCCAACGACGTCAGGGTGTTCAGGAAAGGCTGCCAGATCTGCGGTGAAGTAACAGCGTCATCGAGCACCATCCGAATCTAGGCGACGCTGGATCTCATTCCGAGCTCCAGCCGATGCGATGGTCAGCTAATGCGCAGATTGCGCGAATGCCGCACAGTCGGGGCACTCCGACACCATTGGATGCACGCAGGTGACGACGTGGGAGAGGAACCGCTCGGCTCGCTGCAGCCGGGAGATGTCATCCGCGATCCGCTGCACCGTGCTGGTGATCATGTCGATTCGGACGTTGCGATCAGCGGCCCGCAGATCGCGGATCTCCGCGAGCGCAAGGCCGGCATGCTGGCACAACCGCACCAGCCGGGCCCTAGTGATCAGTTCGTCGTCATAGCGCCGGTGCCCCGAGGCGCTCCGCAACGGGACCAGCACTCCGACGTCTTCCCAGTGCCGCAGCACGTGGGGCTGGACACCGGCTGCCGCGGCAGCCGCCCCGACCGTATATAGCTCACCCATGCCGGCGCGCACCCCTTGACTTCAGGTCGACCTGAAGTTCTACCTTCGCACACATGACCACCACTGCCTCCCAAACTCCGGTTCGACAGCCGAGCCTGTGGGCCTGCTGCTCGGCGTTCGCCCATGTGCCGGCCGGGCTCATCCGGCCCCGACGCCCGGACCGGAACCTGCTCAACCAGTTGAACGATGCGGGCCTGCCGTCCACAAGCCAGACCGTCACCGTCCGCACGCTGCGCCAAGTACCGAAATGGGTGCCCACCGCGGGCATCGTCGAAGGAACCCGCGCCCCATGGCGCATTCCCATCGCCATGACCGCATTCATCGTGGAGCATCCGCGGGCCCGCTTCGTGGTGGATCCAAGCATGTGCGCCGATGTAGGTGTCCGGGTGCTCAGCCAGTTACCCGCCGTGCTGCGTCCAGCCGTTACACCTCCGGCCGACGTGGTTACCACCGCAGCCGCGCTGGCCGAAGTACTCGGCGAGAATCGCGTCGACTTCGCACTGCCGACCCATCTGCACTGGGATCACATCTGTGGACTTCTCGACCTGCCCGCCATGCCCGTGCACGTCCATCACCCCGAGCTTGAGTGGGCCACCAGCGGTCCGGTCGCACCGGTCGGCGGCGTGCGGGATTCGCTCCAGGACAGACCCATCACCACGTTCACGCTCGAGGGCCCGCCGGTCCTGACCTTCGAACGCAGCCACGACCTCTTCGGCGACGGCGCGGTGCAACTCGTCGACCTGGCCGGCCACACTCCCGGCAGCATCGGGCTCCTGCTCAACACGGCCGGCGGATGGGTGTTGCTGGCCGGCGACGCCGCCTGGCATGACCTCGGCGTGCAGCACATCCGCCAAAAGCCCAGTTACCCAGGAGCATTCGTCGACGAGGATCGCGACGAATGCTTCCGCACCCTGCACCGGTTACACGCGGTCAGAGATCGGGTCCGGATTGTCCCGACGCACGACCATGTCGCCGCGGTGTCGTTGCAGGGTCAATGAGCCGCGGCGTCCCAGCTGCGGCCGTACCCCACCGACACCTCCAACGGGACATCCAACGGATACGCATTGCCCATGTGCTCACGCACCAAGGCTTCCAGCGTGTCCCGCTCCCCCTCGACGACCTCGAAGAGCAGTTCGTCGTGAACCTGCAGCAGCATGCGTGACTTGAGCCCGGCCGCCTTGATCGCCTCGTCGACGTTGATCATCGCCACCTTGATGATGTCGGCGGCACTGCCCTGGATGGGCGCGTTGAGAGCGGCCCGCTCGGCGGCCTCGCGGACGTTGCGGTTGCTGCTGTCCAACTCGGGCAGGTAGCGCCTGCGCCCGAACACCGTCGACGTGTAGCCGTCCTTGCGGGCCTGGTCCACGACGTCGCGCAGATAGTCGCGGATCCCGCCGAACCGCGCGAAGTACTGCTCCATCTGGATCTTGGCTTCCTCGGTGGAGATCTTGAGCTGGCTCGCCAGGCCGTAGGCGCTCAAGCCGTAGGCCAGGCCGTAGGACATCGCCTTGACCCGTCGGCGTAACTCCGGGGTGACCTCGTCGATCGGCACGTCGAACGCCCGCGACGCGACGAACGAGTGCAGGTCCTCGCCGGTGTTGAACGCTTCGATGAGGCCTTCGTCGCGGGACAGGTGCGCCATGATCCGCATCTCGATCTGGCTGTAGTCCGCCGTCACCAGCTCGGTGTACCCGTCGCCGACAACGAAGGCGTTCCGGATACGCCGGCCTGCCTCGGTGCGGATCGGGATGTTCTGCAGGTTGGGCTCGGTGGACGAAAGCCGGCCGGTGGCCGCGATGGTCTGGTTGAACGTGGTGTGGATCCGGCCATCGGTGGCAACCGCCGCCAGCAGCCCGTCGACGGTCACTTTCAGCCGGGTGGCGTCCCGGTGTGTGAGCAGGTGCTGCAGGAACGGGTGCCCGGTCTTGTCGAACAGCGACTGCAGCGCGTCCGCATCCGTGGTGTAACCGGTCTTGGTGCGTTTGGTCTTGGGCATCTCCAGCTCGTCGAACAGCACGACCTGCAGCTGCTTGGGTGAGCCGAGATTGATCTGCTTGCCGATCACCGCGTATGCGGCCTCGGCGGCGTCGCGGATCTGATCGGCGAACTCGCTCTGCAACTCCTTGAGGTAGTCGCTGTCGACCGCGATGCCGGTGTGCTCCATCTGGGCGAGCACCCGCTGCACCGGCAGTTCCATCCGGCCCAGCAGTGACGACGAGTCGATCTTGGCCAGCTCCTCGTCGAGCGCATCGGCGAGGTCAAGCACCGCGCAGGCCCGCAGGATCACGGTCTGCACCGCCTGCTCGTCCACCCCGTCCGAATCATCCAGAAGTGAAAGCTGTTGCTGCTCTGGACTTTCAGCACGAAGTTCCCGCTTCAGGTACCGCACCGACAAGTCGTCGAGGGCGAAGCTGCGCTGGCCCGGCCGAACCAGGTAGGCCGCCAGGGCAGTGTCGGAGGTGACGCCACGCAGCGTCCAACCCCGGCCGGCCAGATCGTGCATCGCCAGCTTGGCCTCGTGCAGGGCCTTGGGTGGGCCGGGGTCGGCCAGCCAGGACGACAGCGCTTCCTCGTCCTGCGCGGTCAGCGTGGCGGTGTCGATGTAGCGGCCGTCGCCGTCGGCCGAGACGATGGCCAGGGCAGTGGCGTCGGCGTCATAGGCCAGGTGGGTGCCGACCACCGCCATCCCGAACCGGTTGCCCAGGCTGTGTTCGGACAGCCACGCGGCCAGCTCGCCGGGTTCCAGTGCGCGCCCGCGCACGTCGAACCCGTGCTCCGCCTCCGGCTCGGCGGCTACCAGTGTGTCGAACAGCCGATCCCGCAGCACCCGGAACTCGAGGTCGTCGAACAGCCGGTGGATCTGGTCGCGGTCCCACGGCAGCACACGCAACGTGTCCGGCGTCTGGGGCAGCGGCACATCCTTGACCAGTTCGGTCAGCTCACGGTTGAGCACCACGCTGGACAGATTGGACCGCAGCGACTCCCCGACCTTGCCCTTGACCTTGTCGACGTTGTCGACCAGGGATTGCAACGAGCCGTATTCGACGATCCACTTGGTGGCGGTCTTCTCCCCCACGCCCGGGATACCGGGCAGGTTGTCGCTCGGGTCGCCGCGCAACGCGGCGAAGTCCGGGTACTGCGTCGGCGTCAGGCCGTACTTCTCCACCACCGCGTCCGGCGTGAACCGGGTCAGCTCGCTGACCCCCTTGCGCGGGTAGAGCACGGTCACGTCGTCGCTGACCAGCTGCAACGCATCACGGTCGCCGGTGACCACCAGCACGCGGTAGCCGGCGTCCTCGCCCTGGGTGGCCAGGGTGGCGATGATGTCGTCGGCCTCGAATCCGGGCTCGGCCAGCACCGTGATGCCCAGCGCGCCGAGCACCTCCTTGGTGATGTCGATCTGGCCTCGGAACTCGTCGGGCGTCGCCGACCGGCCTTCCTTGTACTCGGGGTACTTCTCCTTGCGGAACGTCTGCCGCGACACATCGAAGGCCGCGGCGACGTGGCTGGGCTGCTCGTCACGCAACAGGTTGATGAGCATTGCGGTGAAGCCGTACACCGCGTTGGTGGTCAGCCCGCCCTGCGTCTTGAAGTTCTCCGCAGGCAGCGCGTAAAACGCGCGGAACGCCAGGGAATTACCGTCGAGCAGCATCAGTGTGGGCTTCGCGTCCGTCACGGCCCTAACTCTATGCACCGCCGCCGACGAGTTCGGCGGCCATCTCGATGAGCGCCCGCGCGGCCGGGCTGATCGGCCCGCTCGCACGCCAGGCCAGCACCAACCGACCGCGCAGTTCCGGCCGGATCGAGATGGCGTGGACATCGGCGCGCTGCCGCCCCACCGAACCGGGCACGATGGCCACGCCCAGGCCGCGGGCGGCGAGATCGGCGAGCGCGTCGGGCGTGGCGGCCTCGAACACCACGTGCGGCACCACGCCGGCCGCCACGCAGGCCCGGTCGAACTGCCGACGGATGCCGCCACCGGCGGGCAAGGAGATGAGCGGCCGCTGCGCGAGCGCGGCGAGAGTGACCGTCCGGCGCGCCGCCCACGCGTCGCTGCGACTCACGACGGCCTCGATCGGTTCGTCGGTCGTGGTGGCGACCGCCAAGCCGTCGGGCACCTCGTCGGAGCCGATTGACGTGATCGCGACATCGAACCGGCCACTGCGGACGCCGTCGATCAGCGCATCGGAGGTGTCGGTGGACAGCGTGACCTCCACCGCGGGATGGGCCCGGTGGTAATCGGCCAGCAGCTGCGGCAGGTCGACGTTGTGGGCCGTCACGGTGCCCACCGTCACCGAACCGCGGACCAGCTGGGTGAGCTCGTCGACTGCGGTCTTGGCATACCGCACCGCATCGAGGGCGGCCCGCGCATAGGGCAACACCGCCGCCCCCGCTGCGGTGAGCCGGACCTCGCGCCGGGACCGGTCCAGCAGCGGCTGGCCCAATTCCCGCTCCAGCCGGGCGATCTGGGCACTGACCGCGGGCTGCGCCACGTGCACACGCTGTGCGGCGCGGGTGAAGTTGGCCTCCTCGGTGACCGCGACGAAGTACTCGAGCTGCTTGACCGAGCTCGGCCTGGGCGACGCCGTCCGCGCCATCGCAGCCAGACACTACTGTTCCGCGAGCCCCGCGGAATCGAAGGCGGCTACCGCTACCCGCAATGCTCGGTGCACCGCGGACGGTTGCAGATGCTGTTGCTCGACGCGGTCTGGGCCCGGCTAGGATCCGCCGCGGTGCGGACCGGCGCCGGCGTGGTGGACTTCACCGAAACCGACGGCGCGGTGCACGTGCAGACCCGCGCCGGGGAATTCACCGCCGAGGTGTTCGTCGGCGCCGACGGGGTGCACTCGACGGTTCGGCGCAGGCTGCATCCGGGCCCCGATCCACTCGCCTGGTCGGGAGTACGGATGTTCCGCGGCGCCAGCCGGATTCCGCCATTTCTCAACGGCCGCACGATGGCCATCGTCAAGGGCCCGTGTGGCGTCGAGCTGGTCACCTACCCGATCGGCGGCGATCTGGTGAACTGGGTACTGCAGGTCCCAGAGGCCGGCCCCGGCCCGCTTCCCGGTGACGCGAACTGGAACACCCCGACCGATCCCACGGCGGTGGCCGCCCACATGTCCGGCTGGCACCTGGACTGGCTGGACACCGCCGAGCTGGTGGCCCGATCCGAGGCCGTGTTCGAGTACCCGATGGTCGATCGGGAACCGCTGCCGCGCTGGGGAACTCAGCGTGTCACACTACTCGGTGACGCCGCGCATCCGATGTACCCCGTCGGCGCCAACGGCGGCTCCCAGGCCATTCTCGATGCGCGAGCTCTGGCCGATGAGCTGGCCACCGGCCGCGGCGTCGCCGGTTACGAAGCCCGCCGGGTGCCCGAGACGACGGCGGTGGTGCACGCCAACCGCGAGATGCATGCCGGCGACCCGCACGATCTGGACCGCGTCACCGCCGCATACCGACGAAACACCCTGGCCGACAGGAGCTCCCGATGACCGCTTCAGCCTCCCGCCCGGCGCAGTTGGTCGCGGATGACTTCGAGCCGGGCGCTGATCGCACCGATGTATCCGTCGGGCCGGACCAGAACGCAAGTGCCGACCGGTACGTCGTAATCAGCACCGGGCGCGAGGCGCACCAGCGGCACCCCGAAATCGACTGCCTCGCCCCCGAATTGCAGTACCGTCCAGTGCGGGCCACGGAACACGTCGAACAGCCGGCGGCCATCGGTCAGCAGACCGTCCGGCGCCCGGTCGCCGGCTCGTAGCGATCCGATGGGATCTGTGTCGGCCGCGAGCGGGCCGCCGCGGTAGTTGATGTCCAACTGGTGGATCGCGGCCGGCGCCGGCCCGGCTGCGCCGAAACCCTGACGGTGCAACAGGCCACTGAGTTGCAGCACCTCGGCGGCGACGGGCAGACGTTCGGCTTCATAGCTGTCAAGCAGGTCGTCTGGCGCTCCGTCCAACACCGCGGCAAGTTTCCAGCCAAGGTTGTAGGCGTCCTGCACTCCGGTGTTGACGCCCTGTCCCCCGGCGGGCGAATGCACGTGCGCGGCCGGTTCGTGTGCACCATGACGCCAGCATCGTCTTGCGTGAAACCCGTTACCCCGGTGTTGAATTCGACCGCCCCACCAAGTTCGGCGAATCGCGCCGCCAGGATCTGGTCGGTGCGCCATTGCGGAATCAGCCAGGTGTAGGGGTACGGCACCGCCGGCGTGGGTTCCAGCTCGGGCAGCCCCAGCAGTTGGTAGATCGGTTTCTCCCAGACCACCTCGGCCCCGCGGTACAGCCGCATGGGCGGAAACGACTCCCCGACGGCCAGCACGGCACCGATGACACCGAGGTCGTCGAACACCTCGAGCGTGCGCGGCTGCAGCCCTTTGCCGCGCGAGCCGGGGAACAACGTCGCTGCCTGGTCCAACACCCGGCAGGGCACGCCTCGGCGAGCCAGCTCGATGGCCAGGGTCAGTCCGGTCGGCCCGGCGCCGGTGATCACGACGGTCATCGGTCGATGCCTCCGAGCAGGATCAGAAGGATGTCATCGATCAGCCGCGTACTGAACACGGTGTCGACCGGCAGGTCGAGGTGTAGCTGCCGCAGGATCATCGCCTCCGCCACATCGTGGATCAGCTCGACGTCGGCGTTCGCGGCGATGTCGCCCCGAACGATGGCGCGTTGCAGCGCATCGTGGAAGGGCGAGAGCTCCGCCTTGTCGAGATGCTCGCGGATCGCCTCGGCAAGCTGGACATCGTGCCGCATCAGCGTCGCGAGTTCGGCGGTCACGCGAGTGAGCGGATCGGCCACCTGCGCGGAGATCATCTCCATCACGGCGAACAGGTCGCTGCGCAGCTGCCCGGTATCGGGCACGGAGGCGTTCCGGGCAGCGTCGGCAGCGTCCAAGGTGGCGCGGACAAGCTGCGCCTTGTTCGGCCACCGGCGGTAGATCGTGGCCTTGCTGGCTCCCGCCCTCGCGGCGACCGCATCGATCGTCAACGCCTGATATCCCCGTTCCGCCAGTAGTTCGGCCGTGGCAGCCAACACCGCCTGTTCACGCTCCACACCTCGCACCATGATTGAAGTGTACGAGACAGTTTCGTACACTTCAACCCAATATCTTGCCCCTCGGGACAAAACTGCAACACGTTTCAGTTCTGCGGTCTTGATCGTTTAGGCTGGCCGCGTGCCAGCAGCATCTTCGCAACCCGCGATCGACGGGTGGTTCGCCACCGACGACGCCGGTGCCACCCACCTGATCGGCGGCAAGTGCACCCAGTGCGCCACCTTCGTTTTCCCGCCGCGAGAGAACAACTGCCCCAACCCGGCCTGCGACAGCGACACCCTTGATCTGGTGCCGCTATCCCGCCGCGGCAAGGTGTGGAGCTACACCGAGAACCGGTACCTCCCGCCCACGCCGTATCCCAAGACCGACCCGTTCGAGCCGTTCGCGATCGCCGCGGTGGAGCTGGCCGACGAGGGCCTGATCGTGCTCGGCAAGGTCGTCACCGGCACCCTCGCCGCCGACCTCGAGGTCGGCATGGAGATGGAGCTGACCACCATGACGCTCTACACCGACGACGAGGGCGTCGAGCGCACCACCCACGCCTGGAGGATCCCGTGAGCACTCCCGAACCGCTGTACATCCTCGGGGCGGGCATGCACCCGTGGGGCAAGTGGGGACGCGACTTCACCGAGTACGGCGTCGTCGCCGCCCGCGCGGCCCTGGCCGAGGCCGGCCTGGACTGGCGCCAGATCCAGCTGGTCGCCGGAGCCGACACGATCCGCAACGGCTACCCCGGCTTCATCGCCGGGTCGACGTTCGCCCAGAAACTGGGCTGGAACGGCGTTCCGGTGTCGTCCTCGTACGCGGCGTGTGCCAGCGGTTCGCAGGCGCTCCAGAGCGCTCGCGCCCAGATCCTGGCCGGTTTCTGCGACGTGGCCCTGGTCATCGGCGCCGACACGACGCCCAAGGGCGCCTTCGCACCCGTCGGCGGCGAGCGCAAGAACGATCCCGACTGGCAACGCTTCCACCTGCTCGGCGCGATGAACCCGGTGTACTTCGCCCTGCTGGCCCGGCGCCGGATGGACCTCTACGGGGCCACCTCCGAGGACTTCGCCCAGGTGAAGGTGAAGAATTCCCGGCACGGCCTGCAGAACCCGAATGCCCGCTACCACAAGGAATCCTCGGTCGAGGACGTGCTGGCCAGCCCGGTGGTGTCCGATCCGCTGCGCCAGCTCGACATCTGCGCGACCTCCGACGGTGCCGCCGCGCTGATCGTGGCCAGCAAGTCGTTTGCCGAGAAGCACCTGGGCTCCCTGGAGGGCGTCCCGTCGGTGCGCGCGATCTCGACGGTGACCCCGCGCTACCCACAGCACCTGCCCGAATTGCCGGACATCGCAACGGATTCCACCGCCGTGGTGGCCGCGCCCGAGCGGGTGTTCAAGGACCAGATCCTCGACGCCGCCTACGCCGAGGCCGGAATCGGCCCCGAGGACGTCAGCCTGGCCGAGGTGTACGACCTGTCCACCGCACTCGAGCTGGACTGGTACGAGCACCTGGGCCTGTGCGCCAAGGGTGAGGGCGAGCAGCTGCTGCGTTCTGGCGCCACCACCATCGGCGGGCGTGTCCCGGTCAACGCCTCGGGCGGTCTGGCGTGCTTCGGCGAGGCCATCCCGGCACAGGCCATCGCGCAGGTGTGCGAGCTCACCTGGCAGCTCAAGGGCCAGGCCACCGGCCGCCAGGTCGAGGGTGCGAAGGTTGGCGTCACGGCAAACCAGGGCCTGTTCGGCCACGGCTCGTCGGTGATCGTCGCGCGCTAGGCGCCTTTGCTCCGCGAGCGCGCGTGTCTGCTCTCCGACACGCCGCCCCGCGCCAGCATTTTCGCACGTTCGCGCAACGATGAAGGTATGAGCGAAAGCGTCGTCGTCCGCGTCAAACCCGGCAGCCGCAAAGGCCCGCTGGTCGAGGTCGCTGACGACGGCGCGCTCACCATCTACGTTCAGGAACGCGCCGTCGACGGCAAGGCCAACGACGCCGTCACCAAACTGCTTGCCCAGCATCTGGGTGTGCCGCGCAGCCGCGTGGAGTTGGTCTCCGGAGCGACTGCGCGGCTCAAGCGGTTTCGCATCACCTGACGGCGGCCCGGGGCCGGCCCGAGCAGATCCCACCGGTTGCCCGCGATGTCCAGGAAGACGGCGACCCACCCGACCCGCAACCTGGTCACCGACGACAGCTGCCTGCCGGTCGCCATCCGCACGCGCCAGCAGAACCCCGGTCCGCCATCGATCGCCGGAGCATGAGCAGCCTGGCCCCGACGCTGACGGCCGGCGAACGTGCGCAGAACGTCGCCTGACGATGGGGTGTCGGCAGCAGACACGCACGCTCGCGGTGCCGAGGGGCCGCTAGCCCAGATTGCGGTTCCACTCCAACCAGCCGACGCCGCTGCGCCCGTCCGCGGTGCGGACCGTCGCCCAGGCCCGCGGGAACTGACTGACCCGCCCGTCCGCGGCCACCAGCAGCACAGGCGCGTGGCCCTGGATGTCGACGGTCACCTCGAGGTCGCCGGGTTGCAGGGTCAGCGTCGTCGATACCGGCAGATCGTCGGCACCGAGCGTGTAATCCGCAGTCACCGCCTGCAATTCGACAAGCGGTTCACCCGCTCGCTGCGAATAGCCGATACCGACCGGCGGTATCCCCGGTATCCGGATGTCGACGCCGTGCAGATGGGTGCCGTCGTCGAGATGGAGGGCACTCCACACCCAGTTCATCGACCACCAGTCCCGCACGCCCCACGAGTGGTCGCGCTGGCCTGCCACACCGTTGATGTCGAAGGTCTGCTCGCCGATGCTCACCGTGCCCGAGACCGTGCACGGAATCTCATAGCGGGGCGTGATCCGGTACAGGTACGGGGTTCCCACCGTGGTCCAGGTCAGGTCCATGGTCACCGCAACCGGCCGGCCCGTCTCGCCGCGCAGCAGCGCCGCCGGATCGTCGTGGGCCTGCCCGGTACCCGATGCGGTGACGCGGTAGGTCTTGAGTGGTTCGAGCGGTTGCAGGCTCAGCTCGACGCCCTCACCCGTGATCGCTGCCGGTTCGGCCGGGGCCGCATGAAAGTCGTTGAGTGCCACGGTCGGCATCCCCGGACCGCAGAACAGCACATTGACCCAGGCTGTGTCCTGGTTCGGGATCAGGCCCAGCCGGACCCAACCGCCGAGACCCGCAGCGGTATCGGTGAAGTCGAAGTACCAGCTCTCGTTCCAGAGTTCTTCACCGGTAGGGATGTGCGGATAGTCGTCCTCGGCGGCGGGCACCAGCGGCTCCGGAACCGACGGTGGCGCAAGGATATCCAGTGCTCCGGTGTCCAGAACGTGACTGCAGTGCCGGTCGAGCATCGTCATGAACATCTGGTCGCCGCGTTCGGTACGTTCCACCAACATCGAGGAGATGATCGCCATCATCACCCCGAAGAAGCTCTGCCGACGCACCCCGTCGCGCACCTGATCGAGCGTCAGTGCCGAGTTCGTGCCGAGGGCCTGGTGATACGCCGCCAACAACGCGTCGTAGCGTGCGCGGCGCTGCTCGACGGGTAGGGCGCAGCCGATGAAGTAGGCGACGTCGGTGAACGCCGGCCCCTTGGTGACCGTCTGCCAGTCGACCACGGTCAGGGTCCGGTCGGCGCCCGCGTCGCCGAACAGCATGTTGTCGAGCCGATAGTCACCGTGCACCAGACCCTGCGGCCGCTCGGACGCGCCCTCGTCGGCCAGGTATGCGTCGAAACTCTCGACGAGCCGGTCACACACGTGGCGCTGTTCCGGCGTGATCAGGCCCGCGTAGCGGTCGGCGAATGCCGCATACAAGCCGGCTATCAGGGCCTGGTTGATCGGTGCCTCACGGTTGAGCCACTCGGCCTGGTTCAAGGCCTCGGCGCCGGCCACCGATCCGTGCACACGACCCAGCTCGGTGAGCGCCACCGAAGCCTGTTCGGCTGTCGCGCCGCGGATCTCGTCACCGACGACAGCCGGTATCGCGTCGCCGAGCAACAGGTCGAAGGCACCGGTCTGCGGGTCGAATGCGGCGTGATAGCACGGCGCCACCGGCCCGGGGGCCAGGGCGGGTGCGATGTCGGCGTAGAACCGGACCTCACGTTCGTAGAGTCCCATCGCCAGCCCGGTCTGGCGGCTGTTGGGATCGGTGGCGGCCACCTTCAGCACGACCGACGCCGGCCCGTCCGCCGCCTCGGCGTAGCTCAGCGAGACCCGGTAGCACTCGCTCATCTGGCCGGTTCCGATCCGCTCGAAACTGAATCCGCTGATCTGGCCGGTGCCCAGGGCGGTGGTCAGCCAGTCGCAGGTCAGGTCTTCGGGACGGTCCAGGACAGCGGTCTGAGTCGGTTGCACACAGGCAACCTAGCAGTGTTCCGCGTCACATATGACAGGTGTCAACTAATAACTAGTGGTGTGCCGCTTTGGCATGACCGTGGGCACAGGAGGCCGGCGGTACGGCCGCCACGTCCAGCGCCGGGTTGCGGTCGAAGAACCCGAAAGGCTTGAGCCAGAACGACACCACGTCCACCGGCATCACCGGCCAGTCCTCCGGACGGGTGATGTGGTGGATACCGAACACGTACCACAGCACCACGTCGGTGTTGTCGATCGTCCGGTCAGCCTTCGTCCACTCGCCCAACCCGGTGTCGGCCACCGACTGGTTGACGAACTCCCCCGCCGGCCAGCGTTCCTCCGGTCGGTTCGGGGTCACCCACAGCGTGTGGGCGATGACATTGGCGCGTTGCAGCACCGGCGAGGACGGGTCGAACATCGCCGGGATCGCCCCGGTGGGCACCAGCTTGTACGACGGGTGCGTCCCCAGGCCATTGACGACGTTGGTGTTGACCACCTTCCAGGCCCGCTGGGTGGCGAAGTTGACGTCCTGCTTGCCCTCCTGTTCGGTGCGCAGCGCCTGATTGCGCACCACCAGCGACAGGCCGTACGGATTGTCCGGACTGATCGGTTCCGCGTACGACTCGGTCATGTAGACCGTGTTGTCGGTGCCGTCGACATCCAGGTCCAACCGGGCGATCAGGAAGTGCTGATGGAACGGTGCGTACGTGCGCTCGTCGACGAGCGTACCGTTCTTCGGGGTCGCCCCGGCCGGGAACGGTGTGGTGACCATGATCCCGGTGGCGCGCACCTCGCACTCGATGTTGCCGTCCTGGTAGAGGCGCCAGTACACCAGATACTCGTAGTTGGCGACGGTGACGTGGAATGACAGTGTGAGCCTGCGCATCCGGCGCACCTCAGCACCCGCGTCGTGGTCGACGTGCTTCCACAGCACGGCGTTGTCTTCCTCGTGGATACAGATCGCGTTGGTGATCGTGTACGGCTCGCCGGTGCTGTTGTGCAGAACCGCGTCCAGATAACGGATCTCACCGAGGCAGTCGCAGCCGAGCTCCAACGAGGTGGTCATGAACCCCAGGCCCCACTCGCCGATGTCGAACGCGGTGCGCCGGTAGTGATCGACCGAGGAGTCCCGATACGGTACCACCATCTCGGCGAATGACATCCGGTGGGCCACTGAGCGATTGATCTCACCGTCGCGGTACCGCACCGTGTGCAGCGTCATCCCCTCGCGGTGGTTGAAGCCGACCCGCAACGACCAGTTCTGCCACTGCAGCAGGTTGCCGTCCAACGTGAACGACGGACCTTCGGGCTGGGTGATGTCCAGCGCCTTGAGCGGTTCCCGGCGCCAGGCCGCACGGACCCGCTCCGGGATGTGGTGCGGCACGTATTCGCCCATCACATCCGGATTTTCAGAACTGCCGTCATCTTCGACCCGCAGCACCTCCATGCTGTTGATGTCGATCACGCAATGCAGACCGCTGACCGGATGGGCGTAAGGATTGGCGCCCGCAGCCTGCTTGTACCAGGTGTCCGACCAGCCGATCCGCCGGTCACGGTATTCGGGAGGGGCGACCGCGTCCCCGTAGGTCCAGGTGTCCATGAACACGTTGTCCAGGTCGGTGATACCGCGTTTCGCCAGCGCGGCGATCACCTCGGGGTGCCGGCGCAGCACCTCGTCGCATTCGACGAACTCGTCGACGGTGAAGTTGGCCTGCACGCCCGGAACATGGTCGAAGTTCTCGACGCGGTCCTCGGTCAGCGACACCACGCCCTTGTAGGTGGCGTTCGCTGCCCTCTCCAGGCAGATCACGGCCGCCCGCCGGGCCGGTGCGGCGCCACCGCCGTCGAACGCGGCCAATTCGGTCTTGGACGGTTCGACGAGCTCCACCGAGGCAACCCGCCAGCCCTCCCCGACCCCGTGCTCACGCCGCAATATCGCTGCCACCGCGCGAAACTCGTCGGCGGACAGCGGATCCAGAGGATGGTGCACACCGGTTACGCAACCACACCGGGGGATTCCCTGCAGCAAATCGCTCAGAGTGAAGTCACGAACTCAGCGCTCGGCGAGGGTGAACCCTTCCCATGCCTGGCGTCGCACCGATCGGGGGTCGTATTCGACGCGGGGCTTACGGTCGAACACGAACACCGCGCGGTCATCGCTGTCATAGGCCGGCCAGCCCGCGCCCGGCTCCCCGGACCGGCTGAACTCCCGCCACCGACGCTGCACGTCTCGGCTGACCCGCCGGGCTGACGTGCGGTCACCCACGGCGGTCAGCAGTGCGCCGTATGTCGTGTGGTACGTGTCGAACACGGCCAGCAGTTCCATCGCGTGCGTCGCTCCGAGCCCCGCCCAGTGCAGCGTGCGGGGCGCGTAGTCGTAGCGGTACACGTAGGTGGGCGCATGCCTGCTGTGCGCCTCGGCGATCTGCCAGGTGGCCGAGGCGAACGCGAAATCACCACCGAGCCGCACACAGGCCGCGCTGCTCGGATAGTCCGGATAGGCCGCGACGATCCGGCGGCGGTCCTCGGGATCGGTACGGGCGAACAACTTTTCGATCATCGGCTCATTGGTCGGCAGCAGCGGGAGGAACCGGGTGAACAGCCGGCCCTCGTCGGCGTTGTTGCCGACGATCAACGGCACCCGGTGTGCGCTGCCCTCGGCCATCGCCGTCACCGGATCGACCGGCAGGTACTCGGTGCCGAACGTCGGGCCGACCGGAAACGCCCCCGGCATGTCCGTCTGTCCACGCATGATCAGTGATTCCAGGGCCCGGCCCAGGTCCGCGGGCCGGGCGGACATGAGCGCGCCGACCGCCGATCCCCCATCGGGACTGACCAATTCGGCGAGCTGATCCGCGAGCCGGGCCGCGGCATCCATGGAGCTGACCATCCCGCTGGCCGGGCTCTCCGAGATCACCTGAGCGAACAGTCCTTCGGCCTCCGGCACCGCGAGCAGTGTCGCGACTGCGTGGGCGCCCGCACTCTCCCCGAAGATCGTGACGTTGTCCGGATCCCCGCCGAACACTGCCGCGTTGTCCCGTACCCAGCGCAAAGCGAGCACCAGATCACGCAGGAACAGATTGTCCTCGATCGGATGTTCCGGCGTCGACAGCGACGACAGCTCGACACATCCGAGCATGCCGAGCCGGTAGTTGACCGAGACGAACACACAACCGCGACGAGCCAGCGCGGCACCGTCATAGACCGGCGTGGCCGAGCTGCCCATGATGTAGCCACCGCCGTGCACGAAGAACATCACCGGCAGTGGCCCATCGGAGCCCGGCTTTTCCGGCGCCACCACATTGAGCGTCAGGCAGTCCTCGCTCATCGGCTGGTGCTTGCCCACACCGACGAGCGTGTAGCGGCGTTGCTGGGGCGCGCAGTAACCGAACCCGTGGCAGTAGCGCACGCCCGGCCATGGCTCGGCGGGTTCGGGTGCCCGCAGACGCAGCGGTCCGACCGGGGGTTTGGCGTAAGGGATGGAACGCCAACGGTGTACGCCGTCGCGCGTGAACCCCTCGACGATGCCGGTACTGATCTTTGCCCGGACAGTCCGCTCGTGCATAGAACGACCGTATCGAACAACACGACTGGGGGCGGACAGGCGGTAGGCGTGGCACGCGACCGCTAGCCTTGCGGGTATGCGAATCGCTGTGACTGTTGGGGCTGCTGCGCTTCTGGCGGCGCTCCTGGCGGCCTGCTCACCGGGAGGGGGGCACGAGACGCAGCCGAACTCGCAGCCCCGGATGTCGATGCCGGCAGGGGCCCCGCACACCAAGACCACCACGTCCACCCCGACGACGACCTCGCCACTGCCCACCACGGCACCGGCCCCCGGCACCCCGATGAACCGGGTGATCAAGTGGGTCGAGGCCGGCACCCCGGCCGATCCATCGGGTTTCCACACCGCGACCCGCGAGGGCCAGTCCACCAATCTCGGCGAGGATGTCGCATTCGTGGTGCCCTCGGGCACCGCGCGCTGTGCCACCGACAAGAACGTCGAAGGCCAACTGGCGTGCCTGATCAAGGCCGACGGTCTCCCCTCGAAGCCGTCGGACGTCGAGGGCCAGTGGATTCCCGGCTGGGTGGATTTCGCCGGGGAGACGGTGGATATCGGCTCACTGCACGGAGACCCGGGCCGGTTCAACTACGGCGATGGCGCGCAACTGGCCGCGGGCAAGTCGCTGGCCTTCGGTGACTACCGGTGCCGGGCCGATGACACCACGTTGGTGTGCGTCAACTACGCGCACCAGTCCGCGGTGCTGCTGAACTCGTCGGGCGTCGAACCACTGGGCTGTCTCAAGCCGGTCCCCCCGCCGGTGGGCGTCGGGCGCCAGCTCGGCTGCCCGCCCGACTAACGCCAGCCGTCGGCGGCCTTGGCGGCCTGCAAGAGCGCGTCACACAATTTGCGCAACTCGTCGGCCCCGGCGCCCTCGTCGACCGCGATCGCGACATCCTCGGCCGCACACCTGACCTGATACACCCGGTCGGACAGTTGGGCGGCCTCGTCGGCGGTGAGCACCACCGAATCCGGCGCCAGCGAGGTGCCCTTCACCATGGCGCGTTGTTCGTAGGCCCGCTGCCGGCAGGATTGCCTGCAGTACTGGCGGCGGCGGCCCATCTGTGCATCGGCGACCTGGCGCCCGCACCACCGACACGGCTGTGGACGGTCGCGTCTGCGGTTCCCGATCGCCATGGGTCACGACTGTAGACGGCCCTGCGCCGTGACCCGCGTATCATCAATGGTCGAGTCGGGAACTTGGCAACGCCGTGCAGCGTTGATATATCCGGACAAAACGCCGAACAAGGAGTGTTGACGATGGCTGATCGCGTCCTGAGAGGCAGTCGCCTCGGAGCCGTGAGCTACGAGACCGACCGCAACCACGACCTTGCGCCGCGTCAGGTCGCGCGCTACCGCACCGACAACGGCGAAGAGTTCGACGTACCGTTCGCCGACGACGCCGAGATTCCCGGCACCTGGCCGTGCAAGAACGGCATGGAAGGCACCCTGATCGACGGTGACGTGCCGGAGCCGAAGAAGGTCAAGCCACCGCGTACCCACTGGGACATGCTGCTGGAGCGTCGCTCCGTCGAGGAGCTCGAAGAGCTGCTCAAGGAGCGCCTCGACCTGATCAAGACCAAGCGTCGCGGCAGCTGAAGCGAATAAAAACCGCGGCCATGCCCTGTGGGCATGGCCGCGGTTTTTTTGCGTCGCCGACTAGTTGCGCACCACGCCCCTGGCGCGGTCCAAGCGCCCACGGATCCCCCACTCCGCGACCTTGAACATCGCCTCGCGGATGTTGGAACCACTCATCTTGGAGACCCCGAGCTCACGTTCGGTGAACGTGATGGGCACCTCGACGACCTTGAACCCGTTGTTGATCGCACGCCAGGTCAGATCGATCTGGAAGCAGTAGCCCTTGGAATCCACCGCAGACAGGTCGATCTTCTCCAGCACCTCGCGCCGGTACGCGCGGTACCCGGCGGTGATGTCATGGATTCCGACACCCAGCAGGAGCCGCGAGTAGGTGTTGGCGGTCTTCGACAGCACCAGCCGTCGGACCGGCCAGTTGCGCACCGTGCCGCCGGAGACATAGCGCGAACCGATGGCCAGGTCCGCACCGGCGTCAACCGCATCCAGCAGCCGCTGCAATTCCTCCGGCGCGTGACTGCCGTCGGCATCCATCTCGACCAGGACCGAGTACCCGCGGCCCAGCCCCCAGGCAAAACCGGCCAGGTAGGCCGCACCCAGACCCGCTTTGCTGGTCCGGTGCATCACGTGCACCCGATCGGGGTCGGCCAGGGCCAGCTCATCCGCCAGCTTGCCGGTGCCGTCGGGGCTGCCGTCGTCGACCACCAGGATGTGCACCTCGGGGCTGGCGTGGTGCACACGCCCGACGATCAGCGGCAGATTCTCCCGCTCGTTGTAGGTGGGAATGATCACCAGGGTGCGCTGACTCGGGCGTTCACCGTCCCGGCGAGGGCTGGATTCCCCCGGCCGCTGCGCTCCGTCACCAGGGACTGTCATGTGGCTCCTTCTCGTCGCGGGCCTTCGCCGGTGCGACGCCTCAACATTCTTTGCACGAACCCTCCATTGTGCAGTATTGCGGCGAGCAACGCCCCAATTCCAATCGTGACCAGCACCACCTGCAAAGTGGGTCCCCACTCGGTGGCGGGTGTCAGCTCTGATTTCAGCCTGATCTGACTGTCCAGATAGGCGGGCTGGAAGAACTCGGTGCGAGCCAGCTCACGTCCGTCCGGCGCGATCACCGCACTGATCCCGGTGGTACCGGCGACCACGACGTAGCGATCGTGCTCGACGGCCCGCAGTTTGCCGAACGCCAACTGTTGAGCGCTCATGTTCTCGTCGAACGTCGCGTTGTTGGTGGGCACCGTCAGCACCTGGGCGCCGCTGAGTACCGATTCCCGCGCCGCCCGGTCGAAGATCACCTCCCAGCAGGTGGTCACCCCGATCGGTACGCCGGCCGCGTGCACGACACCGTTGCCCTCACCCGGCACGAAGTAGCCGGCCCGGTCCGCATACGACGACAGGTGCCGGAAGAAACTGCGCCACGGCAGGTACTCGCCGAAGGGCTGCACGATCTTCTTGTCGTGACGCTCACCCGGCCCGTGTTCGGGATCCCAGACGATCACGGTGTTGGAGGCCACCGGGTTGTCCGCGGTGTAGCCGTCAGCCTTGGTGACGGCCCCGACGAGGATCGGCGCGCCGATGGCGTCGGCCGCCGCGGTGATCTGTGCCGCGGCGTCGGCGTTGGCCAAAGGATCGATGTCGGAGGCGTTCTCGGGCCAGACCACGAACATCGGCTGAGGCGCTTTCCCCGCGCGCACGTCGTCGGCCAGTCGCTGCGTCTCTTTCACGTGGTTGTCGAGCACCGCACGGCGCTGGGCGTTGAACTCCAGGCCGAGCCGGGGCACATTGCCCTGCACAGCGGCCACGGTGACGGTCTGCTCATCGCCCGCACCGGTCCCGGAATGACGGACCTGCGGCCACAGCAGCGCGGTGGCCATCAGCACCACCGTGATGCTCAGACCGGGCAGCATGACCGCGGGCGCCGGAAAGCCCGGCTTGTGTCCGTGACGCCACCACTGAACGATCTCGTACGCCAGCAGCGTCGCGCTGAACCCGACGAGCGCCACCGCCAACGACACCAGCGGCGCGCCACCCCAACGCGCGATGGCCAGCAATGGTCCGTTCGTCTGACCGAACCCGACCACGCCCCAAGGAAATCCGCCGAACGGGACCGTTGATTTGAGCCACTCCTGGGTGACCCAGAGCGCGGCGAACCACAACGGCCACCCGGGCAACCGCCTGACCACGACCGCCGACAGGCCGAAGAGCCCGCAGAACAGCGCCTCCATGGCGGCCAGGACCAGCCATGGCATCGCGCCGACCAGGCCGCTGATCCATGGCAGTAGCGGGATATAGAACGCAAGGCCGAACAGGAACCCGTAGCCGAAGCCTCCGGCGCGGGTGGTGGAGCGCAGGGTCAGCACCCAGCCGATCAACGCCAGCCCGACGAACGCCGCCCACCACCAACCGGTCGGTGGGTAGCTCAGGCACAACGCGAGTCCGCCGCCGACCGCCGCGCTCAACTGTGCCCACCGTACTGCGGCGGCCCGCCCGAACCGGGACGCCCAGACGCCCACCACGGACCAACGGTCCGGCGTGCCCGCCGCGGTCAGGCGATACCCACGGTCCTCGGGATCGTCGTCGGGATCGACGTCGGCCACCGGATCGCCGGTGACGCCCTCGTCCAGTTCGTCGAAGGACTCGTCGTCAAGCACGTCGAGTTCGGCGAGTTCGTCGTCCTCGATGGCCGGGATCACGTCGGTAATCTCGTTCGGCTTCGGCCGCGAGCGGCCCAAACCGTCGAGTCGCGAGCGGCCCAAACCGTCGGCCCGCGGACGGCCGGGCCGGTCTGTGGGACGGTCACTGCCCATGGATGACGACACCCCGGTGAACGGTCTGGCGGCAGCGCGGCAGCTCCGCATCAGCGGCCAGTCGCGGCAGGGCGGGCACCCGTGAACGCGGGTCGGTGGACCACCGCTGGACGGCGTTGGCCGGCGCGCTGACCTCCAGGTCGTCGGCCTCCCAGACCGCGTAACTGGCCGGGGCACCAGGGGTGAGTGTTCCGGTGATGCCGTCGCGCACCCCGCCGGCCCGCCAACCTCCGCGGGTGGCCGCAGCGAACGCTGCACGAGCCGAAATGGCGCTGCCAGCGCTGCGATGTGACACCGCGGCACGCACGGTCTGCCAGGGATTCATGCTGGTGACCGGGGTGTCTGAGCCGAAGGCGAGGGGCACGCCTTCGGATGCTAACAGCGCAAACGGGTTGAGCTGGTGAACTCGGTCAAGCCCGAGACGCTGGGCGTACATGCCGGCTTCGCCGCCCCACAGCGCATCGAAGTTGGGTTGCATGCTCGCCATCACACCCCAGGCCCCCAAACGGACGGCCTGCTCGGCGTTGACCATCTCCAGATGCTCCAGACGGTGCCCGCAGCGGGCCACGGCCGGGCCGCCCAGCCGCTGCACCACGGCTTCGAAACCCTCGACGACCGCGGCGACGGCGGCATCGCCGATCACGTGGAATCCGGCCGGGATTCCAGCCTCCGTACAGGCCTGCACATGCGTGGTGACGGCGCCGGCGTCGAGGTAACGGTTGCCGCAGGTGTCGGGAGCGTCATGGTAGGGCTCGTGAAGCCATGCGGTGTGTGAGCCGAGGGCGCCGTCGACGAACAGGTCTCCGGCCAGGCCACGCGCCCCGGTCTCGATGATCAGGTGGCGTGCGTGCTCGGCGTCGTGGGCCGCCTCGCCCCAATAACCCACGACCTCGACACCGTGCTCGAGAGCCTGCAACTCCTGCCAGTCAAGGAGGCCGCCGATCTGTGGCCCCGCACATTCGTGGACCGCGGCAATCCCCATCGCGGCCGCGTGATCGAGCGCCGCAACACGGGCGTCGTGCCGTTGCTGCGGGGTCAGCTGCTCACGCGCAGCCGCACGGACCAGATGATGCGCCTCGGCGCTCAGCGGGCGTCGCGGATCGAACCCGGCGGCCTCGGCCAGCGCGGGCACCAGCCGGCGCAGTGCGGTGGTGGCGGCGGCCGAATGCACGTCGACCCGGGCCAGATAGGCGGGCCGGTTCCCCAGCACGCCGTCCAAGTCGGCGGTGCGCGGTGGGGTTTGGTCGGGCCAGCCCGACTCGTCCCATCCGTGCCCCCACACCGGCCCGTCCGGACATCGCCGGGCGTATTCGTCCACCAGTCGCAGGCAGTGTGACAGCGAGGTGGCCCCACGCAGGTCCAGGCCGTGCAGATTGAGCCCGGTGGCGGTCAGATGCACATGACTGTCGACGAATGCCGGGGCGACGAACCCGCCGTCGAGGTCGACGATCTCCGCTTCGGGAAACTGTGACCGGCCGACGTCGTCGGTACCCAGCCACGCCACTACCCCGCCGCGCACGGCGAGTGCCGTCGCGTCGGGATAGCTGGGGCTGTGGATGCGCCCGTTGATCAGAAGTGTGGTCAAGCTGTTTCGGGGGCTGTTAGGCCTTGGGAGGCAGGCGGTACGGGTCGATGTCATTGACGTCGATTACTTCGCCGTCAATGTAGTCGCCTGTCCCGTGTCGATAACCGGCGGCACCGGTCGCTGCACCGAATCCGGCGGGCGCGGCGACGATGAGTGGCATCCGCCGGGCGACCAGGCCCGTGAGCACCGGCCGGGCGGCCGCCCGCGTGAGCGGCAGCAGCAACAGTGCGCCGACGGCCGAGCTGGCCAGTCCGGGAATCACCACCAACACGGTGCCCAACGCCACCAGCACGCTGTCGGACACTGCACTCTGCGGATCGGACAGGCCGCCGGACAGTCCCGTGCGCAGCCGGCGGATGTGCCGATTGAGCTGTGAACCCGCCAGCACCAGCCCGATCACGAACGTCGCCAACAGCAACAACACGGTGTAGCCGAACCCGATGGTCGCCACCAGGGCGACCATCACCGCCATCTCTACCAGGAGATAGATCAGAAACAGCCGCTTTGCCATGTTCTGTCAACGATTTTGCGGGTGATTCGGTTCCTGCCCGGGTGCCGGGGCGTCGAAAGTAGGTGCCATTCCGGTCAGTTCACCGGTTTGAGCAGGATCGAAACATTGTTCTGCATTCCGCCACGCAGCTTGGAGAACAGGTTGAACGTCTTGCCCAGCAGTCCGTACCGCTTGCCGATCGCGTCGTAGGTGGCGCCGTTGGCGGATTTGGGCAGGATCTCGGCGACAGCCTCGACCGCCTCGCTCTTCGGATTGCCGCGCACGTCACACACCGCCAGCGTGACCCGCGGGGTGTTGCGGATCCGTTTGACCTTCCAGGACGTCTCCTGGGTGATCACGACCAGTCCCTCGGCCGACGCTGCGGCCCAGATCGCGGTCGGCTTGGGCCTGCCGTCCTTGGTGAAGGTGGTCAGCAGAACGTAGTTGGCCTTGGCGACATCGGCGAAGGTGAGAGCCATGCGGTGAATCTACTGTGCGCTCAGCCTTCCAGCTCACCCTCGGTTTCCAGCAACACCTGCCGCAACCCGTCGAGAGTCGCCTGCTCGGGTTCGGCCCACATGCCGCGACCCGCAGCCTCCAGCAGGCGCTCGGCCATGCCGTGCAGTGCCCACGGATTGGATTCGGACATGAACTTGCGGTTCTCGTCGTCGAGCACATATTCAGCCGAGAGCCGTTCGTACATCCAGTCGGCCATCACATGTGCGGTGGCGTCATACCCGAACAGATAGTCGACCGTGGCGGCCATCTCGAAGGCGCCCTTGTAGCCGTGCCGGCGCATCGCGGTGATCCAGCGTGGGTTGACCACCCGGGCCCGGAAGACGCGATTGGTCTCCTCCGACAAGGTGCGGGTGCGGACCGCGTCGGGCCGCGTGTTGTCGCCGATGTACGCCGCCGGGGCCTGCCCGGTCAGCGCCCGCACCGTCGCGACCATGCCGCCGTGATACTGGAAGTAGTCGTCGGAATCGGCGATGTCGTGTTCACGGGTGTCGGTGTTCTTGGCTGCCACCGCGATTCGCCGGTAGGCCCGGTTCATGTCATCGGCGGCGGGTGCGCCGTCGAGCCCGCGACCATAGGCGAATCCGCCCCAGGCCGTGTACACCTCGGCCAGGTCGGCGTCATCGCGCCAGTTGCGGCTGTCGATCAGCTGCAACAGGCCGGCCCCGTAGGTGCCCGGCTTGGAACCGAAAATCCTTGTGGTGGATCGTCTTTGATCGCCATGCTCGGCCAGGTCGGCTTGGGAATGGGCCCGCACATAATTGTCTTCGGGCGATTCGTCGAGGCCGGCCACCAACGCCACGGCATCGTCGAGCATCGTGACCACGTGCGGGAATGCGTCGCGGAAGAACCCCGAGATACGCACCGTGACGTCGATGCGCGGCCGGCCGAGTTCGGCCAGGCCGATCGGCTCCAGGTTGACCACCCGGCGTGACGCGTCGTCCCACACCGGCCGCACTCCCAGCAGGGCGAGCACTTCGGCGATGTCGTCACCGGCGGTGCGCATGGCCGATGTGCCCCACACCGACAGGCCGACCGACTGGGGCCAGCGGCCGTAGTCGGTGCGGTAGCGATCCAACAGTGAATCCGCCATCGCCACACCGGTTTCCCAGGCCAGCCGGGACGGCACCGCCTTGGGGTCCACCGAGTAGAAGTTGCGGCCGGTGGGCAGCACGTTGACCAGGCCGCGCAACGGTGAGCCGGACGGCCCGGAGGCGATGAAGCCGCCGGCCAGCGCGCGCAGCACCTGGTCGATCTCGCCTGCGGTTCCGGCCAGCCGCGGCACCACCTCGTTCGCGGCGAAGCGCAGGATGCGGGCCACCTCGGGGTTGTCGGTGATCCGGTCCACCGCAGCAGCGTCCCAACCGGATTCCTGCAGCGCGGCGACCAGTTCGCGGGCGCCGGCCTCCGCGGCGTCGACCGCTGCGCGGTCGTCACTGCCATCTTCGGTCAGGCCCAGCGCCTGACGTAGCCCGGGCACCGTCTGCTCACCGCCGAACAGCTGCCGGGCCCGCAGGATCGCCAGCACCAGGTCGAGTTCGCCCGCGCCGGTGGGTTTCTGCCCCAGCACATGGAGGCCGTCACGAATCTGGACGTCCTTGATCTCGCACAGCCAGCCGTCGACGTGCAGCAGCATGTCGTCGAACGACTCCTCGTCGGGGCGATCTTCCAGCCCCAGGTCGTGGTCCATCTTGGCGGCACGCATCAACGTCCAGATCTGCTGGCGGATGGCCGGCAGCTTGCCCGGATCGAGCGCCGAGACGTTGGCGTGCTCATCGAGCAGCTGCTCGAGTTTGGCGATGTCGCCGTATGTTTCGGCGCGGGCCATCGGTGGGATGAGGTGATCGATCAGGGTTGCATGCGCCCGGCGCTTGGCCTGGGTGCCCTCCCCCGGATCGTTGACCAGGAACGGGTAGATCAACGGCAGATCGCCGAGGGCGGCGTCAGTGCCGCAGGCCGCGCTCATGCCGAGCGTCTTGCCGGGCAGCCATTCCAGGTTGCCGTGCTTGCCCAGGTGCACCACGGCGTCAGCCTTGAATGAGCCCGGGAACGAGGAGTCCAGCCAGCGGTAGGCGGCCAGGTAATGGTGGCTGGGCGGCAGGTCAGGGTCGTGGTAGATGGCCACCGGGTTCTCCCCGAAACCGCGGGGCGGCTGCACGATCAGCACGACGTTGCCGGCCTGGATGGCCGCGATGACGATCTCGCCGTCGGGGTCGTGGCTGCGGTCGACGAAGAGCTCACCCGGTGGCGGGCCCCAATGCTTCACGACGGCATCGGCGAGTTCGCCGGGCAGCGTCGCGAACCAGGCGCGGTAGTCCTTGGCGGGGACCCGAATCGGATTGGCGGCCAACGCCTCGTCGGTCAGCCAATCCGGATCCTGCCCGCCACGCTCGATGAGGGAGTGGATGAGCGCGTCCCCGTCGCCGGAGTCGACGATGGTCGCGAGGTCGCCGGGGGCTGTGGCCTCGCCGATGTCGTAACCGGCGTCGCGCATGGTGCGCAGCAGTGCGACCGCACTGGCCGGGGTATCCAGACCGACGGCATTGCCGATGCGGGCATGCTTGGTGGGGTATGCCGAAAACATCAGGGCTACACGCTTTTCCGCTGCCGGGATGGCACGCAAACGGGCGTGGCGTACGGCCAGACCGGCTACCCGCGCACAACGCTCGGGATCGGCGACGTAGGAGATCAGCCCTTCGGAGTCGATCTCCTTGAAGGAGAAGGGCACGGTGATGATGCGCCCGTCGAACTCGGGCACGGCGACCTGGGTGGCCACGTCCAGTGGCGACATTCCGTCGTCGTTATCCGACCACTGGTCCCGCGAACTGGTCAGGCACAGTCCCTGCAGGATCGGAATATCCAGTGCGGCAAGGTGAGCGACGTTCCATGAATCATCGTTGCCACCCGCCCCGACGTCCGCGGGGGTGGCGCCGCCGGCCGCAAGCACCGTCGTGATCAGCGCATCCGTGGTGCCGAGCAGCTCGAGGAGTTCGGGTTCAGCAGTGCGCAGGGAGGCGCAGAACACCGGCAACGCGCGCCCGCCGGCGTGCTCGATGGCGGCGCACAGCGCCTCGACGTAGCCGGTGTTCCCGGCCAGTTGCTGCGCGCGGTAGTAGAGGACAGCCACCGTCGGTCCAGCAGCGGCGGCGACGGCGGGGCGCTCCAGGACACCCCAACTGGGCGTGGCCACCGGGGCGGCGAAGCCGAATCCGGTCATCAGCAGGGTGTCGGAAAGGAAATGATAAAGATTTTCGAGGTTGTTTATGCCGCCCTGGGCCAGGTAGATGTGGGTTTGCAGGGCGGCGCCCTGGGGGGCGGTCGAATGCCCCATCAACTCGGCGTCGGGCGACTGCTCGCCGCTGACCACCACGGTCGGCAGGCCGCTGGCCACCACGGTGTCGATGCCGTCCTGCCAGGCCCGGTAGCCGCCGAGAATGCGGATCACCGCGATGTCAGCACCGTCGAGAAGCTCCTCGAGCTCACCGCTGACCAGCCGCGACGGGTTGGCCCAGCGATACCGGGCCCCGCTTGCGCGGGCAGTGATCAGATCGGTGTCCGAGGTCGACAGCAGCAGGACAGTGGGAGCAAACACCCCCCATTCGTACCGCACCGGCTACCCGATCGGGGTAGCCGGTGCGTACGGACCGGCGGGGTCAGGGCTGGGTTTCGCCGAAGCGGTTGTGCCACGACTGCCGGTACGGCGAGCCCGCCGTCGCAACCAGCACCAGGACGAATGCGGCGAATACACCGAATGCAAGCATCGATCGCTCCTTTCATCAGAACCCTTGGTCAAGCTTTTCAACTTCCCAGTACCGGTGGTCCCGGGAATCCTCGTGAACGGTACGACCAACGGCGCCGAAAATCGCCGATCTGTAAGCGACCGAACAGGTTTCCGGGCCTGTGACCGATGTCACAGGAATTATCGAAAGTAAGATGGCGGGCACTATGACCAGGACCCGCGATCAGGACGCCTGCCCCGGTGCGCTCACTGTGCACCAGGCCGCCGACGGTGCCTTGGTACGGATTCGACTCCCTGGTGGGATGATCACCCCCGCCCAAATGACCGCGCTGGCGAACATTGCCGACAAATTCGGTTCTCCCGCAATGGAACTCACGTCTCGCGGCAACATCCAGATCCGGGCATTGACCGATACCGGCGGGGCGGCCACCGCGCTGGCCGACGCCGGCCTGCTGCCGTCACCGACACACGAGCGGGCCCGCAACGTCGTGGCCTCTCCCCTGTCCGGACGCTCGGGCGGCATCATCGACATCCGCCCGCTGGTCACCGAACTCGACGACGCCATCCAGGCCGACCCGGCGCTGGCCGAGCTGCCAGGTAGGTTCTGGTTCAGCCTCGACGACGGCCGCGGTGACGTGTCCGGAATCGATGCCGACGCCGGGGTCCACGCCCGCGACGACGGCACCTGTGCGTTGCTGCTGGCCGGGCGCGACACCGGAGTGCGACTGGGCACCGGCGACGCGGTGAGCACTCTCATCGAGGTGGCCAGGCGGTTCGTCAGCATCCGCGGAAAGGCCTGGCGGATAACCGAACTCGGGGATCATTCGGCCCTGTTGGACGGTCTGGCCGTCAGCGCCCCGGCAGGCGCCACCTGGCCGCCGACCGTTCAACCACCCGTCGGCTGGATTCAGCAACGTGACGGCGGCGTCACCCTGGGCGCCGGACTGCCGCTGGGTGTGTTGCAGGCCCGGACCGCCCACTTCCTGGCCGCGATCGAAGCCCCGCTGGTCATCACCCCCTGGCGTTCGGTGCTGGTGTGCGACGTCGCGGAAAACACGGCGGACGTGGCCTTACGGGTGCTGGCCCCGCTTGGGCTCGTATTCGACGAGAACTCGCCCTGGCTGCGGGTCAGCGCCTGCACCGGCCGCCCCGGATGTGCCAAGTCGGCCACCGACGTGCGTGCCGACGCAGCCGAAGCGGTCAACGCACCCACCGAGACGCACCGGCATTTCGTGGGTTGCGAGCGGGCGTGCGGCAGCCCGCCGGCCGCACAGGTCCTGGTCGCCACCGAGGACGGATACCGCCTGCGTATCACGCCCCCGTAGGGTGTTCGCGTGCTCGACTACATCCGCGACGCCGCCGAGATCTACCGGCAGTCATTCGCGACGATCCGCGCCGAGGCGAACCTGTCGCGCTTCCCCGACGATGTGTCGCGGGTGGTGGTGCGGCTGATCCACACCTGCGGTCAGGTCGATGTCGCCGATCATGTCTCCTACACCGACGATGTCGTGACCAGGGCGCATGCCGCCCTCGCCGCGGGTGCCACGATTCTGTGCGATTCGTCGATGGTCGCAGCGGGCATCACCCGCTCCCGGCTGCCCGCCGACAACGAGGTGGTCTCACTGGTGGCCGATGCCCGGGCACCTGAGCTGGCCGCGAAGCTGGGCAGCACCCGCTCCGCTGCGGCCGTCGACCTGTGGGCCGACCGACTTGGCGGCGCAGTGGTCGCGATCGGCAACGCGCCAACCGCATTGTTCCGGCTGTTGGAACTGCTCGACGAGGGCGCGCCCGTCCCGGCGGCCGTACTGGGAGGTCCGGTCGGTTTCGTCGGATCGGCACAGTCCAAGGAAGAACTGATCGACCACCCCCGGGGCATGTCCTACCTGGTGGTGACCGGCCGGCGCGGTGGCAGCGCCATGGCCGCGGCTGCCGTCAATGCGATTGCGAGTGAACGCGAGTGACTACCGATACCACCAAGCGCGGAACCCTGTATGGCGTCGGGTTGGGGCCGGGCGATCCGGAGCTCGTGACAGTCAAGGCGGCCCGGCTGATCGGTGCCGCCGACGTGGTGGCGTACCACAGCGCCAGGCACGGCCAGAGCATTGCCCGAAGTATCGCCGAGCCCTATCTGCGGGAAGGCCAGCTCGAAGAACACCTCGTCTATCCCGTCACCACCGAGACCACCGAGCATCCCGGCGGGTACGTCGGCGCAATGGAAGATTTCTATGCCGCCGCCGCCGACCGCATTGCCGTGCATCTGGAGGCCGGCCGCGACGTGGCCCTGCTGGCCGAGGGTGATCCGCTGTTCTACAGCTCCTACATGCACATGCACACCCGCCTCACCGAGCGGTTCGACGCCGTCATCGTTCCCGGCGTCACGTCGGTGAGCGCGGCCTCGGCCGCCACCGGGACTCCGCTGGTGCAGGGCGATGACGTGTTGACGATCCTGCCGGGCACCTTGCCCACCGCGGAACTGGAGCGCCGCCTGGGCGATACCGACGCGGCCGTCGTGCTGAAACTGGGCCGCTCGTACACCCGCGTGCGCGAGGCGCTGTCGTCGACCGGACGGCTGGACGAGGCGTACTACGTCGAGCGGGCCAGCACGGACCGGCAACGGGTGTCGCCGGCCCGCGAGGTGGGCGGCGGCGACGGCGAAACCGGCGGCGAGATCAAGGTGCCGTACTTCTCACTGGCGATGGTGCCGGGGCGTTCACGGTCCACGACACCGCACGGCAGCGTGGTGGTCGTGGGTCTCGGGCCGGGTGACTCGGACTGGATGACCCCGCAGAGCCGCCGCGAACTGTCCGCCGCCACCGATCTGATCGGCTACGGCCCGTACCTCGATCGCGTGGGAGCCCGTGCCGGGCAGCATCACCACCCCAGCGACAACACCGACGAGCCCGCCCGAGCCCAGTTGGCCTGCAAGCTCGCCCAGCAGGGACGCACGGTCGCAGTGGTCTCGTCGGGCGACCCTGGCGTGTTCGCGATGGCGACCGCGGTGCTCGAAGAAGCCAAGCAGTGGCCCGGCGTAGAGGTCCGGGTGATCCCCGCGATGACCGCTGCTCAGGCGGTCGCCAGCCGGGTGGGTGCCCCCCTCGGGCACGACTACGCGGTGATCTCCCTGTCCGACCGGCTGAAGCCGTGGGACGTGATCGCCGAGCGTCTCACCGCCGCGGCCAAGGCCGATCTGGCACTGGCGATCTACAACCCGGCGTCGAAGACGCGGACCTGGCAGGTGGGCGCCATGCGCGAGTTGCTGCTGGAGTACCGCGACCCGAGCACCCCGGTGGTCGTCGCACGTGCCGTCTCCGGTGCCCAGCCTGGTCCTGGCGAACGGGTGTCCGTGGTGCGACTGGCCGATCTGGATCCGGCTCAGGTGGACATGCGCACCATGTTGATCATCGGCTCGTCGCAGACGCAGTGGTACACCGGTTCGTCGTCCGGCGACGCCACCGAGGACCGGGTGTTCACCCCGCGTCAATACCCCGGCTGACCTGATCGACTGACTCGCGTCGAGATTCATTGACAGCTGTCAGAAGGACCGATAGTGTCCGGCGTCACACCCGTTGAAAATGGGAGGCCGGCCATCATGCCGACGGCACCACAGGGCGCACCCGCGCGGTCACCGGTTGACCGTCGGCAACCGCAACGCAGCGATCAGCGCCGCACCGCGATCCTGACGGCACTCGACGAACACCTGAGGCAGACCGGGTTCGACGCCCTCAATATCGCCGAGGTCGCCCGAGAGGCCGGGGTAGGACGCTCGGCCTTCTATTTCTATTTCGAGAACAAGGCCGCCGCGGTGGCCGCACTGCTCGAACCGATGCACGAAGCCCTCCTGGCGGCCAACACCATCCTGGCCAACACCGCCGAGCCGCCGCGTTCCCGGGTCCGCGACACGCTTGAGGCGGTGGCCCGGACTGCCGAGGAACACCGCTATCTGTTCCAAGCGATGTGGGAGGCCCGCGCAGCCAACAGCGCCGTGCGGGACATGTGGAACGAGGCCCGAGAGTCGTTCGTCCCCACCGTCGCCGACGTGATCGCCACCGACCGGTCCGCCGGCCGCGCTCCCGACGGCCCGGAGCCCCGAGTGCTGGCCAGCCTGCTGATGGAACTCAACGATCGTCTGGTCGAGCGGATCATCATGGGTGGGCCGCTGACCCGTCAACAATTACTGGAAGGTGCAGAAGCGATGTGGATGGGCACGATCTACGGCACGATCTGCGAAACCGGAGAAGCCCGATGACGGCCGCGGTGTCCATCCCGGGCAAACCCGCCGAGGTCACCGCCGGATGGCTGTCGCACATCTTGGGCGCCGAGGTCGATTCGGTACAGACCGCACCGATCGGGACGGGCCAGACCGGCGCCACCTACCGGGTATCGGTCACCTACCGCGACGACGCCGGCCTGCCCGGTACCTTCGCGGTAAAGCTGCCGTCGCAGGACGACGCCGTGCGTGACCGCGTCACCATCGGGTACCGCTCAGAGCACGCCTTCTACACCAATGTGGCCGACCACGTACAGATCCCGGTCCCGCAGTGTCACTACTGTGAAATCGACGGCGAAGGAGCCGATTTCGTCCTGCTCCTGGCCGATATGGCACCAGCTGAGCAAGGTGATCAGATCGCCGGATGCACACCCGCCGAGGCCACCCTGGCGGTCCAGGCACTCGCCGATCTGCACGGGCCGACCTGGGCCGACCCACAGTGGGCGAACTTCCCCGGCATCGCCATGCCCAAGCCTGAACCCGACTCCGCCAAGGGATTCGGTGACGTCGCCAAGATGGCCGCCGACATCACACTGGACAAGATCGGCGACCGCCTCAGCGCCGAGGATCAGGACACCATGCGCGCCGCCATGTCGGTCGTCACGCCGTGGCTGCTGGCCGAACCGGACCGGTTCGCCGTTCTGCACGGCGATTACCGCCTGGACAACATGCTGTTCGACCCCGACCGCACCCGGATCACCGTGGTGGACTGGCAGACTCTCGGCTCCGGCCTGCCCGCGCGCGACCTGTCGTATTTCACGGCGACCAGCCTGGATCCGACCGTCCGGGCCGCGGCCGAAGCCGACCTGGTCACGGCCTACCACGACCGGCTGCTGATCCACGGCGTGACTGGCTACGATCGCGAAACTTGTTGGCAGGATTACCGTTTGGGCATGCTGCAGGCACCGCTGATCACCGTGCTGGGCACCGCGTTCGCCAGCTCCACCGAGCGCGGCGACGACATGATGGTGGTGATGGCCCAGCGCGGCTGTCAGGCCATCCGCGAACTCGGCACGCTCGAGCTGATCAACGCCTGACCGGCGGTCCCGTGACGCGGGTGCCCGGGGTGACCCGGGCGATCCCCCGCACGATCCGAGGCATCCGCCGTGCCATCACCGCCATGGCCTGATCCGATCGACGCATCGTGGGCCTCGGACCAGGCGTCGGCACCGAGGACAGCTCCGCTTCGGGCGTTCCGGCCCGCGCACCGTGCCGATCGACCGCCAGGAGCCGCCAGGTGCCCGGCACCCCACGCAGCTCGACGTCGCCGCGGTCTTCGAAGCCGGTTCCCGAGCCCACCACCAGATCCCGGACAGTGCTCGACACCAGGATCTCCCCCGCGCCGGCCAACCCGAGGATGCGCGCCGCGATGTGGACGGCGATTCCCCCGATATCGCCGTCCATCAGCTCGCATTCGCCGGTGTGGATGCCGGCGCGGATCTCGATGCCCATGGTTTCGGTCTGATCGCGCAGCGCCTCGGCGCAGCGGATCGCCTGTGTCGGACCGTCGAATGTGGCGAGGTGTCCGTCACCGGTGCTCTTCACCACAACACCACCGAATCGACCGGTCAGGTCTGCGGTGATCTCCCCCATCCGATGCAGCACCGCCCGCCACCGCTCGTCACCGGTGGCCGCGGCGTGTTGGGTGGAGGCCACCATGTCGGTGAACAGCACCGTGCGCAGCGCGCGGTGGGACTGCGCCGGTGCGGCATGGCTGCCGGTGAGGAATTCCTCGATCTCGCTGGTGATCTCGTCGGGGTTGGCAATCCAGGGTGCATGGTCGGTGCCGTCCACCTCAAGCATCCGCGCACCCGGTATGCGGGCGGCGATATACCGCCCGCCCTGGATGGGGACCAGATCGCCGGTGGCATGGATGACCAAAGTCGGCGCCGTGATCGTCGGCAGGACCGACCGCACATCGATCCGGAACAGTGCCCCCAGCGTGGCCCGGGCCATTCCCGGGCTGGCACTCATCCGCTCGACCATCCCGAGCTGGCGCACCGAACCGGCGTCCGGGAGCAGGAGTTTAAGTGCCGCGCCGGTACCCCACTGCGAGGTGCTGGCGCGGCCGAATTCCTGAAAGGTGGCGAGCTGCCGGGTCGAGGGCGTGTAGTCCTCGCCCATCTCGGTCAGGATCCGCGCGTGCAGCTCGGACGGGTCACGGTCGAAGTCAGCCCACTCGGTGATACCGAAGTACGCGAAGGTGCCGGCGAGGATCAGGGCCTGGGTGCGTTCGGGCCGCGTCGCCGCGAACAGCATCGCCGCGGGCCCGCCCTCGCTCAACCCGAACAGAACGGCCCGGCCGAACCCCGCTGCATCCATCACGGCCTCGATCTCGGCCGCCCGTTCGTCGAGCGTGCGTACCTGCGGGACGGGGTCCGACAGCCCGACGCCGGCCTTGTCGTACAGCAGGACGCGGCAGAACGTCGAGATCCGCTCCATGAAGGCCTCGAACTCGGGCATCGTCCAGAACAGCTCCAGATGGCTGACGAACGAACCGGCGTAGACAAGGTCGACGGGCCCGTCTCCGAATACCTGGTAGGCGAGACTCAGACCGCCGCACGGTGCATATGACGTCTCCGCCACGTTCGGAGCCTACTGCTGCGGGGTGCCTCAGCCTGCGGTTTTGGCCCTAACCCAGCCCGCAGCCTCCTCGACCGTGGCGACCGTCTGCACTCCGGGTGGAAGTGCCGGACGGTCCACCATCACCACCGCCACGCCCGCCGACTCGGCCGCCCGCAGTTTGGGCTCGGTCATCGCGCCGCCGCTGTTCTTGGTCACCAACGCATCGATGCGGTGCTCCCGCAGCAGCGCCAACTCCCCGTCGTAGTCGTATGGGCCCCGCGACAGCAGTAGTTGGTGATCGGCAGGCAGCGTGTCAGGGTCGGGCGGGGTGACAGCCCTGATCAGGAACCACGCGTCGACGCCCTTGAAAACCCGGGTGCCGGACCGCCCGGTGGTCAGGAAGACTCGTGAATAGCCGTTTTCCGCTACGGTTTCGGCTGCCTCCCGGTCCGACCCCACCACGATCGCCGAGCCCGGAGGCCAAGCCGGCCGGGCCAGCACCAGATGGGCCACCCCGAGTTCGGCACATGCCTGCGCGGCATGGGCGGTGATGGTGGCGGCGAAGGGATGCGTAGCGTCGACCACCGCTTCGACGCGCTCGTCGACCAACCATCGCCGCATCCCGTCCACCCCGCCGAACCCACCGATGCGCACCGGCCCGACCGGCAGCGCTGGGTCCGGGACCCGACCTGCCAGCGAGCTGATCACCTCGACCTCCGGGTGCAACGCCGCAGCCAGGGCCCGGGCCTCCCCGGTGCCGCCGAGCAGAAGGACTTTCATCAGTGGCTGGCCCCGCGGCGCCGATCCGACGAGTACAGGTAACTGTCGGAGAACCCTTCCGCGGCAAGCACATCGCCGACGACGATGACCGCGGTTTTGGTCACCTCGGCGGCGTGCATCTTCTCGGCGATGTCGGCCAGCGTTCCGCGCAACACGATCTCCTGCGGCCAGCTGGCGAATGCCACCACGGCGCATGGAGTTTCGGGGCGGTACCCGCCGTCGAGGAGTTGCGGGACGATGTGGTCGATCTGCGCCGCCGCCAGGTGCAGCACCAGCGTCGCGCCCGGTGCCGACAGGGTGCGCAAATCCTCACCCTCGGGCATCGCCGTGGACAGGGTGGCCACCCGGCTCAAGGTGACGGTCTGAGCCACGCCGGGGACCGTGAGCTCGCGGCCAAGCGCGGCGGCCACTGCGGCGAAAGCTGGTACGCCCGGCACGATCTCGTACCCGATTCCCAGTTCATCGAGCCTGCGGCACTGCTCGGCCAGCGCACTGTAGATCGACGGATCACCGGAATGCAGGCGGGCGACATCCAGACCAGCCCGATCGGCGGCGGCCAACTCGTCGATGATCTGCTCCAGGTTCAGCGGCCCGGTGTCGACGACCTTCGCGTCGGGCGGACACAACGCCAGCAGATCGTCGGGCATGATCGACCCGGCGTACAGACACACCGGGCAGCCGCCGAGCAACCGCGCACCGCGCACGGTGATGAGGTCGGCCGCACCGGGACCGGCGCCGATGAAATACACCGTCATGGCTTGACCACCGCCCACTGGGTGACGGGCAGCGCCGGGCGCCAGCCGGTGAACCCACCGATCGCACCGCCCTGGTAGTGCTGATAACGCCGCACCTCGCCGCCTTCCTTCGAATACCATTGCGCGACAACCGCTTCTGATTCCAGCGTGACCGCGTTGACCACCAGCCGCCCACCTGAGGGCAGGCGATCGAAACAGGCCTGCAGCAACCCCGGCTTAGTGACGCCGCCGCCGATGAAGACCGCCGCAGGTTGGGGGGCTCCGTCGAACGACTCGGGGGCGCCACCGCGTACGTCCACGCGGACCCCGAAGGCCGTGACATTGCCGAGGATCCGGTCGCGGCGCTGCGCGTCGCGTTCGAACGCCACCGCAGCACAACCCGGGGCGCTGCGCGACCATTCGATCGCGATACTGCCCGACCCCGAGCCGACATCCCACAGCACTTCCCCGGGCCGCGGCCCCAGCGCCGCCAGGGTGACCGCGCGGATGGACTGCTTGGTGAGCTGCCCGTCATGGGCGAACAGCTCGTCAGGCAATGCGTGCGCGCGGCGGTCGTCGGGCCGGTAGGCCACCGCGATCACGTTGAGATCGTTCACGTCCACCGGGCCGGCCGTCGCCCACTGTGCAGCGGTGCCGTCGTGGCGGCGCTCCCCCGGCCCGCCCAGCTGCTCCAGCACGGTCAATTCCGAATCGCCCCGGCCGGATTCGCTCAACAGCCGCGCCAGCGTCACGGGCGTCTGTGCATCGCGGGACAGCACGATCGCCCGGCCGCCGCGGCGCACCGCGGTGTGCGGTCCGGCGGTCACCAGGCTGATCACCTCGGTGTCGGGCACCGACCACCCCATCCGGGCGCAGGCCAGCGTCACGCTCGACACATGCGGCAGCACCCGGACCCGCTGCGCGCCGAACAACCGGATCAGCGTCGCGCCGATGCCGTGCAGCAGCGGATCCCCGCTCGCCACCACATGCGCATCAGCGTCGCCGAAAAGCGTCGGCAGCGCGGGCAGCATCGGCGACGGCCACTCGCGGCGGTCCGACGTCACGCTGTCGTCGAGCAGTTCCAGTTGCCGTGGCGAGCCATACACCACGGTGGCGCGCGCCAGCTCGTCACGCGAGGTCTGCGACAACCCCGCCATCCCGTCGGCCCCGATGCCGACCACGGTGATCATCCCGGCCACTAGCGGGGCATCCTGCGCCAGATCGGTCGCGGCACGAACCGCGTCACGAAAATCATCGGGCGGATCACCCACGGCACCCACGCTGCACTCCTGCCCCGGGCCAGGGCCTTGGCGGTCGCTTCGGCCACCTCAGCCGGAGTGCTGGAAAACGGTGCCGGGTCCATACCCGCGGTCATCCGGCCGATCACGAACCCGGGCCGCACGATCAGCAGCCTCACCCCGGTTCCGTGCAAAGCATCTGCCAGCCCGCTCGCGAACGCGTCCAGCCCGGCCTTTGCCGAGCCGTAGACGTAGTTGGCGCGGCGGGCCCGGGCGCCGGCGATCGAGGAGAACACCACCAGCCGGCCCCGGTCGGCGGCGCGCATGCGCTGGGCCAGCAGGGTGAGGAGACCGACCTGGGCCACGTAGTCGGTGTGCACGACGACCACGGCATGAGCGGGGTCGACCTCGGCCCGGTCCTGATCGCCGAGGACCCCGAAGGCGAGCACCGCGGTGTCGATGGGTCCGTGCGCGGTCTCGATCGCCTCGACCACGTGGGTGTGGGCGGCGACGTCGTCGGCATCGAACTCTGACGTGTGGACCTCCGCGGCACCGGCCGCCAGTACCGCCGCGACCTGCTCATCGAGCTCGCCCGCGCGGCGTGCGGCGAGCACCACGACCGCACCGGCCGCGAGCCGCACCGCGATTTCGATCCCGATCTCGCTGCGGCCCCCGAAAATCACCACGACACGGGGATCCGTGCCGGCAATCCCGGCCGTGTCTGCTGTGTCCTGCATGGCAGCGATTATGTCCTGCGCTAGCGTGGACCCCGATGGCTACATCTCGTGGCAAGGCAACCACCAAGCTCACCAGCGAGGCGCTGGCGTTTCTCACCGAACGTCACCTGGCCATGCTGACCACGCTGCGCTCGGACAATTCACCGCATGTGGTGGCGGTCGGTTTCACCTTCGATCCCAAGACGCACATCGCGCGGGTCATCACCAACGGCGGCTCGCAGAAGGCGGTGAACGCACACGAGCGTGGCATCGCGGTCCTCAGCCAGGTCGACGGTGCGCGCTGGCTGTCGTTGGAAGGCAAGTCCAGCGTGAGCAGCGAGCCCGACGCGGTCCGCGACGCCGAGCTCCGTTACGCCCAGCGCTATCGCACCCCCCGGGTGAATCCCCGTCGCGTGGTGATCGAGGTACGGATCGAGCGCGTGCTGGGCTCCTCGGAGCTGCTGGACCGCAGCGAAGCCTGAGCCCGGCTTACCTCACCGGCACCACGACAAGATCGTGCGGCTGATTGTTGACCGACAGTGCACCGTCCTCGGTGACCACGACGATGTCCTCGATCCGCGCGCCCCACTGCCCCGGGAAATACACCCCGGGCTCCACGCTGAACGCCATGCCGGCCTCCAGCGGCAGGTCATTGCCGGCCACGATGTAAGGCTCCTCGTGCACCGACAGCCCGATGCCGTGTCCGGTGCGGTGGACGAACGCCTCCGCCAGGCCCTCGGCAGCCAGAACGTCGCGGGCAGCCGCATCGATCTGTTCGGCGGTCACCCCGGGGCGCACCACCGCGACGGCCGCGGCCTGGGCCCGCTGCAGCACCGCGTAGCGGCGCGCCACCTCGGGATCCGGCTCACCGATGCTGTAAGTGCGGGTCGAGTCGGAGTTGTAGCCGGGCTCGTACGGCCCGCCGATGTCGACGACGACGATGTCACCGGCGCTCAGCTCACGCTCCGAGCATTCATGATGCGGGTCGGCACCGTTGGGACCGGAGCCGACAATGATGAACGCAACCTCTGAATGTCCTTCGGCGACAATCGCTTCAGCGATGTCAGCGGCCACGTCGGCTTCGGTGCGACCGGGAACCAGAAACTCCGGAACCCGGGCGTGCACCCGGTCGATCGCCGCGCCGGCCTTGCGCAGCGCGTCGATCTCGGCGGGGTCCTTGATCATCCGCAGGCGACGCAGCACGTCGGTGGCCAGTACCGGAACCACACCGAGCAGGTCGGCCAGCGGCAGCAGATGCAGGGCGGGCATGGAATCGGTCACCGCCACTGCACTGCCCGGCCCACCGAGCGCGTCGGCCACCATCTGGTACGGGTTCTGGCCGTCCACCCAATCACGCACCGTCGCACCGAGTTCGGTGACCGCCGATTCGCGCAGCGCGGCCAACTCCAGACGCGGCACCACGATGGTCGGGTTCCCGGTGGCCGGCAGCACCAGCGCCGTCAGGCGTTCGAAGGTCTGCGCGCGTGACCCGACCAGGTATCGCAGGTCATAGCCGGGGGTGATGACCAACCCGGCCAGGCCGGCATCGGCTGCGGCGGTCTTGGCCGCGGAAAGCCGGTGGGCGTAGACATCGGTGCTGAATCGGCTGACACTCATGGCACCGAGGCTAATCGCTGCGCCGTCGTGGTGTCCGTCCAGGCGGGCGCCCCGCACCGGCTACTGTCGCTGGAATGTTGCGTGATATCCGTGATCTCACCGACGATCCCGAGGCATATGCCGCCGAGCTGCGCAGCCGCTGGGGCGGCCTGCTGAGTTACCGCTATCTCGGGCGCTCGTACTCCTCGATGGATTTGGGCCCGGTCGACGACACGGTGACCTTGCGTCGCGACATGCGCAATTCGACCGGCGGTCTGTTGCTCGCGGTGCTGGGCATCTCTTCGCCCGACAGCGGCGGGCTGAGCGATCTGGAGGCTGTGCCCAACCCGGTGATCCATTCCTGTCAGGTGCTGGACCCGGCGCGCGATGTAAAGCGCATCCGGGTGGACACCGAGGTACTCAAACAGGGCAGGCAACTGGCCTACAGCCGGTCCGTGATCGTCGACGCGGACAACCCGGACCGCGTCATCGCGCTCACCGAGGGGCAGGGCATCTCGATCGGCACGCCACCGCACGGCCTGGAGAAGATGCCCGTCGACCCGATCGACATCGCCGACGGTCCGGATCTGCCGCCGCTGTGGCAGGTGTTCGGCGGAACCAAGCGTCCCGACGGGCACTGGGCACTGCCAGAACTGGCAGTGGAGGTGGCCTCACCGGACGCCGCACTGCACATCGGTCTGCAGTTCGTGATCCTGGAGACGGCCGCCTCAGAAGTCGCCGCCAGCGCTGCCGCCGCCGGTACCGATGCGCTGCAAGGCCTTTCGTCGCACGTGATGTTCCTGGCCCGCGGCAAGGCCGGCCCGTTCCGGGTCGACACCCAGGTGCTGTCCGGCGCGGGCGGCACCATCGCGGTGCGGGCCACCCTGCACGACGAGGGTGCCGACGGCAAGGCTGTCACCGCCGCGTCCTATGTCTTCGGTCGGATGGAGGAAAACCGATGAACGACCCTGTTCTGCTGCTCGACGGCGCCAGCATGTGGTTCCGGTCGTACTTCGGCGTGCCGTCGTCGATCAAGGCGCCCGACGGCCGGCCGGTGAACGCGGTACGCGGATTCTTCGACTCCATCGCCACACTGGTCACCCGGGAGCGACCGCGCCGGCTGGTGGTATGCCGCGACGACGACTGGCGACCGCAGTGGCGGGTCAACCTGGTGCCGTCGTACAAGGCGCACCGGGTTGAAGAGCCCCAGCCCGATGGGACCCCTGATGTCGAAGAGGTTCCCGACGATCTCACCCCGCAGGTCGCCATGATCATGGAGCTGCTCGACGCGTTCGGCATCGCGACCGCCGGGGCGCCCGGTTTCGAAGCCGACGACGTGCTCGGCACGCTGGCCACGCGCGAGCAGCATGATCCGGTGGTGGTGGTCAGCGGTGACCGTGACCTGCTGCAACTCGTGCGTGACGAGCCGGCCCCTGCCGTGCGGGTGCTCTACATCGGCCGCGGGCTGGCCAAGGCGACGAAGTTCGGTCCGCAGGAAGTCGCCGAGCAGTACGGAGTTCCGATCGACCGGGCTGGACCGGCGTACGCGGAGCTGGCCCTGCTGCGGGGTGACCCCTCCGACGGTCTGCCCGGCGTTGCCGGGATCGGCGAGAAGACGGCCGCGGCGCTGCTGGCTCGACACGGCACGCTGGAGGGCATCCAGGAGGCCGCCCAGGACCCGAAATCCTCACTGTCCAAAGCACATCGGGCCAAACTGCTGGCCGCCGTCGACTACCTGGCCGCAGCTGAACCGGTGGTGCGGGTGGCCGTCGACGCCCCGGTGCGCCTGTCCAACACAACCGATGAACTGCCGCTGGCCGCCGACGACCCGGCACGGGTCGCCGACCTGGCCGCGGCGTACGGGGTGACCTCGTCGATCAGCCGATTGCAGTCGGCCCTGGACCGACTGCCTGGGTGATCGCGCCCGGCGTGGCTACCTCGGTGTGGCTACGCTGTCGCGCCGCTTTCGACATCAGGGCCGTCCGCGTTGCGGCGGAGCGACCCTGATATGGAAACCGGCGACGGGTGGCGACAGGTAGGACTACTTGGGCCGACCGACCTCGTAGGTGCCCTTGTCATCCTTGAAAGTCACTGTCACCTTGCGCTTGGTGCCGTCGATGGTGACCTCGCAGTCGAAGGTCGAATCCTTCGCAACCTTCGGATTTTCGCCGTCGTTGCACTTGACGCCGGTGACCTTGGTGGCGCCGTAGCCGTTGGTCTTGTCGGTCAGGATCTGCTCGACGCCGCTCTGGGCCTTGTTGATGTCGAGCTTGGTCGTGACCGCCCAGCCGGGTAGCCAGAATGCGGTCACCGCCAGGATGATCAGCAGCAGCGCCACGACGCCGCCGACAACGCCGCCGATTACTCCGAGTGAAGTCTTGGAGCCCTGGTCGGCACCGGGAATGCCGTACTGGCCGAACTGGCCGGGAGCGCCGTACTGGCCCGGCTGACCGAACTGACCGGGTTGACCCGGCTGACCGAACTGACCGGGTTGACCCGGCTGGCCGTACTGAGGCGGCTGCCCATAACCGGGCACCTGGCCGTACTGGGGCTGCTGGCCGGGTTGCGGGTACGCCTGCTGCTGGGCGTACTGGTCAGGCCCGGGGTACTGCGGCTGCTGGGGCTGTTGCGGCTGCGAATAATCCGGCTGTTGAACTCCCTGCGGCTGCGGCGGGTACGACGGATACTGCTGCGGCGTGTACGCCGGAGGCTGCCAGGCCGGAGCATTGGTCGTGGCGTCCTCGGAAGCGGGGGTCGGCGGCTGCCACGCCTCGGCGCCCGACGCCTGATCCGCCCCGGGCTCGGGCTGCTGACCGGGCCACTGTTGTCCCTGGTCAGATCCCTGCGGTCCGCTCATGGTTCTCCTTGATCCTGTTCGGTGTCGCCTCAGACACCCTACCGTTCCTCATGAGTGAGCAGATGTGAGTTCTGCTCGGTTGCGGCCCGAACGGTGTTGGCCGCTGGCGGCGGGTGTTCTCCGGCGGACCGCGACCCATCGTGTGGGTGGCGGTGGGCCGGAACTGCCGTGCCTACCAAGGTAGTCCGGTTGAGGGTCGGGCCTGGCCGGTGGTGTGCCCGCAACGGTCCTCTGTCCGTTGCGGGGACCTGCCGGCCGTCGCCTGATCTTCTGTCCGAGGCCACGTCTGCCGATCGCGGTCGCCGCGCCGTGATGGCGGGTGACCGGGTCGGAAGTCTGTTGCTGTAAAGGTTGAGCCCAGTGTTGGGCGCCCCATTTGCTGGTGTAAGCGGGATCGACGCCGATGATCGCGATGTCGCGGCGGGCCGCCATGGAGGTCAAGCGGGTGCGGAACTTCGCGGTGGGTATGCCAGCCACGGTGGCGCCGCAGCGACCACCGGATCGGTGATCCCGCGAAGTGTCCGACGCTCACTGTCCATGACCGACATCCTGACCCAGAGCACCGACAAACCCGCCCTGACCGCCCATTCGCTGAGCCGAGCCACCTGCCGATCCAAATCCGCACGCTGATCATGCGAAGACACCCGCGCGTACAAACCCGCACCACCAGCAGGCGCGGCACCGCCACCCGGGTTCACAAACACCGTGCGCTGATTCACCCGAACCGCCGGCACCCGCGACGTGCCGTCTCGAAACCCGCGATACGCCGTCTGAGGATGCACATCCTCCGACCGCGCCCACTCCGTCAAATTCACACCACAATCAACTCACTAGAACGCGCTATCACGCGAACAGCTGCTACCCCGCATCAACAGCAACAACGCCGCGCCGAACATCGTTGACAGCGCGTTTCGCGGTATTGCGCAGGGCGGATTGCGGCGCGGCATTACGGACTTGGTCGAGCAGATCGAGCACCTGGCGGCACCACCGCACGAAATCGCCCGCCGAGAGCGTCGAACCCGACCCGTTCACATCGGAGGCGGCCAGGGCGGCAGCCAGATCGCCGGTGGTGGCCCAGCGGTAGACGGCGGTGACGAATCCTTCGTCGGGTTCGCGCCCCGGGGCCAGCCGGTGCCGCTGTTCGTCGCCGCGCAGGTCCACCGACATCCGTCGGGTCTGGGCCAGCGCGCGGCGCAGGCCCGCGGTGGGAACGTCGACGCCCAGCACACCGCCCGCGGAGTCCCCGCGGGACTCGAACAGCACCGCCGAGAGCACCGCGGCCAGTTCCGCCGCCTGCAGGCCCTGCCACAGACCGGCACGCAGGCATTCGGCGACCAGCAGGTCGCTCTCGCTGTAGATGCGGGCCAGGAGCCGACCGGCATCGGTGACGCGCGGTTCTCCGGATTCGGCCTCGATGAACCCGCGTTCGCTGAGCAAGGCCACGATCCGGTCGAAAGTGCGGGCCAGCGAGTTCGTCGCCGCGTTCACCTTCTGCTGGATCTGGGCGTTGTCACGTTCGATGCGCAGATAGCGTTCGGCGATTCGCGCCTGCGCTTCACGATCCGGCAGTTGATGTGCCGGATGATCACGCAATTCGTCACGCAGGCCGGCGAGTTCGGGATCGACGTCACGTTCGGGGGCGCCTGGGCTCCGGCCCGACCGCACCGAGGGCAACGACAGTTCGGCCGCGGCCGAACGCAATGCCGAGGCCAGGTCCCGGCGTACGCGCGGCTGCCGGTGCTCCACCCGTTTCGGTAGCGTCATCGCGCCCAGCGGGGCCGAGGCACCCGAGTAGTCGGCGGACGAGATCCGGCCGGCCCAACGATGTTCGGTCAAAACGAGCGGTCTCGGGTCGTCGCTGTCGCGTTGGGCAGGCTCGAGCACAACCGCCAATCCGCCGCGGCGCCCCTGAGTGATGGTGATGATGTCGCCGCGGCGCAACGCGGACAAGGCATCGGTGGCCGCCTTGCGTCGCTGCAGGCGCGAGGCCCGTGACTGCGCACGCTCGCGTCCACCGATGGTGGCCCGCAGCCGGACGTAGTCGAGAATGGGCGCGTCTGGACCGCCGAGTTCGGTCGCCAGCTCGCCCATCATCCGCTCGCCACGCGCGATCCCTCGGACCAACCCGACCACCGACCGGTCCGCCTGGTACTGGGCGAAGGAACGCTCCAGCAGTTTGTGGGCTTGTTCAGGTCCCATCTGCTGCACCAGGTTGATGGTCATGTTGTAGCTCGGCGCGAACGAGCTGCGTAACGGGAAGGTTCGGGTTGAGGCCAGGCCGGCGACCTCCGCGGGTTCGGCATTGCTGTCGTCTGGCCGCCACAGCACCACCGCATGGCCCTCGACGTCGATGCCGCGACGCCCGGCCCGCCCGGTCAGCTGGGTGTACTCGCCCGGCGTCAACGGAACGTGCTGCTCACCGTTGAACTTCACCAGACGCTCGAGCACCACGGTGCGGGCGGGCATGTTGATCCCCAACGCCAGCGTTTCGGTGGCGAACACCGCTTTGACCAGGCCCGCGGTGAACAGTTCCTCCACGGTGTGGCGGAACACCGGCAACATGCCGGCGTGGTGCGCGGCCAACCCACGGAGCAGACCTTCACGCCACTGGTGGTAATCCAGCACGATCAGGTCGGATTCGGCCAGGTCGGCGCAGCGGCGGTCGACGATCTCCGCGATCCGGCCGCGTTCCTCCTCAGTGGTCAGCCGCAACGGCGCACGCAGGCACTGTTGGACCGCTGCGTCGCATCCAGCCCGCGAGAACACGAAGGTGATGGCAGGCAGCAGCCCGGCGCCATCCAGGGTGGCGATGACGTCGGGCCGGCTGGGCGGCCGGTACAGCTGGGGACGGCCGCCTCCCCGGCCGCGTCCACGGCCCCGTGGTTCCCAGTCGGCCAGCCGGTCGGCCTCACGCCGATGGCTGATGTGGCGCAGCAGGTCCGGGTCGACGAGGGAACTGTTAGTGCCCTCGAACAGATCGAACAGCCGCCGACCGACCAGCATGTGCTGCGACAGCGGGACGGGCCGGTGTTCGTCGACGACGACGGTGGTGTCGCCGCGGACGGTCTGGATCCAGCCACCGAACTCCTCGGCATTGCTGACGGTGGCGGACAGGCTGACCAGCAGCACCTCTTCGGGCAGATGCAGGATCACCTCCTCCCACACCGCACCGCGCATCCGATCGGCCAGGAAGTGCACCTCGTCCATCACCACGTAGGAAAGTCCGTGCAGCGCAGGCGAATTCGCATACAGCATATTGCGCAGCACTTCGGTGGTCATCACCACGATGTCGGCGTCGCCGTTGATGGACTGATCGCCGGTCAGCAACCCGATCTTGTCCGCACCGTAGCGGGCCACCAGATCGTTGTGTTTCTGGTTGCTCAGCGCCTTGATCGGCGTGGTGTAGAAACATTTTCCGCCGGCCGCCAGCGCCAGGTGCACGGCGAATTCGCCGACCACGGTCTTGCCCGCCCCTGTGGGCGCACAGACCAACACGCCGTGGCCGCCTTCCAGCGCACGGCAGGCGCGCAGCTGGAAATCGTCGAGTGCGAACGGATATTCGACGGTGAACCTCGTCAGCTCACCGCCGATCTGGTCACCCGGATCAGGTGGCATCGTCGTCGATGTCGGTCCGCGACGGACCCAAATCTGGCTCTGTCACAGCCTCCGGGCTTCTGATCGGTTCCGCCGTCGGGATCGGCGCGGCCTCATCCTCTGGCACCTCCAGTGCCTCGCGCCTTGCCTTGCGCCTGTCGTTGATCCGCGCCACCTGGATGGCGAACTCCAGCAGCAGGCTGAGCGTGCAGGCCAGCGCCAGCATGGTGAACGGGTCGGAACCTGGGGTGGCGAATGCCGCGAACACGAACAACCCGAAGATCAGCCCGCGGCGCCAGGCCTTGAGCCGCTCGTAGCTGAGCATGCCGACCAGGTTGAGCATGATGATCAACAGTGGGAACTCGAAGCTGATGCCGAACACCAGCAGCAGGTTGATCAGGAACCCGAAGTACTGGTCGCCCGACAGCGCAGTGACCTGCACGTCGCTGCCGACGGTGAGCAGGAAGCCCAGCGCGGTGGCCAGCACCACGTAGGCCAGGATCGCGCCGCTGATGAACAGCAGGGCGCCGACGCCGACGAACGCCATCGCGAAGCGGCGTTCCTTCTTGTACAGGCCCGGCGTGATGAACGCCCACAGCTGGTAGAGCCACACCGGGCAGGCCAGCACCAGCCCGGCTGCCAGCGCCACTTTGAGGCGCAGCATGAACTGGTCGAACGGGCCGGTGGCCAACAGGCGGCATTCGCCGTCCGGGGCAATGGTGGCGCGCGCCGAGGCCGGCAGCGCACAGTAGGGGCCGCGCAGCCATTCCCCCAGGCTCTGCAGGCCGAAGACGCCATGGGTGTACCACAGGAAGCCGAAGATCGTCGTCAACAGAACGGCGGCCACGGCAACCAGCAGACGATTGCGCAACTCGTGCAGGTGGTCGACCAACGACATCGTGCCGTCGGGGTTGACCCGCGACTGGCGGCGGCGGGGATCGAGTTTCTTGATGAATCCGGAGGTCACGGGCGTGTTCTAGCGGCCTGGTCGTAGACGCGAAACGGCATCGCGGGACGATGACCGCGATCGGTTGCCGGACCGGTCAGGCCGTGTGGCGGTCCGGGGACTGCTCCGGGGCAGGAGCCTCGACCCGCTCGGAAGCTATCGGCTTCGCGGGCTGCGGTGCGTCGGCCGAAGACCCGGACGAATCCGACTGCATCTCCTTGATCTCCGACTTGAAGATCCGCATCGACTTACCGAGCGACCGGGCGGCGTCCGGCAGCTTCTTGGCACCGAAAAGCAGCACGAACACCGCGATAACAATGATCCAGTGCCAGGGTTGTAGACCACCCAATTTGGTTACCTCCAGACGTCGGTGCCGAGTCTACCCGCGTGCGTCGTCGGCGTCGTAAGCAAGCGGCGCCACCGCGTCGTAGACACGCAGCGCCTCTCCGGCGGATTCCTGCACCCGCTGCGCGAGTTCCGGTGGGGCCAACACCCGCACCGCCGAACCGAATCCGAGCAGGAAGCGCGCCATCCACTCGAGCGAGGCGTACGTCATCACTGCTTCGCACGCGCCGTCGGGCAATTCATTGACCACCCGCAACGGGTAATAGTCGAACATCCACGACGCGGAGGGGTCGATCAGCAAGGTCGCCGACGGCAACGACGGGTCCGCGGTGTCGGGATCGAACAGCGAGGTATCGATACCGGCCTGCACCGCCGGAGACGGCGGCACAGCGGCATCGGCGAGACGCTCTGCCGCGACGATCCGGTCGAACCGGAACATCCGGACCGCCTCGGCGCTGCGACACCACGCCTCCAGGTAACTGTTGTCGCCGATCAGCACGACGCGGATCGGGTCGACGGTGCGCGTGGTCAGCGAATCACGTGACGCCGAGTAGTACTCCAAGGTCAGTGCACGAGCGTCACGCACGGCGGCCCGTACCGCCGCGGCCGCCCCGGTTTCCTGGGGCACGCTCTCCTCGACACCAGCGCGTTGGCTGCCCGCCGCCGATTCGATCTTGGCGATGGCGCTGCGAGCGGCCTCGGGGTCGACCATCCCGGGCACGTCGACGAGCGAACGCAGGGCCACCAGGATGCCGGTGGCCTCCGTCGACGTCAGGCGCAACGGGCGATCGACACCGGCGCTGAAGGTGACTTCGACTGTGTCCCCTTCGAAGTCGAAGTCGATGAGATCACCGGGGCTGTAGCCCGGAAGTCCGCACATCCACAGCTGTCGCAGATCGTCGTCGAGCTGTTTGGCCGTCACCCCCAGGGCGGCCGCGGCCGCCGAACGCGTGACCTTCGGGTTGGCCTGGAAATACGGCACCATGTTGAGCATCCGGACCAGCCGGCTGGAAACCTGACTCATGACCGCTCCGCCTGCGCCCGCAACCGGCTCACCACGTCGTCGCGCAATGACTGTGGTTCCAGCGCTACGGCGTCGACGCCGTAGCTGGCGATCTCACGGGCCAGCCGGTCCAACATTCCGATGTCGACGGTGATCTCCTCCCCCGCGCGCCCGCCCAGTGTGCGCGGCACGGTCTCGATCGCCTGACGGCGCAGCGCGGTGGCGCGTCCACCGGCGATCCATACCCTGGCCTGTTCACCGGTCGGTAGTTCGGACACCGCACGGGCGACGATGTCACGCAGATTGACCTCTTCGGGCTTGGCCACCGCGCCGGCCGGCCCGATGGTGCTCACGTCGGGATCGATGCGGGAAAGACGAAAGGTACGGGTGTCGTCGCGATCGCGATCGTGTCCGACCAGATACCACCGGCCACGATGGGTGACGACGCCCCAGGGCTCGACGTTGCGGCTGGTGTGCTCGGCGTTGCGCGAGGCGCGGTGCCGGAACCGCACCGCATGCCCGGAATCGATCGCCGACAACAGGATGCGCAACACCTCTTCAGAGCCGCGCAGCCCGGGCAGCGTCGCAGTCGAGGCGATGGCCACACCGGCCCCGTCGGCATCGACGTCCACGCCCGCGGCACGCAGCTTCAGCAGGGCCCCCTGCGTCGCAGTGATCAACTCGGGCGACTGCCACAGCTGAGTGGCCACCGCGACCGCCGCCACCTCATCACCCGTCAACTGGACAGCGGGCAGCGCGTACTCCTCGCGGTTGATGCGATAGCCCTCGGTCGGGTCGAACTTGGAAACCCGCCCGGTCTCCAACGGGATTCCCAGGTCGCGCAGCTCGTTCTTGTCGCGCTCGAACATCCGGGAGAACGCCTCATCGGTGGGACTGTCCTCATAGCCCTGGACGTTGTTGCGGATCTTGTCGGCCGGCAGGAACCGATCGCTGGACAACAACGCGATGACAAGATTTATCAACCGCTCGACTTTGGATACCGCCACGAGATGAAAGCTTAAAGCTCACATGCTGGCGATCAGGCGCTTGACCCGCTCGTCGACCGATCGGAACGGATCCTTGCACAGCACGGTGCGCTGAGCCTGGTCGTTGAGCTTGAGATGCACCCAGTCCACGGTGAAGTCCCGCCCGGCTTCCTGTGCCGCACTGATGAACTCGCCGCGCAGCTTGGCCCGCGTGGTCTGCGGCGGGGTGTTGACCGCGGCATCGATCTCCTCGTCGGTGGTGATCCGGGAGGCCAAGCCTTTGCGCTGCAACAGGTCGAACACCCCACGACCGCGCTTGATGTCGTGGTAGGCGAGGTCGAGCTGGCTGATCTTCGGATCGGACAGCTCCATGTTGTAGCGATCCTGGTAGCGCTGGAACAGCTTGCGCTTGATCACCCAGTCGATCTCGGTGTCGACCTTCGCGAAATCCTGGCTCTCGACCGCGTCGAGCTGGCGGCCCCACAGATCGACCACCTGCTCGATCTGGGTGCTCGGCTCGCGCGTCTGCAGGTACTCCACGGCCCGGCTGTAGTACTCGCGCTGGATGTCCAGGGCGCTGGCCTGCCGGCCGCCGGCCAGCCGCACCGGACGGCGACCGGTCAGGTCGTGGCTGACCTCACGGATGGCCCGGATCGGGTTGTCCAGCGAGAAATCGCGGAACGGGACACCGGCCTCGATCATCTCCAGCACCAGCGAGGCAGTGCCCACCTTGAGCATGGTGGTGGACTCGCACATGTTGGAGTCGCCGACGATGACGTGGAGCCGGCGGTACTTCTCGGCGTCGGCGTGCGGCTCGTCGCGGGTGTTGATGATCGGCCGCGAGCGGGTGGTGGCGCTGGAGACACCCTCCCAGATGTGCTCGGCGCGCTGGCTCAGGCAGAAGGCGGCGGCCTTCGGCGTCTGCAGCACCTTGCCCGCACCGCAGATGAGTTGGCGGGTGACGAGGAACGGCAGCAGCACGTCGGAGATCCGGGAGAACTCACCGGCCCGCACGATCAGATAGTTCTCGTGGCAGCCGTAGGAGTTGCCCGCGGAATCGGTGTTGTTCTTGAACAGGTAGATGTCGCCGCCGATGCCCTCGTCGGCGAGCCGCTGCTCAGCATCGATCAGCAGGTCCTCAAGGACGCGCTCGCCTGCCCTGTCGTGGGTGACCAGCTGGGTCAGGTTGTCGCACTCGGCGGTCGCATACTCCGGGTGGCTGCCCACATCCAGATACAACCGGGCGCCATTGCGAAGGAACACGTTGGAACTGCGGCCCCACGACACGACCCGCCGGAACAGATAGCGGGCCACCTCGTCGGGACTGAGCCGGCGATGGCCGTGGAACGTGCAGGTCACACCGAATTCCGTCTCGATGCCCATGATTCGTCGCTGCACGCCATCGAGCTTACGGGGTGCCTGACGGTAACGGTGGGCAAGCTCGTCCATCGTGTTCGTGGTGCCGCCTTCTAGGACTTTTGACCCTGGTCAGCGCCCCTCGCAGGCATAGGGTTGGAGAAGAGCCCAGACAAAGGAGTGGTGATGCCCCGCTATGAACTGCCCGATGTTGCCGACCTGATCCGCCTTGGCGAGCCCCACGAGAACGCCATCACGGTCTACGCGGAAACCGCACCGGGACCGGACGAGCGGGAGAAGAGCGTGCTGACGGCGAAGAGCGCGGTGGACCGGGCCCTGCGCACGATCCGCGAATCCGGGGCGCGGCATGCCGTGGAGGAACAGCTGCGATCACGCTGGAATGAGATTGCCGAATCGGAACTGTGGCTGAGCCTGTCCCGTTCGGTGGCCATCTTCATCGCCGATGACTTCCACGAGGCCTACGTCCTGCCCAACGCTCTGGACAGCCAGCTGCAGGTGGGCAGTTACTTCGGCATCGGCCAGTTGGTGCGGGCGGTCACCACGCCTCAGGAGGCCTACGCGCTGACGCTGTCCGCCGACGGCTGGAACCTGTGGCAGGCGACCGCGAGTACACGGGCCGAGGAGTTGGAGCTCACCGGCGAGTACGCCGTCGACGTCGCCGATGCGACCAACCGCGCCACTGTGCGCGACCGGGGTCATGTGCGGCGCCTGGTCGGTGACGAGGGCAAGAAGGTGTTGCTCGAGCAGTACGCCAAGCGGATCGCCGATGCGGTGGACGGCGAACTGGGACAGCTCGATCCGTCGTCGACGCGGCCGCTGTACCTGTTCGCCACGGACCCGCTGCTCGACATGTACCGCCGCCTCGATCACAAACGCCGGATCGTGGCCGTTCCCGGCGCGGCAGACCAGCTGCGGCCCGATCAGATCGACGGCGCCATCCGTGAGTCGCTGCCCGCCCTCAACGCCGAGCAGGCCAGCGCCTGGGTCGACGAGTTGGGCAACGACATCAGCAAGGGTCTGGTGGCCACCGATCTCGGCGATATCACCCGGGCCGCGACGGCCGGGGCGGTGGACACGCTGGTGTACAACTTCACCGTCGATGTGGTGGGCCGGATCGAGGCAGCCACCGGAGCGCTGCATTACGACGATTCCGGCTATGACGTCCTGTCCCGCGTCGCGGTGACGGTCCTCGACAACGGCGGTGCGGCCTACGCCGTGCGGGCCGACGAGATCAGCGCCGGCATCTGGAACCAGACCGCCGTCGCGAAGCTACGTTTCCCCCTGACCTGACAGCGTTGGGTCGTCCAGCGCCCCGGCGGGGACGCCGAGGATGCGTTCGAATGCCTGCAGATAGGCACCCACCACCTTTTGGGCATTTGGCCCACTGATATCGGAACCCGTGGCGCCGTCGGCCTCAATCGCGTCGATGAACGCATCAGCCAGGTGTAGCCCCATTCCGGTGATGATGCCTGCGGCCTCATGCGCCGCACATGCCGCAACCCACACCGCAGGCCCGGCAGCGCACCCGCGCGTTCGCCCGGGTCCTCGGCCCCTTCGTCGCCATCGCCACGTTGATCATCGCGATCCGGCTGCCCAGCCTTGGCGACCTGCTCAGTGACCTGTTCACCAGCGGAACCCTGCCCTGGATCCTCGGGGCCGCCATGCTGCTGATGGGGCTGGTCGTGATCGCCTTCCACCAGTACTGGCACAGCGTGACCGCGGTGCTGATCTCACTGTTCGGCTGGTTCGTCGCATTGCGCGGGGCCGCCATGATGGCCATCCCGTCGGCCATTGAGTCCGGCGCCGACGCGACCGTGACCAGCGCCGGGCTGCTCATCGCCGCCCGTTGCTTCTTCCTACTGCTGACCGCGATGGGACTGTGGTTCACCTACGTCGGCTGGCGTCCCGAGGACACCGACGGGCGGTGATCAACCTACTTTGCTGACTTCTTCGGCTTCGCCGACGACTCTTCATCGGCCGGCTTGTCCGAAACCGCCTCGGGCAGAAGCGCTTCCAGTGCGGCTCCGGTGATCCGGCGGAAACACCGCCGCGGGCGGGTGGCGTCGAGCACCGCGACTTCGAGTGTCGACGGACCCAGCGTGCGTGCCTCGGATCCATTACCGCTCGCGCCCAGCGCCTCCACCGCAATCTTGACCGCAGCGGCCAGATCGGCGTTCTCGGTGTAGGACTCCCCCAGCGCAGCGATGATCGGCTCCGTGGTGCCGCCCATCACGACGAAGTGCGGCTCGTCGGCGATCGACCCGTCATAGGTGATCCGGTACAGCTCGGGGGCCTTCGTCTCGCCGAAGTGTGCGACCTCGGCCACGCACAGCTCAACCTCGTAGGGCTTTGCCTGTTCGGTGAAGATCGTGCCGAGTGTCTGCGCGTAGACGTTGGCCAGCTGGCGGCCGGTCACGTCCCGACGGTCGTAGGCGTAGCCGCGGGTGTCAGCGAACTGGATGCCGCCGCGCCGCAGGTTGTCGAACTCGTTGAACCGGCCGACGGCGGCGAAGCCGACCCGGTCGTAGAGCTCGCTGACCTTCTGCAAGGAGCGCGACGGGTTCTCCGCGACGAAGAGCACGCCGCTGTCGTACGCCAACGCCACAACGCTGCGGCCGCGGGAGATGCCCTTGCGCGCCAGTTCGGAGCGCTCACGCATCGCCTGCTCAGGCGAGATGAAGTACGGGAAGCTCATTTACCCCTCACCGCCTGTCCGGGTCCGGCGCGCGATGACCTCACGGGCCAGCTCGGCGATGCGTTCCTCGGTGATCTCCTCGGCCCCACCGGCGCCGAGAGTCACCGCGGTCGGATAGATGCCGCGTACCAAATCGGGTCCGCCGGTGGCGGAGTCGTCGTCGGCGGCGTCATAGAGCGCCTCGATGGCCACCTTCAGCGCCGAATCCGCGTCGACCGCTTGCGAATACAGCTTCTTGATCGAGGACTTGGCGAAGATCGAGCCCGAGCCCACCGATTGGTAGCCCTCTTCCTCGATGTTCCACCCGCCTGCGGCGTCGAAGGACACGATGCGCCCGGCGTTCTCCGAATCGGCGGCATCAACATCAAAACCCACCAAAAGCGGCAGCGCGACGAAACCCTGCAGTGCGGCACCGAGATTGCCCCGCACCATGATGGCCAGCCGGTTCACCTTGCCGCGGAACGTCAGCGGCACCCCTTCGACCTTCTCGTAGTGCTCCAGCTCCACGGCATAGAGCCGGGCGAACTCCACGGCGATGGCCGCGGTACCCGCGATGCCCGTCGCCGTGTACTCGTCGGTGATGTACACCTTCTGCACATCGCGCCCGGCGATCATGTTGCCCTGCGTGGAGCGACGATCGCCGGCGATCAGCACCCCGCCGGGGTACTTGATCGCCACGATGGTCGTTCCGTGCGGCACCGCGTTGGTCGCGTTGATCGCGCTGTCGGCGATCCGGTTGACGGGCAACAGCTCGGGGGCCTGCCGACGCAACAGCTCAGAGAAAGACGACAGATCCATGGCTACAGAGGGGGTACCGGAGAGTGTTGGTTGGGACAGAGGCAGATTTTCGTGCCAGGTCACTGGCCGCCCTTTTGGACGTACGCGCGGACGAAGTCTTCTGCGTTCTCTTCAAGCACGTCGTCGATCTCGTCGAGCAGGTCGTCGGTCTCTTCGGCCAGCTTTTCGCGACGCTCCTGGCCGGCGGCCGATGCACCCGGGAGGTCGTCATCCTCGCCGCTGCCACCGCCACGCTTGGTCTGCTCTTGAGCCATCGCTGCCTCCTGCAATTGTGATCGGTCGGGCTAACCGCCCAACCGGTTCTTCCACACTACCGGTCGGCACCCGGAATGCCCGGGATAGCTCACCGGTCGAGATCGTCAGTTCGTGAGTTGCTCGACGAGTTCCGCGGCGCTGTCCACGGAGTCCAGCAGGGCGCCGACATGCGCCTTGCTTCCACGCAGCGGCTCGAGCGTGGGAATCCGGACGAGCGAATCGCCGCCGAGGTCGAAGATCACCGAGTCCCAGCTGGCCGCGGCGATGTCGGCGCCGAAACGGCGCAGGCATTCGCCGCGGAAGTAAGCCCGAGTGTCGGTCGGCGGGTTGTCGACCGCGTCGATCACCTGCTGTTCGGTGACCAGGCGCTTCATCGAACCGCGCGCCACCAACCGGTTGTACAGGCCCTTGTCGAGCCTGACGTCGGAATACTGCAGATCGACCAGGTGAAGCCGCGGCGCCTGCCAGCCGAGGTTCTCGCGCTGACGGAACCCCTCCAGCAACCGCAGTTTGGCCGGCCAGTCCAGGATTTCGGCGCAGTCCATCGGGTCACGTTCGAGCAGGTCCAGGACATGGGCCCAGGTTTCGACGACATGGGAGGCCCGCGGATCCGGATCACGAATCTCGACCAGCTTGGCCACCCGCTCCAGATAGAGCCGTTGCATTGCCAGAGCCGTCATCTCACGACCGTCGGCCAGCGCGACCGTGGCCCGCAGCGACGGATCCCGACTGATCACATGCACCGCATGCACCGGCCGGGCCAGTGCGAGATCGGACAGGTCGAGCCCGAACTGCGGACCCTCCTCGATCAGGTCCAGCACCAGGGAGCTGGTGCCGACCTTGAGGTAGGTCGACGTCTCGGCGAGGTTGGCGTCACCGATGATGACGTGCAGCCGGCGGTACTTGTCTGCGTCGGCGTGCGGCTCGTCGCGGGTGTTGATGATGCCGCGCTTGAGCGTGGTTTCCAGGCCGACCTCGACCTCGATGTAATCGGCCCGCTGGGACAGCTGGAAACCGGGATCATCGCCGGACGGCCCGATACCGACGCGGCCCGAGCCGGTCACCACCTGCCGTGACACCAGGAACGGGGTGAAGCCGGCGATCACCGCGGAAAACGGGGTCTGGCGGCTCATCAGGTAGTTCTCGTGCGACCCGTACGAGGCGCCCTTGCCGTCCACGTTGTTCTTGTAGAGCTGCAGCTTGACCGCCCCGGGCACGCTGGCGACGTGGCGGGCGGCGGCCTCCATCACGCGTTCACCGGCCTTGTCCCAGATCACCGCATCCATCGGATCGGTGCACTCGGGCGCCGAGTACTCCGGGTGGGCGTGGTCCACATACAGCCGGGCCCCGTTGGTGAGGATCATGTTGGCGGCGCCGACTTCGTCGGCATCGACGATCGGAGCCGGCCCGGAGGCCCGGGACAGGTCGAATCCGCGAGCGTCGCGCAACGGGGATTCGACCTCGTAGTCCCACCGGGTGCGCTTGCCGCGCTGGATCCCGGCGGCTGCTGCGTACGCCAGCACCGCCTGCGTCGACGTCAGGATCGGATTGGCGGTCGGATCGGACGGCGAGGAGATGCCGTATTCGACCTCTGTTCCGATGATCCGTTGCATGGGGCCAGCCTAGGTGACGACGTGTGCGCCCCGAGCCGCCAGGTATTCGGGCCGTGGCCGCTTGGCCGCGAAAGGGTCCGTCAGCGCGTTGTCCACCGAGTTGAACACGAGGAAGACATTCGACCTCGGCAGCGGTGTGATGTTGGACCCCGAACCGTGCAACAGGTTCGCGTCGAACCACAGGGCGGTACCGGACGGACCGGTGAACTGGTGGATGTCGTGCTCGTCGACGGCTTTGGTCAACGTCGTCTGATCGGGCACGCCGATGTTCTGGGCCACCAGTGAGGTGCCGTGGTTGTCCTCGGGTGTCGCACCGACGCACGGATAGAACGTCTGGTGCGATCCGGGGATCACCATCAGCGACCCGTTGTACGGGTAGTTGTCGGTCAGCGCTATCGAGCACGAGACCGCGCGGATCCCTGGCATCCCGTCCTCGGCATGCCAGGTCTCGAAGTCCGAATGCCAATAAAACCCGGTCCCGGTGAACCCGGGCATCAGGTTGATCCTGGCCTGGTGGATGTAGACGTCACCGCCCAGCAGTTGTCGCGCGATCGGTAAGACCGTCTCGAGCCGCACCAGCTGTGCGACCAGGTCGCTCAGCAGGTGCGGTTCGAAGATCGACCGGATCGTCCCACCCGGCTCACGAATCACCCGTGGGTCATCGGACTCCAGATCCGCTGCGATCCGATCTATTTCGTGCCGCAACAGCGGCAGCCAGTCGTCCGACACGGTCTCCGGCGCCACCAGGTACCCATATTCGGAGAAACCGTCCAGGTGATGCTGACCGAGCGGACCGTCGGCTGCGCCACCCCACACCGCAGGCTCGCGGCGCGGTATCGGCTCGATGGCGTGGTCGAGCCGTGTCGGGTAGTGGTCCGTCCGTTCCTCGCTGGGCGCGCGCATGCACGATCCGCCTTCGGCTTCTCGCTGGACTGCTGTCATGCCACCGACTGTGGCGCCGGGTAGACGCCATTCTCGTCATGCACTTCCCGCCCGGTCACCGGAGGGTTGAACACGCACAGCATGCGCAGCTGCTCGTCGCAGGTCACCCGGTGGCGGTCATTGTTGTTGAGCAGGTACATGGTTCCGTCGGCGAGCGGGTACTGCTGTCCCGTCTCCAGATCCGTCAGCGTGCCGGTGCCCTCGATGACCCAGACCGCCTCGACGTGATGCTGGTAGTGGAATTCGTTGACAGACCCGGCTTCGATGGTGGTCTCGTGGAATGAGAAACCGACACCGTCGCCGGCCAGGATGATCCGCTTGGATCGCCAGGTGGCGTCAGCCACGTCGCGGTCGGTGCCGGTGATCTCAGCGGTGGTGCGGACAATCATGTTTTCAAGCCTCCTCAGGCCAGCGTGACGGCGACGGACTCGGCGAGGATGTCGAGACCCTCGGACAATTCGGCGGCCGATGTGGTCAGTGGCGGCAGCAGTTTGACCACTTCGTCGGACGGGCCGCTGGTCTCCATCAGCGCACCGCGGTCGAACGCGGCCCGGCATACCTGCCCGGCCAGGTCGGTCTGGTCGAACTTGATGCCCTGTGCCATCCCGCGGCCGCGGGCGGTCACTCCGTCGTGGGCCGCGGCGATCTCCTCGAGCCGGGCGCGGGTCAGCTCACCCTTGGCGACCGTTTCGGCGCTGAATTCGTCGTTTTCCCAATATGTCTCGATTGCCGCCGTGGCGGTGATGAAAGCTGGGTTGTGGCCACGGAATGTGCCGTTGTGCTCGCCCGGTGTCCACACGTCGAGATCGCGGCGGAACAACGTGAGGGCCATCGGCAGCCCGTAGCCGCTGACCGACTTCGATATCGTGACGATATCGGGCACGATGCCGGCGGCCTCGAAGCTGAAGAACGGCCCGGTGCGGCCACATCCCATCTGGACGTCATCGACGATCAGCAGGATGTCGCGCTTGCGGCACAATTCGGCCAGGGCATGCAGCCATTCGATCCGGGCGACGTTGAGACCGCCTTCGCCCTGGACGGTTTCGACGATCACCGCGGCGGGCCGGTTGAGACCGCTGCCCGAATCATCGAGCACACGCTCGAACCAGTGGAAGTCCTCGGTGACCCCGCCGAAGTAGTTGTCGTAGGGCATCGGGGTGGCGTGCACCAACGGGATGCCTGCGCCGGCCCGCTTCATCGAGTTGCCGGTGACCGACAGGGCGCCCAGCGTCATTCCGTGAAATGCGTTGGTGAAGCTGATAACCGACTCGCGACCGGTCACCTTCCTGGCAAGCTTGAGTGCCGACTCCACCGAGTTGGCCCCGGTCGGCCCGGGGAACTGCACCTTGTAATCGAGCCCGCGCGGCCGCAGGATGAGCCGTTCGAAGCTCTCGAGGAACCGCTGCTTGGCCGCGGTCGCCATGTCCAGAGAGTGCACGATCCCGTCGGACGCGAGGTACTGGAGCAACGGCTCCTTGAGGGCGGCGTTGTTGTGACCGTAGTTCAGCGCCCCCGCCCCGGCGAAGAAGTCGATATAGGTGCGTCCCGAGGTGTCGGTCACCCAGGAGCCCGAGGCGCTGTTCATCACGGTGGGCCAGCTGCGGCAATAACTGCGGACCTCGGATTCAACCGAGCTGAAGACGTCGGGCAGGTCAGATTCGGTCAGGGGCGCTGTCGTAGCCAGCAGCAAGGGAAAATCCTTCCAAATTGGATCAAAATGGTTATCAGATAACTGATTTCAGTGAGAAAGCGGTGTAGTGATCGGTCCCATCCGCAGGATGGGCTCATCCTCGTGCGCTCCGCCCGCATCCAGCAGGTCACACCCGAAATGCGGGTCTTCGACGAGCGGTACACCGTGACGGCGCGCGAAGGCACCGAAGAATGCGCGCGAGGCGGCATTCCCGGGCGAGACCGTGGCTTCCACGGTGACCGGGCGCCCGTCGCGCTGTGACCGCACCCGGTGCACGAGTGCGTCGAGCATCGTGCTGGCCAGTCCCCCGCCCTGCGCCGACGGCGCGACGGCGACCTGCCACACGAACAGGACATCCGGTCGCGGCGGCGGGTGGTAGCCCGTGATGAATCCGTGCAGGTCACCATCACGTTCAGCCACGATTGACGTGGCAGCAAAATCGGTTGCCAGCAGCAGATAGGCGTAAGTGGAATTCAGATCCAGCACCCCGGTAGCTGCCGCGAGGTCACGGATGCCAATCGCATCGGTACCCCGTGGTTGGCGCAGGAATTCTTCCCGGGAATGGCGCCCAGGAACGCTTTCTAAAACACGCATATCGAGTTAAAAGTCACCACCGAACTTCTCAGCGATCATCGTCAGTTTCAAGCCATCGGTGCCTTCGACGTAAGCACACCCCTCTGCCCGGATCAAGCTCCGACACCGCCTCGGAAGCGGTAATCCGTCTGCGATCACAGCCTTTGACCTGCAATAACTGCGACATTCGTCAATTCCAGAAAAGTATTAGCGCTGTTATCGAATCGTTACATTGGCGCAGGGGTGCCACCCCGAGCGCCAACCGCCCGCCCCATAGCACACCCGTCCGACCGGCGGACAGAACCCCATCCACAAAGGGGTCATCTGGATATTTCGGCGCCAAAAATTCAAACGGAATTTTAATAATCGCAGGATGTGGTCCAAATTCAATTAGCGTCAAATAAGCTCGGCGGGTGTCGTTAATCACGGCACTGCCCGCGGTCGCCGCGTCTCCCTGTGGGCAACGCCACGCGATCCGCAGCGGACGCCGCGGCTACCCGAAATCACCGCAGCAACCTGCGCTGGGCGTCCGGCCGGGACTCCTACCCGGAGTTGGAGCGACGCCGAGTCCGGTGTCGCCAACACCGTGCGCCCCCACGTCGTGCCGATGATCACCAGCACGGCTCCGGCGATTCCGGCGCCGGTGATCGGATCACCGGCCACCGTCACACCGATGATGGCGGCCCACAGTGGTTCGGTGCCCACCAGGAGGCTGACTCGGGCCGGGCTGGTCGTGCTCAATGCCCGCAATTGCACGAGGAACGCGAACACCGTGCAGACCAACACCAGATACCCGGTGAGGGACCAGGCGGCCACGCCGTACGCCGCGATCGTCGCCGGTACGGACTGCCCGGACACCGCGCACAGTACGAGCGCCACTGCGGAGACTGTGATCAGCTGCACCAGAGTGGTTCGGGCCGAGTCGATCTCATTCGCTGCCGACATTCGCGCCATGACGGTGACATGTACCGCGCGCAACAGGGCGGCGATCACCATCACCACGTCACCCGCCTGCGGATCGGCCAGACCGCCGGATTGGGTCAGCATCGCGCAGCCGATCACCGCAAGCGCTGCCGCCAGGTAGAAGCGATGCGCGACCCGATGGCGCTGGATCATCGGTGTGGCCACGATGGTCAGTGCCATGATCAGTCCCGCATTGGACGCCGATGTCATTGTCACGCCGTAGGTTTCAGCAACACAGACCGCGGACAGAAGGATTCCACCGACTCCACCGGAAGCCGCCTCGGGGCCGGTCAATCCCGTCAGCCGCCGGCACAGGACGGCAGCCAGCACCGCTGCGGCGAGACTGAAACGCACCACCAGCAGCGCGAAAACCGTGTCGGGCGCGGCGATCTCCTTGGTGGCCAGATAGCTCGATCCCCACACCACAGCGACGGCAAGTAGGCAGAAGTCGGTGGAACGCTGGGCCATGCGGATCAGCGTGCAATCCATCAATAGTTGAGTCAAGCTACTCTTTTTACACATTATATGTAGCATCACTTCATGGATGCCGGTCGCCTACGGATGTTGCGCGAGCTCGCCGACCACGGCACGGTCGCCGCAGTGGCCCAGGTGCTGTCCATGACGCCCTCGGCCGTCTCCCAGCAGCTGAAGATCCTCCAGCGCGAGGCCGGCGTGACATTGATCGAACCCGACGGCAGACGGGTGCGCCTGACCGACGCCGGGCAGGTGCTCGTAGGGCACGCCGACGCCGTGTTGGCGGCACTGGACCGCGCCCGGGCCGAGATGGACGCCTACCGCAGCAGGCCCCGCGGCACCGTCAGCGTTTCGTTCTTTCCCTCCGGGGCGGCAATGTTGTTGGCCCCGTTGATCCTCCGGGCAGCCGAACATGGGGTCCAGGTGCTCGGGCGCGACATCGACGTTCCTGCCGCCCGGGGCCCGGCACAACTCGCCGACTTCGATGTAGTGGTGGTGCACCGCGACGAGCGCGACACCGCCTCGTGGGGCCCGCGCTTCGAGGCCACCGAACTGTTGCGGGAGCCATTGGATGTCGTCCTACCGCCTGGGCATCATCTCGCGGACCGCGATCAAGTTCGGCTGGCCGAGCTCTCCGACGAGCACTGGATCGGTGTCGAAGGTGGGTTGATGGTCGATGACGTACTCAACTCGATTGCAATCCTGTCCGGCGTCCAGCCCCGAATCACGCAGCGGATCAACGATTTCCGTGTGGTCGAGGAGCTGGTGCAGGTGGGCACCGGTATCGCCCTGATGCCCCGCTACGTGAGACTGACCCGCGGGTTGGTGCGGCTGCCGATCACCGACATCTCGGTGGCCCGGCGGGTGGAGGCGGTGACCCGCGCAGGCGCGAGCACGCGGCCCGCGGTGGCCGTCGTGCTCGATGAACTTACCGGGATCGCTTCTGACATCCGCTCATCGACCGTCGAACGCGAGCATGGAAGGTCGGCGCTGCCGACTCCGCCATGACGCCCCCTGGGTCAGTTCCCTCGGCCGTGCGCCAAGCCCGAGGGGATGCCGGAGTACCCAGACCGGCCTACAGGTACTGACCCAGGTTCGACTCGGTGTCGATCGCCCGCGAAGCACTCGAACTCTTCCCGGTGACGAGCGTGCGGATGTAGACGATCCGCTCGCCCTTCTTGCCCGAGATACGGGCCCAGTCATCGGGATTGGTGGTGTTGGGCAGGTCCTCGTTCTCCGCGAACTCGTCGACGATCGAATCCAGCAGGTGCTGGATACGCAGACCGGGCTGACCGGTCTCCAGTACGGCCTTGATCGCGTTCTTCTTCGCCCGGTCGACGACGTTCTGGATCATGGCGCCGGAGTTGAAGTCCTTGAAGTACATGACTTCCTTGTCACCGTTGGCGTAGGTGACCTCCAGGAACCGGTTGTCGTCGATCTCGGCGTACATCCGGTCTACGACCTTTTCGATCATCGTCTTGATCGTCAGGGCCCGGTCGTCGCCGAACTCGGCGAGATCGTCGGCGTGCACCGGCAGCGCTTCGGTCAGGTACTTCGAGAAGATGTCCTGTGCGGACTCGGCGTCGGGCCGCTCGATCTTGATCTTGACGTCGAGGCGGCCGGGCCGCAGGATCGCCGGGTCGATCATGTCCTCGCGGTTGGAGGCGCCGATGACGATGACGTTCTCCAGCCCCTCCACGCCGTCGATCTCCGAAAGCAGCTGCGGCACAACGGTTGTCTCAACATCGGAGCTGACACCGGTGCCGCGGGTACGGAAGATGGAGTCCATCTCGTCGAAGAACACGATCACCGGGGTGCCCTCGGAGGCCTTCTCACGGGCACGCTGGAAGATCAGCCGGATGTGGCGTTCGGTCTCGCCGACGAACTTGTTCAGCAGCTCGGGACCCTTGATGTTGAGGAAGTAGCTCTTCGCCTCGCGGGCGTCGTCGCCACGAACCTCGGCCATCTTCTTGGCCAGCGAGTTCGCCACCGCCTTTGCGATCAACGTCTTACCGCAACCGGGCGGGCCGTAGAGCAGCACGCCTTTGGGCGGACGCAGCGAGTACTCGCGGTAGAGCTCCTTGTGCAGGAAGGGCAGCTCCACCGCGTCGCGGATCTGCTCGATCTGCCGGCCCAAGCCGCCGATGTCGCTGTAGCTGACGTCGGGCACCTCTTCGAGCACCAGGTCCTCGACCTCGGCCTTCGGAATGCGCTCGAAGGCGTATCCGGCCTTCGTGTCGACCAGCAGGGAATCGCCGGGACGCAGTTTGCGGGGCCGGTCATCGTCTTGCCTGGCGTCAGGAAGGTCGGGCAGATCCTCGGCGGCGACCAGAGGCTCGGCCAGCCACACGATGCGCTCCTCGTCGGCGTGCCCGACCACCAGTGCCCGGTGACCGTCGGACAGGATTTCGCGCAACGTGCTGATCTCGCCGACAGCCTCGAAGTTGCCGGCCTCGACCACGGTGAGCGCCTCGTTGAGCCGGACCGTCTGGCCCTGCTTGAGCGAGGAGGTCTCGATGTTCGGCGAGCAGGTGAGTCGCATCTTGCGCCCGGAGGTGAACACGTCGACGGTGTCGTCCTCATGAGTGCCCAGCAGCACGCCGTAGCCGCTGGGCGGCTGACCCAGGCGGTCCACCTCCTCGCGCAGTGCGAGCAGTTGCTGGCGGGCTTCTTTGAGTGTGTCCATGAGCTTCGCGTTACGCGACGCGAGCGAGTCGATCCGCGCCTCAAGCTGGTGGACGTCACGGGCACTGCGCAGCCCACTCTGGGGCCCTACCGCATTCTCCAGTTGCTCACGGAGAACCGCAGCCTCACGCCGCAGCGATTCCAGCTCTGCGGCATCTTCGCTGGACATAGGTTGCGAGTGGCCGGCCGAGAAACTCTCGGCATGGCCGTCCGAACGCTCTGACTCACTCATATTGCGCTCCCTCCCGCACCGTAAGTTGGTGCAGTAACAACTTCAACGCTACCGGCGATTCAGCCATTGTGTGCGCTCTAGGAACGAGACACACCAGCACCACTGTTAGCCTCTTAGTTCAGTTGGTCCGATCGAAAGGACAATCGTGGCCTTGAAAACCCTCGTTACCGGCTTTATCACCGCAGCTGCTGCCGCCGCCGTGGTGGGCGGAGCAGCGGCGGGTGTGACTTCTATTGCATCCAGCGGCATGTCGGCCGCCCCGGCGATCCAGCCGGTCGTGTTCGACGCGCCCCTGCCGGCCACCCCGGCACCGGATCTGGCGTCGCCACTGGTGCAGACCTTGCAGGCGCTCTCCAGCGGCGGCTCGTTCAGCGGCAAGGCCCCCTACATCCAGGGTGGCATCGGTCGCATCGAGAGCATCGCCGCGGACCGCGCGTACAGCAAGGCCGCTGCGGAAGGGAAGTTCCCGCTGACCTTCGACATCGCCAACATCGACGACCAGGGCGGCGTGGCGTACGCCGACGTGACCGCGACCTCGGCCACCGGCGGCACCGCCACCCAGAATATCCAGTTCGTGGCGGGGCCGAGCCCCACCGGCTGGCAGATTTCCAAGGGATCGGCCTTGAACCTGCTGTCTTCAGTCGGCTGAGTAGGTAATTGAACCGCAGCCGCATCGCAGTCCTGAGTGCCGCCACGATCGTGGCGGCACTTGGGCTCTGCGGGTGCAGTAGTGGCGACCACCCGGCCAAGACTTCGCACCCGACGACCAGCGTGCAATCGACGACCATGCCGGAGACGCCGCCGGCCGCGCCGCTGCCTGCCCCTGAAGCACTGACCGGTGTGCTGGATCGGTTGGCCGACGTCAATGTCCCCGGCGCCGACAAGGTCGTCCTGGTGGAACAGGGCACCGCCGATGACGCCGCTGCGCTCGATAAGTTCGGCCGCGCGCTGGCCGACAACGGCTTCACCCGGCTGACCTTCGAGGCCACCGATCTGGCCTGGTCGCAAACCGAGCCGAAGAACGTGGTGGCTACCGTCAAGGTCATCGCGGGCGGTGAGAATTCGGCGCGCGATTTCAGCTTCCCGATGGAATTCACCCCGCACGGCGACGGCTGGCAGCTGACCCGACACACCGCCGACCTGTTACTGGTGATGGGCGCAGGTGCCGAAGGGTCTACGCCGCCCGCCCCGACCCCACCCCGCTGAACCGGCCATGTGGATCGGCTGGATGGAGTTCGACCTGCTGCTCGGTGATGTGCACTCGCTCAAACAGAAGCGCTCGGCCATCCGGCCGGTGATCGCCGAGCTGCACCGCAAGCTCGCGGTGTCGGCCGCCGAATCCGGCGCCCAGGATCTGCACCGCCGCGCCGGCATCGGCGTCGCCGTCGTCGCCGCCGACCGTGCCCACGTGGTCGACGTGCTCGACGTGCTCGACGTGCTCGACGCCGCCGAACGGATGGTCGCCAGCCGACCCGAGCTCGAATTACTCTCCACCCGAAGGGGCTTGCACCACAGCGACGACTGAGCCGTCAGGCCACTCGCCGGTTTCGACGCCGGCCTACTCGCCGCTTTCAACCTGAGGGCGGTCATCGCAACCTCGGGACAACCGTGGTGCAGAGAACGGCGACGGCAGATGGCCGATTCAGGCGCTCGACTCAGGCGCGGCGGCGAGCTGACGTTTCTTGCGCAGCGGGACCGGCGCCACCGCCCCCGGCGCCAATTTGCGCGCACTGACCAGAAAGGCGGTGTGGCCGCGCATGCTGTGTTCCGGGCGTACCGCCAGTCCCACCACGTGCCAGCCGCGCTGCATGCTTTCCCAGGCCCGCGGTTCGGTCCAGCACTGCTGCTCGCGAAGCGCCTCGACGACCTTCGACAACTGGGTGACGGTGGCGACGTAGATCATCAGTACGCCGCCGGCGACCAGCGCCTTGGAGACCGCGGGCAGCACCTCCCAGGGCGCCAGCATGTCCAGGACCACGCGGTCCATCTCCGGGCCGTCGTAGTCGGCGAGGTCGGCGATCACCAGGTCCCAGTTGTCGGGCCGCTCACCGAAGAACGTGATCACGTTCTTCTCGGCGGTCGGGGCGTGATCGTCACGGATCTCATAGGACGTCACCCGGCCCTCGGGGCCCACCGCCCGCAGTAGCGAGCAGGTCAGCGCGCCGGAGCCGGCGCCGGCCTCCAGCACTCGCGCGCCGGGGAAGATGTCGCCCTCGTGCACGATCTGCGCGGCGTCTTTCGGGTAGATCACCTGCGCCCCGCGGGGCATCGACATCACGTAGTCGACCAGCAGCGGCCGCAGCACGAGGAATTGATCGCCGTTGGTGGATTTGACCACGCTGCCCTCCGGCAGCCCGATCACGTTGTCGAAGGTGATGATGCCGCGATGGGTGTGGAACTCGCCGCCGGGGTTGAGCACCATCGTGTAGCGCCGGCCCTTGGCGTCGGTGAGTTGCACCCGGTCGCCAACGGCGAACGGTCCGGTCGGTCTCTTCCCTGCCACGGACGTCCAGCCTGCCAGTACCCGCACCGAGCCTGGTGCCCGGGGTTCCGCAACTTTGTCGGGGCGCGGTCCTAGGCTTACAGGTGTGAGTGAGGAACCGGCCCCGACGCCGCGCCGCCCGGCGTTGTCACCGTCGCGGGCCGGCGATTTCAAGCAGTGTCCGCTGCTGTACCGGTTCCGCGCCATCGACCGGCTCCCCGAGCCCCGGTCCACCGCACAGCTGCGCGGTTCACTGGTGCACGCCGCGTTGGAGCAGCTCTACGGCCTTCCCGCAGCCGAGCGGGTGCATGACACCGCGCTGACACTGGTCGAGCCGGCGTGGGAGCAGGTGGTCGCCGCCGAGCCCGAGCTGGCCGGCACCGAGTACCCGGCCACGTTGCTCGCCGAGGCCAGGGCGCTGTTGTCGGGTTACTACCGCCTGGAGGATCCGACCCGGTTCGATCCGCAGTGCTGCGAGCACCGCCTTGAGGTCGAGCTGGCCGACGGCACACTGTTGCGCGGGTTCGTCGACCGGATCGATGTGGCACCGTCGGGAGAGTTGCGCGTCGTCGATTACAAGACCGGCAAGGCCCCGCCCGAGGCGCGGGCACAGGCCGAGTTCAAGGCGATGTTTCAGATGAAGTTCTATGCCGTCGCGTTGCTGCGCTCGCGGGGCGTGATGCCGTCGCGGCTTCGGCTGTTATATCTGGCCGACGGTCAAGTGCTCGACTACTCCCCCGAGCATGACGAGCTGCTGCGGTTCGAGCGCACGCTGATGGCGATCTGGAAAGCCATCCAGACGGCCGGGGCCACGGGCGACTTCCGGCCCAAACCGTCACGGTTGTGCTCATGGTGTGCACATCAGAGTTTGTGTCCGGCGTTCGGTGGCACCCCGCCGCCGTATCCCGGGTGGCCAGAATCAGGAGCTGCATGATCGGCTGTCACTACCATCGGCTCGGTTCCGAGGGTGAGTACCAGATGTTCGAATCCACCGCCGATACTCGAAGCAACTGGGATCCGGCGATTCAGCACGGCTCACCGCCGTTGGCGTTGTTGACCAAGGCGATCGAGGAGTTGAGTGCGGCCTCAGGCCTGCGGATCGGGCGGTTGACGCTCGACATTCTGGGCGCGATTCCGGTTGCGCCGGTGCGGGTTCGGGCCTGGGTGGACCGGCCGGGATCACGGATCTCGATGGTTGCCTCCGAGATGGAGGCGGCCCGGCCCGACGGCACCTGGCGTGCCGTCGCCCGGGTCACCGCCTGGCTGCTGGCGCCCAGCGACACCAGTGACGTGGTCACCGACCGGTTCCCGCCATTGGTGGAGGGCGCGGCCGCCGATGTGGCACACAATTGGGAAGGCGCGCCGGGCTATCTGGAAAGTGTGTCCTGGCGGCGGCAACCCACCGCCGAGGGTGAGTCGGCCGTGGCGTGGATGAGTCCGTTGACGCCGGTGGTCGACGACGAGGAGACGACGGCGTTGCAGCGCTTGGCGCTCGTGGTGGATTCTGCCAATGGTATTGGTGCGGCACTGGATCCGGACAAGTTCATCTTCATGAACACCGATACCTCGGTGCATCTGCACCGGCTTCCGCAGGGATCGGACTTCGCCCTACGGGCACGTGGCTCGATCGGACCAGACGGTGTCGGCGCGACGACTGCCGAAATATTTGACCGCCAAGGGTTTATCGGCACCTCAGCCCAGACTCTGCTGGTGATGCGGGCGTCGTGACCGTCGAGGTGCGCCGTCAGTTCCACCTGGCCTAGGCGCTGGCCCGCACCAAGCGCGATCGGGCTGATGGCGTCAGGGAACGTGTACGCAGCCGACGCCGGGAACGCAGCCGCCGCCACCGCCGGGTCCACCACCGCCGGTCGGACCACCCGGAATCGAGCCGCCCCCGCCACCCGGCCCGCCGCTGCCGGTCGGACCACCGGGAATTTCGCCGCCGCCACCGCCGGGTCCACCACCGCCGGTCGGACCACCCGGAATCGAGCCGCCCCCGCCTTCGGGCCCCCCGCCACCGGTCGGACCACCGGGAACCGTGCCTTCACCACCGGTCGCCGGAGCCGGAGAGGTGGGTTCCACGGTGGTAGGCGTCGTGACTGTTGTCGTTGGCGTGGTGACAGATGTCGTCGTCGGGGCGGTGTCTTCGTTGGATCCACAACCCACGAGCAGTGGCGCCGCGGTGAGGGCCAAGCCCATCCCGACTGACACGGACCACTTCCGGATAAGGGGCCATGGATCGCTGTGGGTCGTCGTGAGCCGGCTCGGTGACATGGTCTGGACTCCAGTTCGATCGGGGCCGCATTCTGCGGCTTGAACGGGCAGGGTTCCCGCTGACCGCCGAGCTGAATCATCGCCGCGGGTTCCCGCGGACTCGTATATCTACTTGCGTCTATCTGGAGAGTGCGTCGTAGCACCGGCAACGTACCGCCGATGGTGACCTGGGCGCCGGCCCCGGTGATGATCGCACCGCCATAGGGGCGCCACGAGCATCACCGGACCGGGCGCCTTGCTGATCGGCGACGGGTTTGTTGTTGTAGTCGATCATGTAGCGCTCGTAGTAGACCGGTTCGACGTCGCGGGCGGCGGCCATGATCTGTTCGGCGGTGCAGGGGGTGCGCAGGATCCGGTTGGGGATCGGGTAGTCGTCGGTGGCGTCGGCCCCCGCGATGCCGGCGCCGGCCAGGCTGGCGGCGACGGCGCAGGTGGCCACGCCGGTCCGGATCAGGTTTTTCACACTCGTGCGGTTGGACATGGTGCTCCCAAAAGTCGGTTAGTGCGCGGCCTGCTCGTAGACGGCGCGCTGATCGGGGCAGTAGTAGTTGATGGCGGTGCCGGTGAACTGCCAGGCCTGGGCGTCGGTGCTGTCCTTGGCCAGTTGTTTCTTGACGAAACCGACCGAGTCCTGGGCGGTGTGGTCGACGCCGTTGTGCAGCCGCTTGCACATGAGCTTGCCGATCCAGGCGTTGTAGTCACGCTGCCCGTAGATGCCGAAGGTGTGCAGCTCATTGGCGAAATCAGTATCAATCTCGGCATGTGCGGGAGCGGCGAAGGCAATTGCCGCCGCGGCACCGATCACTGCCAGCCCTGCAAGCTTCATGCGGTGAATCTTAGCCCATCTAAGCCTGTTTCGGGTGTGCGGTTCGCTCAGCCGATCGCCGACAGTAGCGGGACATACTGCTCGGCGCGCGTCAGCGAACCGTGATGGCCGATCAATGCCGACTCCAGAGGTTCTGCATGGCGTCTCAGCAACGCGGCTGAGCCGCGCGCGGCGGCGACGACATCGCCGATTCGGGACCGAATGTCATCACGTACCCGAGGCCCGAACCAACCCGCCGCGACGGCCTCGTCCCGAGACATCACCCACGCTGAATCTGCCAGGGTGGTGCGCCACGCGGCGAGAACGTCGTCGGCCGCACCGGCAGCGGTGTACACGTGCCGAGCGCGGGCTTCACCACCGATGGCAACCACCCCGTCGCGAAGCGGGTCGCACTCGTCGATGTCCACCGCGGCCGCCGGGTCGACTGTGATCATGCCGTGGTCGGCCACCACAGTCAGTAGGCATTCCGACGGCAAGGCCTCCAGCACCGACTCCACCAGGCGGTCGACTTGGCGCAACTGCATCCGCCAGGCCGGCGACCCGGGCCCGTGCAGGTGGCCCGTCAAGTCGAGGTCGGCGTGGTATCCGTAGCAGAAGCCGCTGCCTGCGACGGCCCCGATGACCTCGGCAGCGAGATCGCCGAGGGCATGCACGCCGACGTAACGTCCGCCGCGCAGCAGCGCCCGGGTAAGTCCGGAACCGGAGTACTCGGCGCCCGATACGACCGAGACCTCGAACCCGGCCTCGGCGGCCCGTTCGAACGTGGTGGGCAGCGGCTGGATCCGCTCGGGCACCACGCGGTCTCGAAGATCGGGTCCCCACGGATGGGGGCGCCACCGCAGCGCGTTGATCACATCGAATTCCGGCCCGGCTTCGGGAACCCGGAACGAGTAGCCGACAAAGCCGTGCTCACCCGAGCGGTATCCGGTGCCGATCGCCGCGAGTCCCGCTGCCGTGGTGGACGGGAACCCGACGTGCAGTGTCTGGTGGGGCGCCTTGTCCGACATCGCGGTAAGGACCGGTGCATCGGCGGCATGGGCGGCCAGTAGTTCGGCGCCGAGTCCGTCGATCAGCAGCACGCACGCTCCGCGGATCGGGCCGGCCCAGGGGATCCGCGCATCGAATCCGGGCGCCCCCATCGCGGCAAGCACCGACGGGACCACATCGGCCAGGTGGGGTGCATCGGGATCGGGACGCGCAGGCTCCACACCGCGAGCGTGCCACAGATCACGTCGGCGGGTTTTGCCGGCGCAGACCTCGGCCCAAGGGCGCCCGACCACTCCGCTGTACCCGGTACGCTGGGTTTTCATGAAGCCGATGAAAGCCGTGATCCTCGCCGCCGCCCTGGTGGTGTCCGCAGGTGGGGCGTTCAGTGGCATCGCCAGCGCCGACCCGGACGCGCCGGCCCCCGGCCCCGCGCCGGGTCCAGCGCCGGGTCCAGCGGCGGGTCCCGTCCCCGCGCCCGGTCCGCCCCCCGGTCCCGCCGACGCGCCTCCGGCGGCCCCCGCGGGCGTGAAGACAATCGACCACGACGGCCTCTTCATGGTCGGTACCGATATTCAGCCGGGCAATTACGCCTCGGCCGGACCGGTCGAGGGTGGCACCTGCTACTGGAAGCGCATGGCCGATCTACACGGCGGCGACATCATCGACAATGCGTTCAGCAAGAAACCGCAGGTCATCACGATCGAAGCGACGGACAAGGCGTTCAAGACAAGCGGTTGCCAGCCGTGGCAGCCAACCGACGCCGTCCCCGACACCCCGGCCAGCGGCGCCATCCCGGCGCTGGTCGGCGGGGCCAAGCTGCGCTCGTGGATGGACACCCTGAACAACAACGCCCGCAATTACGACGGGTCGTCGGTGCCGAATCCCTGACGGCTTGCCCTGGGATCAGCCGGGCGGGAGCAACGGCGGCCGGCAGACATTACCCACCGGGTCCCACCACCAGCCGTTGTCGCATCCCAGCGGCACGACCGGCGGGCGGCACACATTCGCCACCGGATCCCACCATTCTCCGGCCCCACAGTCGGCCCAGCTGACTGCCGGTGTGGCGACGGTAACGACTGCCATCAGACCGAACGGAGCCAGTATCGCGCCGATGCCCGCGGCGCAGCGGCCGATGATGCTGGTCATCTCGCACCTCCCCAAGAGATCACGTAACCCGAGCCTATCGGCCCGCTGAGCGGACTGCCAGGAATCGGACACGCCGCGTCGTCGCTGACCACGACGTTCCGGCGAGGGCGTCGACGTCGGCAAATGCTTTGCTGCACAAGATCACCCGAGCCGGTGTTCGCGAATACCGACGTGCCGCCCAGGGGCCGCGCACCGCGCGGGGAGCAGGCCCTGCAGCGGCACGCTGCTAGTCTGCGAGAGCTGCCGGTTGCGCGAATCGCGGGCCGATCCGCCCGGCCAGCCGCGGCGGAAACGTGACGGATCAGCTTGGTGGATACGGAAAAGGGTGTTGTGCGCGGCGCAGAGATCAAGGCCCTGACGGGTCTGCGCATCGTTGCAGCGGTGTGGGTGGTTCTCTTCCACTTTCGGCCCCTGCTCTACCAGGTGGCACCTGACGTCACCGAAGCGCTCGCCCCCGTGCTCGACCGCGGCGCACAGGGCGTCGATCTGTTCTTCATTCTCAGCGGATTCGTCCTGACCTGGAACTACATCGACCGGATGGGACCGACCTGGTCCACCCGGGCCACGTTGCACTTCTTGTGGCTGCGGTTGTCCCGGGTGTGGCCGGTGTACCTCGTCACGCTGCACCTGGCCGCACTGTGGCTGATCTTCACCCTCAATGTCGGGCATATCCCACCTGAGGACACGAGCGGCTACAACGCCGTCAGCTATGTGCGGCAGCTTTTCCTGGTCCAACTGTGGTTCCAGCCCTACTTCGACGGCTCGAGCTGGGATGGGCCGGCGTGGTCGATCAGCGCCGAGTGGCTGGCCTACCTGCTGTTCGGAGCGCTGATCCTGGTGATCTTCCGGATCGCCCGCGCCACCCGGGCGCGCAGTCTGGTCTTGCTGGCCATCGCCGCCGCAGTGCCACCGGTCGTGCTGTTGATGGCCACCGGACACTTCTATACGCCGTGGAGCTGGCTGCCCCGGATCGTCATGCAGTTCACCGCCGGTGCGCTGGCATGCGCCGCGGTGCGCAAGCTGCATCTGACGGATCGGACCCAGAAGAGTGCGGGCTACCTCTCGATCTTGTTGGGTGCCGCCATCGTCGGCGGACTGTACTTCTTCGACAAGCACCCGTTGAACACGGTCGGCGATGCCGGCGGCATGGTCGACATCCTCTTCGTTCCGCAGGTTGTCGCCCTGGCGATCGGCGTCGGCAGCCTTCCGGCATTGCTGTCCACCCGGCTTCTGGTCTACGGCGGCCAGATCTCATTCGGCCTGTACATGGTGCACGAGCTGGTCCATACCGCCTGGATCTGGACCACCCGGCAATTCGAGTTGACCCTGACACCCACGCTCTCGGGTAAGGCGACGCTTCTCGGCCTGTTCGCGATTGCAGTGGTGGGCGCCATCGCGCTGTATCACTTCGTGGAGGAGCCGGCCAGACGCTGGATGCGCAGAATGGTCGACATCCGGCCGGTCGACCAGACGAACAAGAAACTGCACCGGATCGACACCGAGCCCGCAGACCGGTCCGACGAGGTTTCAGCCCGCGCGGGCTGACCGTTGTAACCATCCAAAGCCGCTGCGCGACAGGTTGTTATGCCCTTGTTATCGCGGTGTCACCGGCCGCCTATCTACGGCCTAGGTTCACACCTTAGGCTGTCTCGGTATCGCGGTCCGGGACGTATGGGGTCCCGCCGGCAGTGGAGGTTGCAGTGAGTCGTCTGGCCACTTTCATCGTCTCGCTCGCCCTCCTGGTGGGGTTGTTCGCGCAGGCCCCTCAGCGGCGCTATGTCAACTCGGGCCTGGATCCCCAGATCAACCACATCGCGGTGATCGGGGACTCCTACACCACGGGCATGCTCGCCGAGGGCGGTATGGGGCCGAGGAACTGGGCGTCGCTGGCCTGGCAGAAACTGGCGCAACGCGGGGTGCAGGTGGACGCGGATGTGGTGGCCGAGGGCGGCGCCGGCTATGAGGCGCGTGGCAACCACGGCAGCATCTTCGCCGACCTGACTCCCAGGGCAGTGCAGCCTGACGACGCGTTGATCGTCTTCTTCGGGTCGCGCAACGACAAGGACGCTGACCTGGGTGCGGTCGCCCGGTTGACCCACGATGCCCTGACGATGGCACGGCAAGCCGCCCCCACCGCGCGGATGCTGGTGATCGGGCCGCCGTGGGTGAACGCCGATGTTCCGCCGAATCTGTTCGGTGTTCGTGACATTCTGCGGGATCAGGCACGGCAGGTCGGGGCGACGTTCGTCGATCCGATCGCCGAGCGCTGGTTCTTCGACAACCCGGAGTTGATCGGGGTCGACGGCATCCATCCGACCGACGCCGGCCACGCCTACATGGCGGACAAGATCGCACCGCTGATCGGCAAGGAGCTTCCGCGCTGGGTCTGAGTCCGGGTTCAGCCGCCGGACGTGGTGCGAAACCGGCCGCGGTAGGCCTTCGGTGACACCCCGAGGTGGTTGACGAACACCCGTCGTAGGGTCTCGGCGCTGCCGAACCCGGCCAGGCGGGCCGTTTCTCCCACCTGGCGTCCCGCATCGAGGGCTGCTCGTGCGACGTCGATCCGCACCGTTTCGACGTAGCGCGCCGGGGTGCTGCCAAGCTCTGCCTGAAACAGCCGGGTGAGTTGTCGGGTACTCAATGAGGCCAGTGCCGCAAGGTGTTTCACGTTGTGGTCCGCAGTCGGGTCAGCCGCGATCGCGTCGGTGACCCGGCGCAATACCGACTCTGCCGGTGCGTCCGACTCGACCAGCGTGGAGAACTGCGACTGGCCGCCCGCGCGCTTGCGATACACGACCAGTGACCGCGCGACGTCGCGCACCAGGTCGGCTCCCCAATCCGACTCCACCAGCGCCAATGCCAGGTCGATGCCCGCCGACACTCCAGCTGAGGTGTAGACGTCTCCGTCCCGGACGAAGATGGCGTCGGGCTCGACCGAGATCGTGGGATACGCGCGTGCCAGCAGCCGTGCGTGCCGCCAGTGGGTGGTGACCCGGCGGCCGTCGAGCAGGCCGGCCTCGGCCAGGATGAAGGACCCGGTGCAGATCGATGCCAGCCGCCGGGTTCGAGTGGGTAGGTCTCGCAACGCCGCCACCAGTCTGGGATCGATCGGCCGGCCCACCAGATCGTCTCCGCCGGAGAACAGGCGGGCCCGCCAATCAGCTCGAGGCGGTCCGACGTTCGGCGAGCTCCCGCAGAGGGTCGGGCAGGGCGGCCGCCTGCAGGATCGAGGGCAGATGCTGTGGCTCCAGGGTCAGCGCACGGAACACGAATCCGATGGTGATGTCATGGTCAGGCCGGTCGGTCACCACGATCTCATCGCCCGAAGATACCGAGCCCGGTGCCACCAGACGCAGATACGCCCCTGGAATCGCTGCTCTGGTAAAGGTTTTGACCCACCCGTTGAGCTGCAACCAGTTGGCGAATGTCCGGCAGGGGATGCGCGGCCGGGACACTTCGAGCTCGAGCCCGTCGGACCCGACCCGCCACCGTTCACCGATGACGGCGTTGGTGACGTCGATGCCCGCGGTGGTCAGGTTCTCGCCGAATACGCCGTTGGCGATCTCACGGTCCAGTTCGCTCTGCCAGCCGTCGAGGTCTTCGCGTGCGTAGGCGTACACCGCCTGATCGTCGCCGCCGTGAAACTGTTGGTCACCGATCGTGTCGCCGACGAGGCCGCTACCGAGCCCGCCGTGCATCGGTCCCGGCGCGCGTACCGCGACGGCCCCGTCGACGGGACGCTTGTCGATGCCGGTGACGGCACGCCCCTCGGCCGCGTTCGGTCGTGGATGAGCCACGTTCACCGTCAGGACCTGCGCCATGGCGCCCAGCGTAATGGCTTAGAAAAGTGGTGTCGCAACGCCATCCGCGGCCGGCGGGGGCGGAACCGGCAGGCACAGCCCAGTCGCGGTGTCGAGTTGCCTGCCCGGTATGCAGAACGGTGAACAACCGTTGGTGACGCCGGTTTCCCCGGGCGCGCACGCCGAGCTCGAGGCCGGCGTAACGATCGTGGCGACCGCCATCGACCCGGCCGACAGCACCGCGGCCGAGACCACCGTGAATACCCCGCGCCACACTGCGCTCGTCATTGGCTGTCTCCTCATCGGCGGCACCTCTTTAGGGCCTACGGGCGCAGTCTAAGCCGCGGGTTGACTGCCCAGGACCGGTTCGGTCCGCTAGCGTCACGTGGTTGTGCAGACCCTGATCGACTTTGACCGCGCGCCGGTTTTCGCCATCCCGACCCTCGAGCCGGTCGGCGGGCTCACGATTCGCGAGGGAATGCTCATCGAGGGGCCGCAGGGCTGGGGGGAATTCAGCCCGCTGCCCTATGAGCGCGCACTGGGACGCTGGCTCACCGCGGCCACCGAGCCGGGCACCGTCGGCTGGCCCGATCCGGTGCGCGGGCGGGTACCCATCGCGGTCACCATTCCCGCCGTCGGCGCCGCCCGGGCGCACGAGATCGCCGCCGCATCGGGTTGTCGGACCGCGGCGATCGAGGTGGGTGTCGGGGGACTGGCCCAGGACGTCGAGCGCGTCCGGGCGGTGCGCGACGGGCTCGGCGCGGATGGCGTCCTCAGATGTGACGCGAAGGGGCGGTGGGATCCGGACACTGCGGTCGCCGCCATCGCTGCTCTCGATCGCGCGGCCGGCGGATTGGAGTTCATCGCGCAGCCGTGCTCCACCATCGACGAGCTGGCGCAGGTGAGGCTCCGGGTCGCGGTGCCCATCGCGGCCGCCGAGTCGATCCGCGAATCCGACGAACCGATGGGCCTGCGCCTCGGCGAGGCGGCCGACATCGCAGTGCTCGCGACCGGACCGTTGGGCGGGGCCCGGCGCGCGTTGCGCGTCGCCGAATCCTGCGGGTTGCCCTGTGTGGTCACTTCGACGCTGGAGACGACCATCGGACTTGGCGCGGGACTCGCGCTGGCGGGCGCGTTGCCCCAGTTGGCGTTCGCGTGCGAGTTGGGAACCAGGAGATTTCTCGCCGGCGACGTCGTCGCGGATTCGCGTTCCCTGGTCACAGTTGATGGCTACCTACCCGTCGCGCCCATGCCCCCGGCGCCGCAGCGCGACCGACTCGAGCGGTACGCCCTCACCGACCCGGCCCGGCTGACCTGGTGGCGCGAACGCCTGCAACATGCCATTTCTGCATCGTGAACTGCCCGGATGCAGTATCGGGTGAGGCAGCTCGGCACCGGGAGAAGCAACCTTCGCCGAACAGATTCAAGTAGCGCACTACGCATGTGCGCGACGGGGCGGCAACTCGAGAATCGACTTCGTCAGCTACCGCTGGCGGGAAGATCCAACGGAGGATGCCATGTCGTTGTTCGCCAAGCTGTCGGAACTCCGGGCCGTAAGGACCCAGGACTGCGGTGGGGCCGACGAGCTCAGCATCAGCAGAGCTGATGGATTTCAGTTCAAGGCTGTCTCGATGTGCCAGGGGGACGTGGTGGATCTGGACCGACTGCTGCCGTTCGACGGCCAGTTGGAGATCGTGCTGAGGGAGGTGGACGTCCGTACCGACGAGATGGAGGACGTCGGCTCGATATTCATCCGCTCCGACGAGTTGGGGCGGGGAGAGCTCACTCAGCAATTCAGCGGAGCGGGCGCACTGTACGACCTCACGTACAAGGTCATCTGAGGCGTCAGTCCTGTACAGCCTTGGCGATCGCCACACACCTGGTGAGCCAGTCTGCGTCGGGCTCGCGCGTTTCGGTCAGTTCCCACATCGCGTTGTGCACCATCCGTACGATGACCCAGGCTCGGGCCCGGTCGGCATCCAGACCGGCGGCGTCGACCAGAGCAGCCAACCGGCGCCGGACCCCGTCGCGAACGTAACCCGCCAGCTCATCCCATCGGTTCCACAGCATCGGCGCGATCTCGTAGTGCGGGTCGCCGTTCATCGGTTTGGGGTCGATCACCAGCCATGGCTCGCGGTCAGCGGCGAGGACGTTCTCGTAGTGCAGGTCGCCGTGGATCAGCGTGCCGGTGATGCCGGTGTCGGTGGCCAGGTCTGTGCCGAGGGTGATGGCCTGTTCCACGAGTCGACGCGGAACCGGGGCGTTGCGGGGGAGTCGCACCAGATCGGCCGTCCACCGTGAGGTGTACTCGGCCAGCGAACGTAGCCGGGGCAGCGACGGCACATGGATGGGGCCGTACAGTTCAGCGACTATCTCACACGCCTCAATATCCCAGAGCCCGTTGAGATTTCGTTGATGCAGCCGTTCCAGCAGCATCGTCCGCCGGTGCGGGTCGGCGCGCAGCAACCGGACCGCTCCCGCCCCCGCCCAACGGCGCAACGCGAGGTGTTCATGTTCGGACTCGTCATCGGGGAAAGCTGCCTTGAGGACCGCGGGCGCACCCTCTCCGGTGCGTACCGGCAGCACGATCGAGCAATAGCCGTGATCAGCAGGTCCGTCGGCGCTCAGATCCCATTCGTCGAACTGGTCCCGGATCATGCGCGGCAAGCCATCGACCCACGACTGCCACTGCGGTCCACGCGTGCTCATCTCGCGCACCGCTTCGGGCAGATCGATCATTGCGCCCATCGTTGCACCCCGGCCCGCCCGCGCGGCACCCACTTTTGACAGACTGTGCCCCATGGCACAGATAACTTTGCGCGGAAACCCCATCAACACTGTCGGCGATCTGCCGGCGGTCGGTAGCCCGGCCCCGAGCTTCTCGCTCGTCGGCACCGATCTCGGCGCCGTCACCAACGATCAGTTTCAGGGCAAGTCGGTGCTGCTGAACATCTTCCCGTCGGTCGACACCCCGGTGTGCGCCACGAGCGTCCGCACCTTCAATGAGCGTGCCGCGGCCGCCGGAGCCACGGTGCTGTGTGTGTCGAAGGATCTGCCGTTCGCGCAGAAGCGCTTCTGCGGCGCCGAGGGTGTCGAGAATGTCACCACGGCCTCGGCCTTCCGGGACAGCTTCGGTGAGGATTACGGAATCGCCCTGGCCGACGGCCCGATGGCCGGTCTACTGGGGCGCGCGGTCGTGGTGATCGGCGCCGACGGCAACGTGGCTTACTCCGAGCTGGTGCCCGAGATCGCCCAGGAGCCGGACTACGACGCCGCGCTGGCCGCGCTCTGATCGTCGTCACCGTCCCTCACCGGCGCGCGTCGCGCCGGTGAGGGACCGGCCGGCACTCAGATCGGCCACTCCTCGCGGCGATGGGCCGCGTCGAAGAACATCCATTCGTATTTCGCGGTGACCTCGAAATGGGCTCGTGCGGCGGTCTTGTCCGCCCCGCCCAGTGTCGGTCCCAGCCGATCGGTGAGATCGAGCACCTCGGCCACCGTCGCGGCGAACTCGTCGCCCCCGTAGCTGTCGATCCAACGCTGATAGCGTCGATCAGGCGAACCGCGTTCCAGCAACGCCGCTCCGACCCGGGCGTAGATCCAGTAGCAGGGCAGGACCGCCGCCAAGCCTTCGGCGAACGTGCCGCCGTATGCGGTGGCCAGCAGATAGCTCGTGTAGGCGCGTGTGGTCGGAGCGACCGGTGTCGCGTTCAGCGCCCCTATATCCAGCCCCAATTCTGGGAGCAGTTCGCTGTGCAGACCCAATTCGACCTCGAAGACCTCAGCAGCATGCCGGGAGAACATCGCGGTGTCGGCCGGGGTGGGGGCCTTGGCGGCGACGATGGCCAACGCGCGGGCGTAGTCGCGCAGATAGTGGACGTCCTGTGCCACGTAGTGGGCGAACGCCGCGTCGTCCAGGCTGCCGTCGGTCAGTCCGGTCAGGAACGGATGCGTGAGAATCGCGGTGAATGTCGGCTCGATCGGCTCCCAGAGCCGGGCCGACCAGGATTGCGGGTGCGTGTCGGGGTGCATGCGCCCATCGTGTCAGGTGACCCGCAAACGTGGTGCGCCCTCCCGGCGCACCCTGTACCGCAACGATTTTCGCGGCGGTGGGGTCAAATCGGACAGGCCCCGGGCGCTTTGCCGCAGCGGCCGGCATACACCCGGCGGCACGCTGCCGGTGACGGCGCCGCCGGAGCCGTCGCAGGTGCGGCAAACAGCGTGCGCGGTAACTGTTCGGTCACGGTCCTGTATCTGATCAGGCTTGCGCCCCAAACCAATTGGGCAAACAACGCGTTCAGGGGTACAAATGGTTGACCCGGCTGACAACGGCCAGCGGCCGGTGTCGCCTTCCGGTGGTCGAGAGAGTTGATGTTCGATGAGACGTTCCTTTGCCCTGCTGTTCGGTCTGGCATTCCTGGTGGCGGCTCCCGGACTGGCCGGCGCCGCACCGATCGAACGCCCCACCGGCAACCAGCGCTATGTAGACCTTGTGATCGCCCGCGCGATGTCACAGCGCGGAGTGCCCTTCAGCTACGGAGGCGGGGACATGAACGGGCCGACCCGTGGCATCGCCCGCAGCCTGCCCGCCCCGGGCCTGACTCCGACGCCGCCGCCGCTCGCGGGCGGCGGTCTCACTCCGGGACTGTCGACGCCCACCGTGACTGCTCCGGTCGCTCCGGTGCTGACCCCGGGCTTCGGCGTTGCGCCGGATCCCGCGGCGAATGTGGTCGGATTCGATGCCTCCGGGCTGATCGTCTATGCGTTCGGCGGAGCCGGGGTGAAGATGCCGCGGTCGTCCGGTGAGCAGTACAAGGTCGGCCAGAAGGTACTCCCGTCCCAGGCGCTGCCCGGTGACCTGATCTTCTACGGACCTGAGGGCATCCAGAGCGTGGCGCTGTACCTCGGCAACAACCAGATGATCCAGGGCACCGAGCCCGCCGTCGCGGTCACACCGGTGCGCGCCGAGGGCATGACACCCTATTTGGTCCGCATCATCGCCTGACCAGTATTTGTGCGTCTGAGGCGGCTCGATAGTCCGTAGGCTCTGAGCTGTCGACGACGAAGGGCGCACACAACCGATGGAACAGACTCCTGCGACTACGCGGACCGTTTTTCCCGACATCAGTTCGCGTGCTTGGGAACATCCGGCGGACCGCACGGCGCTGACCGCCTTGCGGCGGCTCAAGGGATTCGACCAGGTTCTCAAGGTGCTGTCCGGGATGCTGCGTGAACGTAAGCACCGGTTGCTGTATCTGTCGAGTTCGGCCCGGGTGGGTCCACGGCAGTTCGCCGACCTCGACGCGTTGCTCGACGAGTGCGTGCAGGTGCTCGACGCTCCGGTGCGCCCGGAGATGTTCATCATCCAGTCGCCGGAAGCGAACGCGTACTGCATCGGCATGGAGGACCCTTTCATCGTCGTCACTTCGGGGATGTATGAGCTGATGACGCATGACGAGATGCGCTTCGTCATCGGCCATGAGCTCGGCCACGCCCTCAGCGGTCATGCCGTGTACCGCACGATGCTCCATCATCTGCTGCGGCTGGCCTCGTCCTTCGGCTTCATCCCGATCGGCGGTTGGGCATTGCGCGCGATCGTCGCCGCCTTGCAGGAATGGCAACGCAAATCCGAACTTTCGGGCGACCGCGCGGGGCTGCTGTGCGGGCAGGACTTCGACATGGCGATCCGGGTCGAGCTGAAGTTGGCGGCGGGCCGGCACCTGGACAAACTCGACTCGCAGGCGTTCCTCGCGCAGGCACGCGACTATGACGCGACCGGGGACATGCGCGACGGGGTGCTCAAACTGCTCAACCTGGAGATGCAGACGCACCCCTTTTCGGTGCTTCGAGCGGCGGACCTGACCAAGTGGGTCGATACCGGCGGATACGGCGCGATCATGGCCGGCAACTATCCGCTGCGGTCCGACGATGCGACGGCGAGCTGGACCGACGACGTCAGCGCGGCGGCGCGTCATTACAGGGACGGGTTCGACCAGTCCAACGATCCGTTGATCCGGGGCATCCGGGACGGCTTGGGCGGTGTCGTCGACGGAGTAGGGCAGGCCGCGACGAGTGCGGCCGACTCGATGGGCCGCAAGATCTCCGAATGGCGCCGCAACGCCGGGCCGAGCGAGGAATAGCGCTCAGGTGGGTACTTGCCGTCGGATCAACGGTAAGCCCCTAGACTAGGCGCTCGTGGGCATCCTGTTTGGCTTCGCGCCGTGGATCATCTATTGGGTACTCGTCGGCAACGTGCCGTTCCTGGTCGCCGTGCTGGTGGCGCTGGCGACGGCCGTCGCGACGTTCACGATCAGCCGGATCTCCGGGGCGCCGGGGCGCACCCTGGAGGTTGGTGCGCTCGCGACATTCATCGTGCTCACGATCTTGACCCTGGTGTTGAGCCAGGACGTGATGGAGCGCTGGATACAGCCGCTGAGCACCGCCGGAATCTTCCTCGTCGCACTCGTCGGCCTGCTGATCGGTAAGCCGTTCGTGATGGAGTTCGCCGCGGCGGGCCAACCGCCCGGAGTCGTGGAAAGTGATCTGTTCCAACGGATCGTCAAGATCCTGACCTGGATCTGGGTGGGTGCATTCGCCGGGATGACGGTCTCCTCGGCCATCCCGCCGGTCGTGCAGGGTGATGCCACGATTCTGGACACCAAGACTCCGCTGTCGTTCATCTGCTACTGGGTCATCCCGTTCATCCTGCTGGGCCTGGCCGCGCTGGCCTCACGCGTCCTGCCCGACCGAATGACGGCCGGTATGAACGACATCGTGCGCAAGACCACCTTCGTGGCGTTCTCCGAAGCCGAGATCGACCAGCTCTACTACCTGGCCCAGGAGCACGCCAACCGCGAGGTCGGCGCCGGACAGGAAGCCTATGACGTCCGGGTCGGCGGTTCGGGAACTCCGTTGGTGGGCGATGAATCCCGCATGTCGTGGCCCTCGACATACAAGGTGCGCGACCGCAAGAGGTAGCAGCTCAGCGGGCAGGCAGCATGCCCAGCAGTCCGAACATCATGACGAGACCCGGCAGCAGGTTGGTCACCTGGTGGGCGATGATGCCGCCCCACAAACTTCCGGAGTACAGCCGCGCCAATGCAATTGGGATGGCAACCACCAGCAGGAGCGGAGCCCGCTCGGGTTCCAGGTGGGCGAAGGCAAATACGAGGGTGGACACGATCACCGCGACGATGCGCCCCCACCGTTGCTCGAGCGCACCCCACAGCAGTCCGCGATACACCACCTCTTCGCAGATCGGTGCGATGAACGCGACGAGGAGCAGGACCGCCACCGCCAGCGGCCACCCGGTCCGAACGCCCTCGTAGACCCCGCCGACGGCTGAGGTCGCGTCGGGTCCGACGATCGACTGGTACAGCAACGCAGCCGGCAGTGTGACGAACAGTCCGCCGATGCCGAATGCCAACCCGAGACCGACTGCACGCCAGGACCACTGCCATCGAAAGTCGATGCGGGCACCATTGCCGCGCCATTTCGCGATGGCGACGGCCAGGGTCGCGGCGACGAGCGTGGGCACCCCGATCGCCAGCGTGATCAACCCGGCCGGCGGCGGGCCCGGGGGTGCGAACAGACCGAACGCTGCCGAGGTGAGCAGATAGACGGCCTCGACGATGACGAAGGCGCCGAGGCCCCAGCGATGTGTGTTCACTTGGTTCCGAAGATGCGATCACCCGCATCGCCGACGCCAGGGACGATGTAGCCCTGCTCGTCGAGTTCCCGATCCAGTGCGGCGGCGTAGATGGGTACGTCCGGATGCGCCTGTTGCATGGCCTCGACGCCTTCCGGACATGTCAGCAGGCAGACGAATTTGATGGATCGGGGCCCGTATTCCTTGATGCGGTCGATGGCCGCGACGGCTGAATTGCCGGTGGCCAGCATCGGATCGACGACAACTACGTCCCGTTCGTCCAGATCGCTCGGAAGCTTGAAGTAATACTCCACGGCCACTCGGGTCTTCGGATCGCGGTACAGGCCGATATGGCCGACCCGGGCATTCGGCATCACACTGAGCATGCCGTCCAGGATGCCGCTGCCCGCCCGCAGAATGGACACGAACACGAGTTTTTTGCCGTCGATCACGGCTCCTGTCGTGGATTCCAGGGGCGTCTCGATGTCGATGTCGTGCACCGGGATGTCGCGCAGCACCTCATAACTCATCAGCATCGAGATCTCGATGAGCAACTGGCGAAATCCTTTGGTGGACAAGTCCTTCTGCCGCATCAGGGTGAGCTTGTGCTGCACCAGCGGATGGTCGATGACATGCAGGTTGCCCATCGTGTCCTCCTAGAAGACCGTGCCGTCGCTGACGATGGACAGCGGAGGGCGGCCGTCGCGCAGGCGCGCGGCGAGTGCCCGCCCGGTGGCCCACGTCCCGCCCTCCAGCACACAGGCCAGCGGCAACTGCGGGGCGTCGAGACGACCGCGGATCAGCGGCGCCAGTTCATCGAGCAGCGCGACGGTCAGTGCCCGCCATTCGACGACGAGCTCGTCGCCCACTGCCCACTCCTTCTCGGCGAGTGCGGCATCACGTAACCGCAGCACGCCGGTGTCGAGCAGCAGACCGCCGTTTCGGTATTCGGGCAGGCCGGTGAGGGCATCCAGATCGGTGACCACGACACCCGCCCGTTCGAACGGTTCCAGCAGGGAGTAGGTCAGCCACTGGGACAGTTTGTGAAACGGCATCCAGCCGCGCGACAGACCGGGCCCCGGGGCCGCCTGATGCCGCCAGCAGTCGCCGAGCGGTTGACCGCCGATGGTGTTGTCGGTGAGCCATACTCCCGACAAGGTGTCCAACAGCGTCGAGAGCAGGTCGTGGGCCGCGATGGTCGGACCGGTCGCTGTGTCGAACAGCCCCGCGGGCCGGCCGTGCGGGCCGAACACGGCAGGGCGAGCAGCCAGTTGCGCGCCGAGGCGACGCAGCAACTGCACCCGACCGGCGAGACCGACCAACGGATTTCCTGCACGCACCTGAAAGGCCGCAGCCAGGCTTTCGACGCCGAGGCGGCCCAACGCGGCGGCGTCGGCCCGCAGCGGATCGGCGGGATCGCTCGAGAACAATCCGCTACAGAAGGCGTGCCAGCTCGCCACCCCCAGCCCCTCGGAGCGGGTCAGCACAAGGCCGGTGCCGGGTTCGGTGTAATGCCAATCGGTTCCGGCTCCGGCGTCGAGCAACACGCTGACCACGGCCAGGTCGATCATTGATCGAGCGCGGGTCACGGTATCCACATTGGCTGTGTGCGAATCCAACTCGGCCCGGCGGTCCACACCTCCGGCCTCGAAATGGCGCCACCTGCTGTGGTATGGGATGGCGAGTGTCGGGTAGCGGGTGCGGGTGACGTCCGCGACCTCGGCGGCTGCCCGGTCCAGGGCATCGTCATCCACCAGGAACCAGGCGGAGTTGCCCACCCGGGCGCGCTGCAGAAGGTGTTGCGCCCGTTCGCGGATCGCGGTGGTCGTGCGCAGCGTGGCGACAGCGGCTGAGCCGTCCAGGGTGGTGGTCATGGCGTGAGTCCGCGGCCCTTGGCGATCTTCAGTTCGTCGGCGCCCGGTACCGGCCCGGGGGTGAAGTAGCCGGCGGCCATCTTGGCATCGATCTCCACCCGGGCGTCGGCCGGGATCAGGTCGTCGGGGATGTTGACCCGCTCGCCGACCTCGATTCCGGATCCGGTGATGGCGTCGTATTTCATGTTGCTCATCGACACCAGGCGGTGGATCTTGCGGATCCCCAGCCAGTGCAGAACGTCGGGCATGAGCTCTTGGAACCGCATATCCTGCACGCCCGCCACGCATTCGGTGCGGGCGAAGTACTGATCGGCGGTGTCGCCGCCGTGTTGGCGCTTGCGCGCGTTGTAGACCAGGAATTTCGTCACCTCTCCGAGTGCGCGGCCCTCCTTGCGTGAATAGGCGACCAGGCCGACCCCGCCGCGCTGGGCACCGGCGATGCATTCCTCGATCGCGTGTGCGAGATAGGGCCGGCACGTGCAGATGTCGGAGCCGAAGACGTCCGAACCGTTGCACTCGTCGTGTACCCGGGCGGTCAGTTCCACGGTCGGATCGGCCAAATCGGATGGTGCGCCGAAGATGTACACCGTCTGCCCGCCGATCGGCGGCAGGAACACCTCCAGGTCGCTGCGGGTGACGAGTTCGGGGTACATGCCCCCGGTCTCCTCGAACAGCACCCGGCGCAGCGCGGTCTCGGTGCAGCCGAACCTGGCGGCGACCCCGGGCAGGTACCACACCGGCTCGATGGCCGCCTTCGTCACCAGGGCCGTACCGTTTTCCAGGAGTATGTGGCCGTCCGGATGCAGCCGGCCGGCGGCGATGGCGGTGGCGACCTCCGGCACCATCACATGGGCCTTGGTCACCGCGATGGTCGGCCGGATGTCATAGCCGGCAGCCAGTTCGGCGGCGAACGCGTCAGCGACCATCGCGCCCCACGGATCCAGGCTGACGATCGTCTCGGATTGGCCCCACTGGGTGTACGGCCCGATCACATCGGTGGGCGAGGTATTGGTGAGATCGGCGCGGTGCTCCGGTGAGAGGGCGCCCGCGGCGACGGCCAAAGCCCGGTACACGCTGTAGGACCCGCTGTGGGTGCCGATCACGTTGCGGTGCGCACGTGTGGTGGTGGTACCGATCACCGGACCGCGCTCGGCAGCATTCGGTGCGGCCCACTGGATGGTCGGGGTGCCCGCGACAGCACTGTGGGACGTCAACCGGATATGCCGGGCCTTCGTCGGCTCCGCGGATGCACCACCTGACTCGACGACCATGTCGGTGCTCCTTCCTCGGTGCCCGTGCCCGGCTGAGACATTCCAGTGAACCCCGATTCGGCGGGTTCTGCATGCGGTGTGCCCGTACGGTCGGTTGGGTGCGCTGGATCGTGGACGGCATGAACGTCATCGGCACCCGACCGGACGGCTGGTGGAAGGATCGCCGCAGCGCGATGGCAGGTTTGGTCGAGCGGCTCGAGCACTGGGCCGCGGCCGGGGGACACCCGGTGACGGTGGTGTTCGAAGGGCCGACGACGCCGCCGATCGAATCTGCGGTGATCGAGATCGGCCATGCCCCAAGGGCGGCCGCGAATTCGGCCGATGACGAGATCGTGAGATTGGTCCTGGCCGATCCGCGACCCGACGAGATCACCGTCGTTACATCGGACAGCGGGCTGGCCGCGAGGGTTCGCGATGCGGGCGCACTCGTGCAACCTGCTGCCGGTTTCCGGGACCAGATCGACTCATTCTGAATACCCCAGCGCCCTGCTGCATTACCGTCACCGGCATGCGCGACGATGCGGTCGGCATCAGCGGTGTTGACCTCACAGATCCTGCCGTCTACCAGGCCGGTATCCCGGTCGAGGCTTTCCGTGAACTTCGGCGGCGGGCCCCCGTCGCGTGGCACCCGTACGGTGACGCGGGTTTCTGGGCGCTCACCGGCTATGACGAGGTACTCGCGGTGTCGCGGGACAGCGCAACGTGGTCCTCGCAGCAGACCGGGGTCATGCTCGACGTTCCTCGGTCGGAGGAGGCCTACCAGCTCAGCCTGATGATGCTGACGATGGACCCGCCGAGACACACCGTCTTGCGGAAGCTGGTGAGCACGGGGTTCACCCCGCGGCATGTGGGGCAACTGAATTCTCGAGTGGCAGACCTCGCAGCCGAGATCATCGACGGTGTGTTGGACCGCGGCGAATGTGATCTCGTGTCCGACGTCGCGGGCGCGTTGCCGTCGTACGTGATCGCCGAACTGCTCGGGATCCCGCATGAGGACGGTCGCCGACTCTATGTGCTGACCGAGATCATGAATACGGAGCGGGTCGGCACACCCACCGAGTCGGCGATACAGGCTATGGGAGAAATGTTCGAATACGCGTCGGCACTTGCCGAACGCAAGCGTGCCGACCCGACCGACGACATCGCGAGTGCGCTGCTGCAGGCCGCAGTGGATGGTCAACGCCTCACCGACCTGGAGTTCAACCTGTTCTTCCTGTTGTTGATCAACGCCGGTGGTGACACCACCCGCAACCTGGTCGCGGCTGGGACACTTGCCCTCCTCGAGCATCCCGATGAACAAGCCCGGCTCACGGCCAACCCGGAACTTCTCCCGACCGCAGTCGAAGAGATGCTGCGCTACGTCAGCCCGGTGAACGTATTCGCCCGCACCGCAACGAAAGACACTCAGTTGCGCGGTGTGCGCATCGCCGAAGGGGAGCGGGTGGCCATGTTCTTCCCGTCGGCCAATCGCGACGAGACGCGCGCTTCGGAGACTCGGACCGCTTCGACATCGGCCGCGACCCGAACCCACACCTGGCTTTCGGCGGCGGGGGGACACATTTCTGCCTCGGGGCAAACCTGGCCCGAGTGGAGGCCACGGCGATATTCCCCGAAATCCTGGGCCGGATGAAAGATCTCGAGATTGTCGGGCCAGTAGAACGGGTGCGCTCGAACCTGATGAACGGCATCCATGCGATGCCGGTGCGGTTCACGGCAGCGTGATCAGCCCGCGGTCGGGCCAGGCGGCTGTAGGCGTACCGCCTCGATATCGCCGTCGATGATCAACTGCCGCAGGGTTTTCCGGTCGAACTTTCCGCTGGACAGAGTGGGGATCCGTTCGCTGTCGGTCAGCGCCCAGCGGGTAGGGACCTTGTAGGCGGACAATTGTTCCCGAGCGTAGGCGGCCAGGGCTGCCAGGTCGAGTTCCGCGGCGGGCACCACGACCGCGCAGACCTCCTCGCCGCGGTGCGGGTCGTCGATGCCGACGACCACACACTGCGCCACGGCGGCAGATTCGGAGATGACGGCCTCGACCTCCAACGGCGAGACGTTGGCCCCGGCGGCCTTGATCAGATCAGTGGTGCGCCCGACGTAGAACAGCCGGGGATCGCCGTCGCGCCGGTACACCTGGTCGCCGCTGTGGTACCAGCCGTCGGCGTCGAAGGTCTCCGACCGTTCGCGCTTGTTGTACCCGGCCATCACTCCGATACCTCGGACCAGGAGTTCGCCGGTGTCCCCGGGGGCAACCGGGGCGCCGTCGTCATCGACGATGGCCATGTCGGTGAAGACAAAGCCACCCGCAGTCTCAGACATGGTGCGGTGCACCGGAAATCCGTCGGGCACATCGGTCATGGCGATGTCCAGCGGACCCTCGCGCAGCATCGGTGCACTGCTCAGATCCCGGTCGGCGAACGAGGGATGGTCGCGCAACCGCTGCGTGAACGCCGGCCAGCCCACGATCCCGGTGATCCGTTCCCGCTCAGCCAGGTCCAGTGCGGTTTCCGGATCCAGTTTTGCCATCGTCACCAGAGCCACGGGCTCATGCAGGGCTCCGGTCACCGCGAGCAGTCCGCCGATCCAGAAGAACGGCATCGCGCACAACACCCGGGACTCGTCCTGCGACCGGGTGATCGCCCTGATGGCGGCGGGCCAGGTCGAGGTTTGACGCACCAGGGTGCCATGGGTGTGCAGGACACCTTTGGGATCGGCGGTGGATCCGGAGGTGTGCACCATGATCGCGAGGTCGGCGGCGGACACTTCGGCTTCCACGGCGGCCAGGACCTCGGCCGGGACGCCGTCGGTGGTTTCGTCGCATCCGCGCGACGCCCAGGGCCGGTCGACAGAGCCGATCACCGCGATGCGGCGCAGATAGGGAGCGGCACGCAGGGTCAGCCGGCTCGTGGAGTGGCCGGCCAGTTCGGGTAGGGCTTTCTCCAACCGTTCGGCGACGTCGATGTTCAGCACCGTGCTGGGGGTGATGAGCAGACCGATGTCGGCCAGGCGCAGCACCTTTGCGATCTCGGCGGGTGTGTACAGCGTGCTGAGCGGTACCGCCACTGCCCCGATCCGCGATACCGCGAGCCACCACGTCACCCACTCGGTGCCGTTGGGGAAGAACAGGCCGACGCGACTGCCCTTGCCGACTCCTTCGCGCAGCAGCCAGCGCGCCAGTCGCGCCGACCGTTGCTCGGCCTCGAGGTAGGTGAGTCGATCGGTGGGGGTGACCAGGTAGACGGACTCGCCGAACTCGGCGACGCTGTGCTGCAGCAGTGCGGGGATCGTCAGCGGGGATTGCGTCACCCGCCCATCTTCTCCAATGGATGGCGGCGGTCCACCCGCGGTGGGTCAGTGACTCCCGCAGGCCGTGCAGTCGTCCCGTGGCGGACGTGGATCGCGGGGATTGTCAGGGTCGGGATCACCGAACCACCGCGAGGGCTCATGCTCGGGGTAGGTGTCGTGCCAGGACCACCACTCGTAGGCCTTGGTCTGCGGGTATCCCGGCGGGGAGTCCTCCCAGCTCTCCTGGCGGCCGAGCGCGGTCATGTCCAGGAAGTTCCAGGTGTTGACGAACGCCTCGTCGCCGCGGTTGTCGATGAAATAGGTGCGGAATATCCGGTCCTCGTCGCGGATGAAGGCGTTGGTGCCGTGCCATTCATCGACACCGAAGTCCACGTCGAATGCCGCATCCGGGCGGGGGACCATGGTGTACCAGGGATGGCCCCACCCCATGCGGGCCTTGATCCGGGCGATTTCGGTCTGCGACCCGCGTGAGGCGTACACGAGTGTGGTGTCGCGGGCATTGAGGTGGGCCAGGTTGCCGATGTGGTCGGCCATCAACGAACAGCCGACACAACCGTGTTCCGGCCAACCGTGCACACCGGGGTCGAGGAAGGCGCGGTAGACGATCAGCTGGCGACGACCGGCGAACAGGTCGAGCAGGGTCACGGCGCCTTCGGGGCCCTCGAACTCGTAGTCCTTTTCGACCGGGGTCCACGGCATGCGCCGGCGCAGCGCGGCGAGTCGGTCCCGTGCGCGGGTGAATTCCTTTTCCTTGACCAGCACTTCGTCGAGTGCGACCTGCCAGTCGACGGCCGGCACGATCGGTGGATTCTTCACGGCTGCTCCCGTCCTCGGTTACGCGCGGTGCCCAACAAACATTCAACACATCAGTTGAATATCGCTTCCCTCAGCGAACCACGGCACGCCGCTATAGTCAACAAGGTGGTTGAAGATCAAGTTCTGGACCGCGCATATTCGGCCCTGGCCGATCCGACCCGTCGTCGGCTGCTGGAGACCCTGCGTCAGGGCGACGCCCGGATCAGCGACCTGGCCGCCCCGTTGCCCATGACCTTCGCCGGCGTCTCGCGCCATATCGGGGTGCTGGAAGCCGCCGGTCTGGTGCAGCGCGAGGTGCGCGGTCGGGAGCACTGGGTGTCGCTTAAGCCGGACGGATTGACGCTGGCCCAGCAATGGATGAACGAACAGACGGACTTCTGGTCGAGCCGCGCCGACGCGCTGGCCGCACGGTTGCGGCGGCAGGCGGGCTCCCGATGACCGACGCGCCGACCGTCCGCGTACAACGATTGATGCCTGCGGAGCCCGATGTGGTGTTCGACCAGTGGCTCGACCCGGAGTCGCTGCTGGAGTGGATGTGTCCCCGCCCGGTGCGCTGCGTCGAGGTGACCGTCGAGCCCCGCGTCGGCGGGCTGGTCCGTTTCGACCTCGACGCTTCCGGTGCCAGCGTTCTGACCACCGGACAGTTTCTGGCCATCGAGCGTCCTCGCCTGCTCCGGTTCACCTGGAGCAACTCGAACTGGATCGATCCGACCGCCACCAGCATCGTCAATGTCGAATTCGAGCCGGCCGGTGACGGCCAGACGATGATGACCATCGAGCATTCCCTTTTGCCACCAGAGGAATTCGGCAACTTCCACAGCGGATGGACTCTCACGCTCGAGCAGCTGGCAACCTTCCTCGAGGGTGCCGCCACCTAGACTGCGGGCATGGACAGCGGCACCCAGGTTCAATACGAAGCTCCGGCAGGTCTGCTGCGCATCGAGGACTGCCTGGACAAGGCCGGGGGCATCGTGCTGCCCCCGGGTACCACCCTGATCTCGCTCATCGACCGCAACATCGCCCACGTCGGCGACCTCGTCGCCTACCGCTACCTGGATTACAGCCACGCCGAGGAAGAGATCTTCGAGCTGACCTGGACCCAGCTGGGCGTTCGGCTACGGGGCGTCGCTGCACGGCTGCAGCAGGTCGCCGCCCGGGGTGACCGCGTCGCCGTCCTAGCGCCGCAGGGCCTCGACTATGTCGTCGGCTTCTTCGCCGCGATCAAGGCGGGGAACACCGCGGTGCCACTGTTCGCGCCGGAATTGCAGGGTCACGCCGAACGACTCGAAACTGCGCTGCTCGATTGCCGTCCGACGACCGTGCTCACCACCGCTGCCGCCGCCGACGCTGTACAGGCGTTCCTGGCGAAACTGCCGGACAGCCTGCGGCCCGAGGTGGTGATCATCGACGAGGTGCCCGACTCGGTGGGGGGTGGCTTCACCCCGATCAGGGTTGGTCCCGACGACATCTCCCACCTGCAGTACACCTCGGGCTCGACGCGTCCGCCGGTCGGAGTGGAGATCACCCACCGTGCGGTCGGCACCAACCTGCTGCAGATGATTCTGTCCATCGATCTACTGAACCGAAACACGCACGGCCTCAGCTGGTTACCGCTCTATCACGACATGGGCCTGTCCATGATCGGGTTCCCCGCGGTGTATGGCGGGCACTCGACGCTGATGTCGCCGACCGCGTTCATCCGTCGCCCCGAGCGTTGGGTCCGGGCGATGTCGGAGGCGTCGAAGCACGGCCGCGTCATCACCGCCGCACCGAATTTCGCCTACGAATGGACCGCGCAGCGCGGTGTGCCCGCAGCGGGGGAGGACATCGATCTGAGCAACGTGGTGCTCATCATCGGTTCGGAACCCGTGATCCCCGAGGTGATCACGGCATTCAATGAGGTGTTCGCGCCCTACGGGCTGCCGCCGACAGCATTCAAACCGTCCTACGGCATCGCCGAGGCGACTCTGCTGATCTCGACGATCGCCCCGGCCGAACAGGCATCGGTGGTCTATTTCGACCGCGCGCATCTCGCCGTCGGGCGTGCGGTCCGTGTCAGCGCTCACGCGGAAGGTGCCGTCGCCCATGTGTCGTGCGGCCACCCGGCCCGCAGCCTGTGGGCGGTGATCGTCGATCCGGCGACTGCCGACGGGTCGGCAGCAGCCGAGGTGCCGGACGGCCGGGTCGGCGAGATCTGGTTGCACGGCAACAACATCGGCCGGGGCTACTGGGGCCGGCCGGCGGAGACGCGCAAGGTCTTCGATGTATCGCTGCACTCACGCCTTGCCTCGGACAGTCACGCCGGGGGTCTTCCTGAGGACGCGACCTGGCTGCGTACCGGCGATCTCGGGGTGTACTTCGAGGGGCAGTTCTACGTGACCGGGCGGATGGCCGACCTCGTGCAGATCGACGGTCGCAGCCACTACCCGCAGGACATCGAGGCCACGGTGGCGGAGGCCTCACCGCTGGTCCGGCGTGGCTATGTCACCGCGTTCACCGTGTCTCCCGGGCTGGTGGTGATCGCCGAACGTGCGGCCGGCACCAGCCGCACCGACCCCGCCGAGGCGAGTGAGGCCATCCGGGCGGCGGTGGCCGGCCGGCACGGATTGACCGTGGCGGATCTGCGATTCCTTCCAGCGGGCGGGATCCCGCGGACCACCAGCGGCAAGCTGGCCCGGGTGGCTTGCCGCGCTGAGTATCTGGACGGCACATTGGGCGTGCGGTGACGCCGCGTCGCAGGCATGCTGCTGGTATGAGTAGAGACGAGATCACCGCCGCGATCGTGGAAGCCCGCCTGACCAAGGGCCTGACTTGGCAGCAGTTGGCAGACGCCATCGACAAGCCCGTGGTGTGGACCGTGTCCGCATTGCTCGGACAACACCCGGTTCCGGCCGAATCGGGCAAGATCATCGTGGACCTACTCGGATTGGACGATTCGGTGATCCCGGTGCTGGCCGCGGTGCCGATGCGCGGCGGTTTGCCGTCGGCCGTGCCCACCGATCCCACCATCTACCGGTTCTACGAGGCACTTCAGGTGTACGGCGGGGCGCTCAAGGAACTCATCCACGAACAGTTCGGTGACGGCATCATGAGCGCCATCAACTTCAGCGTCGACATCCAGCGCAAATCACACCCCTCCGGGGACCGGGTGGTGGTGACGTTCGACGGAAAGTTCTTGCCCTACGACTGGACGGCGGCCGAGAGAGTGGTCCGCTGCTAGTTTGCAGTCGTGGGCCAGTTCTCAGATTCGTGGGCGGCGCTGCGTGCGGCGGTGGCCGGGCTCGAGGCGCAGGACTTCGAGCGATCTTCTGGCTGTGCCGGATGGCTGATTCGAGACCTGGTGTGCCACCTCGTCATTGATGCTCAAGATGTGTTGATCACGCTGGTCACCCCGGCCGATGCTGAACCGACCCGCGACGCCCTGACCTACTGGGAGGTCTCTGACACCCCTCCGACCGGTGAGGATCCGCTGGACGCGCTGACCGTCAGACTGGCCGCGGCATACCGGGATCCGGATCTGCTCAAGTTCCATCTCGACGACGTGGGTTCGGCTGCGGGACGCGCGGCCGACCTTGCCGACCAGGACCTGCGGGTTGCCACGCAGGGGCAGGTCCTCACTGTCGAGGACTACCTGGATGCCTACGTTCTGGAATGGACGTTGCACCACCTCGACCTGATCGCGCACCTGCCGAAGGTGGTGGGGCCGCCCGCGCCCGGGTTGGCCCGATCACGCGCGATGTTGGGCGACATCGCCGGTGTCCGGTTTCCCGCGAAATTCTCCGACGCGGACGTTCTGCTGGTTGCGACGGGCCGCCGGGCTCCGACCGATTCGGAGGCGGCCGATCTCGGTGCGGCGGCGGCACGGCTGCCGTTCGTCCTGGGCTGATCCTGGCCAAGCGGGCCGCTGACGGTTCATGATTGCCAGATATCTCTGCGGCGACAGTAAGGATTCTGATGGCTACTCATCGAGCTGTTCACGTCCAGTCATCCGGCGGTGCGCTGGAACTCGTTGACGCCCAGACTGTCTCGCCCGATCGGGGGCAGGTTCGGGTCGCCGTGGCCGCGTGCGGGGTCTGCGGCACCGATCAGGCCATCATCAACGGCGGGTTCCCGGGCATCGCCTGGCCGCTGACCCCGGGCCACGAGATCGCCGGCACCATCGCGGAAGTGGGCGCGGGCGTCACCGATTTCGCGGTAGGTGACCGCGTGGCGATCGGATGGTTCGGCGGGCACTGCGGGGTCTGCATTCCGTGCCGTAAGGGCCTGTTCATCCACTGCGAAAAGGGACAGATACCGAGCCTGCATTATCCGGGTGGCTACGCGGAATCCGTGACGGTGCCGGCCAACGCACTCGCCAGGATCCCCGACGAACTGTCCTTCGCCGAGGCCGCTCCGATGGGGTGTGCCGGGGTGACGACCTACAACGCGCTGCGCCACACCCGTGCCCTCCCCGGGGACGTGGTCGCGGTCCTGGGCGTGGGTGGCTTGGGACACCTCGGGTTGCAGTTCGCCCATGCGATGGGCTTCGAGACCGTCGCCATCGCCCGCGGCCCCGGCAAGGAAGCCGATACCCGTTCGCTGGGGGCCCGGCACTACATCGACTCGACCGCCGGCGACGTCAGTTCAGCGCTGCGGGACCTGGGCGGCGCGGCTGTGGTGCTGGCCACGGTGGGCAATTCGCAGGCGATGGCCGACACCGTTGGAGGGCTCGCACCACGCGGCGAACTGGTGGTGATCGGGGTGTCGGCGGACCCGCTCCCGATCAGCCCGGTGCAACTGATCCAGCCCGCGCTGAGCATCTCCGGGCACCCGTCTGGAACGGCACGTGACGTCGAGGAGACGATGCATTTCGCGGTGCTGTCGGGGGTACGGGCCCGGATCGAGGAGCGCCCACTCGACGAGGCGGCGAACGCCTACGCCGCGATGGAACAGGGGCAGGCGCGCTACCGCATGGTCCTGACCGTCTGACCGGTGGTCGAATCCGGTTATCTCGCCCCACTGGTCACAGCGAACGGGTAGCGTCGGGACTTCGTTTGCTGGACGACGAATCGGTGGGGGCCGGATGGCGTGGAAGCGGATGGCGACGGTTGCCGGCAGGTTTTTCTCCGGTAGGTCACCTGGCGTTGCCCAAGAGTTCGCTCGTGATATCTACTCTGCCCCGGTGCTTTTCATGCCGGGACGTCTCCGAACACTGGCAATGGCGGCGCTTGTCGCCATTGCGTGGTGCGCCGCCGGGGTGACCCCGGCCTCGGCCGCACCTGTGCCGTCGGCGCAGATCGACTTCGGGGGCATGATGCGCACGTATCGGCTCCACCTGCCGGCCGGCGGTGGCGCCCCTTCGGGTCTGGTCGTCAACCTTCACGCCGCCGGTGCGACGGGCGGCGACCAGGCCGCGCTCACCCACTACGACGGCGTCGCCGACGCCCACGGGTTCGCCGTGGTCTATCCCGACGGGATCGACTACAGCTGGGCTGACGGCCGCGGCGCGTCGGTGCCGGACCGCCAGGGGGTCGACGACGTCGGGTTCATCTCGACCCTGGTCGACCGCCTCGTCTCGGAAAACGGCATCCCGCGGGGCCGCGTGTATGCCACCGGTCTGTCGGCGGGCGGCTTCATGGCCAACCGGTTGGCGTGTGACCGGGCTGACCTGTTCGCCGCGATCGCCCCGGTCGCCGGGACGCTCGGAACGAATGTGGGCTGCAATCCGTCGAGGCCCGTGTCGGTTCTCGCCTCCTACGGCACTGCAGACCCCATCGTGCCGTTCAACGGCGGACCGATGACGGGGCGCGGCGGGGGAAGCACGGTGCTGTCGGGGTCCGCATTGGTGGACCGGTGGCGCCAGATCAACGGTTGCCCGGCTCCGTCTGACGAGGTGCTGCCCGGTACCGGCGACGGCACCGAAACGCACCGCATCGCCTCTGATGGGTGTGCGGCCGGAACCTCGGTGGTGTTCATGCGGGTCGACGGGGGCGGGCACACTTGGCCGGGCGTTCCCGAGATTCTTCCGCCCCAGTCCGTCGGGGCCGCCAGTCGGGCCTTCGACGCCTCGGATGCCTCCGGTCAGTTTTTCGCCTCTCACGGCAGATAGCCGCGAATATTCATCACGCCGCGGTTAACCCATTTTGAGTTCGGTTCGGCACATGCGCAGGGATCGAATAGTGCTCAATACCAATTGAATTCGCGACACAGTTGCGGCAGTGCACGGTCAAGTGCGGCGGCGTCGCTCCGACTTGCGTCGGCGCGGCCGCCGGCGTCGCGGCCATATGGTTTCCGGTGTGGTTGATTGGCACAGCTGGCACGAAGACTATGACAGGCCCGATTCGGCGTTGGCGCACCGACTTCGCGCGGTGCAGACATTGATCAGGCAGGCGCTGGATGAGGCTCCGGCCGGCCCGCTGCGGGTCGTGAGCCTGTGCGCCGGGCAGGGCCGCGACCTGCTCGAGGTATTGGCCGGGCATCCGCGACGCGATGATGTGCGGGCGCGCCTGGTCGAATTGGATCCCCGCAACGCCGCAGTCGCCGCCGAGGCGGTGAACAACTATGGACTGACCGGGGTAGAGGTCGTGACCGGTGATGCCGCGGTCATCGACCACTATCAGGATCTGGTACCCGCCGACATCGTGGTGGCCTGCGGCATCTTCGGCAATATCACCGATGAGGACATCGAGCGGACGATCGGCATCCTTCCGCAGCTGACCAAGTCTGGCGGCACCGTGCTGTGGACCCGGGGGCGCACCGTTCCGGACCGGGTTCCCTTGATCCTCAACTGGTTTGACGAGCGCGGCTTCGACCTGGTCTGGGTGTCTCAGCCGGATGTGAGCTACGGCGTGGGAGCCCATCGCTTTACCGGGCAACCCGAACCACTGGCAGCCGGCACCCAGATCTTCACCTTTGTCGGCTCCGATGTGATCCGGGCCGCCGACCGCGCCCGCCACGCCGGCTGACGAGTCCTGCCGGCAGGGCCTGTCCTCCACCAGCACCCGAGCATTCATCAGTACCCTTTTCAACGATGGCTGAGGAAGGTCTGAACGGCAGGGACCGCTTGCGCGGCGGGCTGCGCATGGCGCTGCGCGGGCGCCGCGACCCAGCACCGGTCGCGGGTCGGCGCAGTCGCGCGTCGGCCGGGATGGGGGACGTACACACCCGCAAGGTCCTCGACCTGACCATCCGGCTCGCGGAGGTCATGCTGTCGTCGGGTTCGGGTACTGCCGATGTCGTGGCCACCACCCAGGATGTCGCGCAGGCTTACCGGCTCACCGACTGCGTCGTCGACATCACCGTCGCGACGATCATCGTGTCGGCACTGCCCACCGCGGACAGCCCGCCGGTGACGATCATGCGGGCGGTGCGGACCAGGTCCACGGACTACACCCGGCTGGCCGAGCTCGATCGGCTGGTGCGGCGCATCACCTCCGGCGGTATCACCGTCGACGAGGCGCAGGAGGCCATGGATGAGCTGACCGAGAGCCCGCATCCGTTCCCTCGGTGGCTCGCGACCGCCGGGTGGGCGGGCTTCGCGCTCGGTATCGCGATGCTGCTGGGCGGCAACTGGTTGACCTGTCTGCTGGCCACCGTGACGGCCGCACTGATCGACCGGGTCGGCCGTCTGTTGAATCGAATCGGCACGCCGTTCTTTTTTCAGCACGCAGTCGGAGCGGCGATCGCGACATTGATCGCGCTGGCTGCCTACCGGTACGCTGGCCAGGGTCTCAGTGCGCTGGTCGCCACCGGGATCGTGTTGTTGCTGTCCGGCATGACTTTGGTCGGTGCCGTGCAGGACGCGTTGACCGGCTACATGGTCACCGCGGTCGCGCGGCTCGGTGACGCCGTGTTTCTCACCGCGGGAATCGTCGTGGGCATCACCGGTGCACTGCAGGCCGCCACGCTCCTGGGGATCCAGATCGAACTGCACGTCAACACGGCCGGCACCTTCCTCACGCCCAAAGGACCGGTGGCGATCGTCCTGGCGGTCGTGGGTGCGGCGCTGGCCGGGATGTGCCTGACCATGGCCAGCTATGCACCGCTGCGGTCACTACCCACCGCCGGGTTGGCGGCCGCGCTGGCCGAGCTGACGTTGATCTGGCTCGGGACAGCCGGATTCGGCCAGTGGGCGGCCACCGGGATCGCGGCGGTCGGTGTCGGTTTTCTGGCCACCCTGATTTCCATTCGCCGGCAGTCTCCCGCGCTGGTGACGGCGACCGCCGGCATCATGCCGATGCTGCCCGGTCTCTCGGTGTTCTGGGCGGTGTTCGCCTTTGCCGTCGACGAGAAGTTCGGTGAGGGGCTCGCGCACCTGCTGAGCGCGGCAGCGACGGCGTTGGCACTCGGCAGCGGCGTGGTGATGGGTGAGCTGCTCGGCTCGCCGCTGCGGTACCGCGCCGGACGCATCGGTGAGTTCTTCCGTAAAGACGGACCGCCCGGGCTACGCCGGGCAGTGGGTCAGGTGGTCCGGCTGCAACCGGCCGACAACACAGCTGCGGTCGGCGCTCCACGCGCGGAAAGCGTCCCGTTGGAAGCCGTCCCGGCCGAGGAGCCGGACGCCGACGAGGGCGCAGAGCCCGACAGCTGAATCAGGTGAACGGGAGGAAGTCGCCGTTGACCCAGACGCCCCAGTGGCCGCCGGCAGGCAGGTTCCACCAGACCATCGGGTGGCCCTGCCACGTCTCAGCCGGCTTCTTCGGCGCGTTTGGCGGCGGCGGGAGGCTCGGATCCGGTTCCGCGCTTGCGATGGCGGTGCCCAGGCCGAGCGCGGCCCCGATCAGGCCGGTGGCGGCGATGGTCGCCAGGGTTGCCTTGCTTCCGAACATGAATGTCCACCTCGGTGCTTGACTCTGAACTTGGATACCCGAAGCTTAGCCAAACGAAGTGATTGAGTCTGCACTTGAGGTCTGGCGACGGGTTCAAAAATACTTTCGTCCACGATGTCGAGAACCGCGCGACGGCTCCGTCCCCGTTGTGAGCGACCAACCAGGGTCGCGAATCCGAAGGAGAATTTCATGGCCAAGTACTTGTTTCTCAAGCACTACCGAGGCGCCCCAGCGTCGGTCAACGACATTCCGATGGACCAGTGGACACCGGACGAGATCCAGGCGCACATCCAGTACATGAATGACTTCGCCGATCGGCTGAAGGACAGCGGCGAGTACGTCGACAGCCAGGCCCTTGCCCCGGAGGGCACGTGGGTCCAGTACGGCGGTGAGGGGAAGCCGCCCGTGACCGACGGCCCGTTCGCCGAGACCAAGGACCTGATCGCGGGCTGGATGCTGGTCGACGTCGACTCGTACGAACGCGCCGTCGCGTTGGCCGGAGAACTGTCGGCGGCGCCGGGTGCGGGCGGGCGGCCCATCCACGAGTGGCTGGAGGTGCGTCCGTTCCTGACCGCTCCGCCGACTGTCACCGACTGATGGACCTCGATGCGGCGGGCGAGGAGCAGTTGCGGGATCTGATCCCCGGAGTCCTGGCTGCCCTGGTCCGCCGCGGGGCCGACTTCGCGACGGCTGAGGACGCCGTGCAGGAAGCCTTGGTGCGGGCCTGGGCAACCTGGCCGGACCAACGACCTGACGACCCCAAGGGCTGGTTGATCACCACGGCGTGGCGTCGATTCCTGGACCTCACCCGATCGGAGGTCGCACGGCGCAACCGCGAGGTCCGGGTTTCTGCGGAGCCGGCGGCCGGGCCGGCCCCCACGGTCGACGAGACCTTGCAGCTCTACTTCTTGTGCGCGCACCCGAGTCTGACCCAGTCGGCGGCGGTCGCCCTGACACTGCGCGCCGTCGGAGGCCTGACCACGCGTCAGATCGCTCAGGCCTATCTCGTACCGGAAGCGACCATGGCGCAACGGATCAGCCGCGCCAAGCGCATTGTCAGCTCGGTGCGGCTGGATCGTCCCGGCGACCTGCACACCGTGTTGCGGGTGCTGTACCTGGTATTCAACGAGGGCTACAGCGGCGACGTCGACCTGGCGGCCGAGGCGATCCGGTTGGTCCGCCAGCTGACCCGAGCCACCGATGATCCGGAAGTTGCAGGCCTGCTGGCGTTGTTTCTGCTGCACCATGCCCGGCGCCCGGCGCGTACCCGTGCCGACGGGGCCCTGGTTCCTCTGTCGGAGCAGGACCGCACTCTGTGGCGAGACGATCTCATCACCGAGGGTGTGTACGTGCTGCAGGCCGCACTGGCGCGCGACCGGCTCGGGGAGTACCAGGCTCAGGCGGCGGTGGCGGCGTTGCACGCCGATGCCCAGTCCACCGAGGAGACCGACTGGGTGCAGATTGTCGAGTGGTACGACGAACTCGTCGCACTCACCGACAGCCCGGTGGTGCGCCTCAACCGCGCCGTTGCCGTCGGCGAAGCAGATGGTCCGCGGGCGGGACTGGCAGCGCTCGATGAACTCGACCCGACGCTGCCGCGCCACACCGCCGCGGCCGCCTACCTTCATGAGCAGGCAGGGGACACCACAACCGCCGCACAGCTGTACGTGCAGGCAGCCGCCGAGGCGCCATCACTGGCCGAGCGCAACCACCTCACCCTGCGCGCATCTGCTCTGCACCGTCGCATTTCCGAGACAGGCGGTTAACCTCCTAGTTGTGGGCCACAGTCGGATGAGAGTGTTGATCATCGGTGGGGGATTCGGCGGGCTGTTCTGTGCCCGACGGCTGGGCGGAGTCGACGTCGACGTGACCCTGCTGGATCGGGCGGCCGGACATCTGTTTCAGCCGCTGCTCTACCAATGCGCCACCGGGACCTTGGGCTTCGGCCAGATCAGCCGGCCGCTACGCGAGGAGTTCGAGCGGCACCGCAACGTCACCACGCTGCTCGGTGAGGCGATCGACCTCGATCCCGAGTTGCGCCGGGTCACGGCCCGCCGGCCCGATGAGACGACCTTCACCCTCGACTACGACGTACTTGTGGTGGCCGCGGGGATGCAGCAGTCCTACTTCGGCAAAGCACATTTCGCGGAGTGGGCGCCCGGGATGAAGACGCTCGACGACGCGCTCAACATCCGGCAGCGGGTTTTCACAGCCTTCGAGATCGCCGAGACCCTGCCGCCCGGCCCGGAGCGCGACGGTTGGCTCACGTTCGCTGTCGCCGGGGGCGGACCCACCGGGGTCGAGTTGGCCGGGCAGATCCGTGAGATGGCCACGCGCACTTTAGCTCACGAGTTTCACAGCATCGAGCCCGAGGAAGCCAGGGTGCTGCTGTTCGACGGTGGGGAGAGGGTGCTGAAGGCCTTCTGCCCCGAGCTGGGGGAGAAGGCGACGAAGTCGCTGCAGAAACTGGGCGTCGAGCTGCACATGGGAGTCCATGTGACCGACGTCGATCGGGACGGGGTGACCATCAGCCCGAAGGCCGGTGGCCCCGACGAGCAGTACGCGGCCCGGACCGTGTTGTGGACGGCCGGGGTCGAGGCCGTGCCGTTCGCTCGGCACCTCGCGCAGGTGCTGGGGGTGGAGGCGGATCGCAGTGGGAGAATCACTGTGGGGCCCGATCTTTCGATCGACGGCCGTCCCGAGATCTTTGTGATCGGAGATCTGGCCGGCCGGGAGAACCTGCCGGGTGTTGCCGAGAACGCGATGCAGGGTGGGCTCCACGTCGCCTCGTGTGTTCGCCGGGAACTTGACGGGAAACCCCGGCGACCGTTCCGGTACCGAGACCTCGGTTCCGCGGCGTACATCGCCCGCCGACAGGCAGTCCTGCAGGTCGGCCCGGTCAAGGTGGCCGGTTTCTTCGGCTGGCTGGCTTGGGGTTTCATCCACATCGCATTCCTCACCGGCGTACGCAACCGCGTCAGTACGGTGACCACCTGGCTGGCCACCATCGCCCGCGAGAACCGCTCGCACCGTGCGTTCATGCTCGGTGCCAGCGGTCTACCCGATCAGCACTACACGTGGACCGCATGGGACGCGCTGACACCGCCGCCGCCCGAGGCGCCACCGGACGGCGACGACCGCCGGCACGGCCCGTAGCGCGCGGCGGCACACCGCGTTTCGAGTAGTCGGCTACGCGTGCCCACGGCCGCCGTTCGCGGCTACGTTCCGATCATCCGAAGTTGGCTCGAAGCCACCGAGATGAGAGGAGCGCTGTCATGCCTCCATATCCGACAGTCACATTGAAGAACGGAAGTCAGGGCCAACAGGTTGCGACGCTGCAGGCGCTGCTGAACCTCGACTACCCGGCCTATTCACACCTGCAGGTCGACGGCGAGTTCGGCGCGCAGACCGAAGCTGTCATCCGCGAATTCCAGAAGCGGGCCGGGCTGTTCGTCAACGGCGTCGCGGGGGCCGAGACGTTGGCCAAGCTCGACGAGCTCACCACCCAGGGCGCCGGCCCGGTGGGCGAGGAGATGAAGGAATGCAACGGCGGCATCTGGGCCAGTCAGAGCGCCTCGTGTCCGTTCGCCCAGAATGTCCGCCAGGAGTACTTCAGGGTTTCCGGGGATTCAGTGCAGATCAACGTGTTCAGTCCGGTGACGCATCAGACCTACACCATGGCGTGTGTCCGAGAGGGTGACTGGGTGACCTGCCGCGGCGGAAACAACGCGGTCGTCCAGTTCTCGTTCAACTGACGCCAGACCTACTCGCCGCGGGCCGGCCTGTCCTGGAGGTCGGGGGCAGCCGACGCCAGCAGGGCCTGCCGGTCGCCGGTGAGCGGTGGGTAGATCCGTTCGGTGTTGATGGTCTTCTTGGTGGCCTTGGCCACCGCGCCGGTCGCCACGACTTGGCGATCCCAGCCTTCCGTGTACACGGCTCCCGCCGGCCCCAGGTCGAGAACCGTCACATACCAAGGGATTCGGAGGGCCAGCATGGGTTTGCCCAGGAGATCGCCGATCACGTTGTATCCGGCGTAGCGGCCCATTGGCCTGCCGTGCTGACACGACATCACCGACAGGTGGCCGTCGTCCACCCGGGCGGCGGCCACGTCGCCGGCCGCGAACACCCCGGACGCGCTCTCGACGCGGAGGTAGTCGTCGACCGGTAGCCGGCCGAACCGATCCCGCGTCACCGGGAACTGCGCCGTCAACGGGTTGGCCCGCATTCCCGCGCACCACACCACTGTCGCGCAGGGCACGATGTCGCCCGAGGACATCGTCACCGTACCGGCGTCCACCGCCACCACGCTGACACCGGTCATGCACTGAACTCCATTGTCGGACAACGCGGATTCGATCACCGGGCACGCCGAGGCACCCATGTCGGATCCGACCTCGGGGTTGTGGTCGACAAGCACGACCCTCGGGGCCAGGCTGCCGTCGAAGATCGCGGCCAACCGTCCGGGCAGTTCACAGGCCGTCTCGATGCCGGTCAGGCCCGCCCCGACCACCACGACCGTGCCGGTACCCGGTGTGCGGGGTCGGCGGGCCAACGCGTCCAGGTGAGCGGCGAGCCGGCGGGCACCGTCGAAGGTGTCGACGTCGAAACCGAACGCCCGCAGGCCCGGGATGTCGGGCCGGGCGACCTGGCTGCCTGCGGCCAACACCAGCCGGTCGTAGCCGATCGCGATGGTTCGTCCGACCTGTGTGGCGGTGACGGTTCGGGTCTCGACGTCGATCTCGGTGACCTTCGCGACGATGTGGCCGACTCCGGCGGGATCGAGCACCGTCGCCAACGGGATCCGGCAGTCATCGAGGTCGGATTCGTAGTTGCGTACCCGGATGTCGTGGAAGGGGCGGTCGCTGACGACCGTGATCTCGACGGCGTCAGCGGCAGGTCCGAGTTCGTCGAGTCGCCTGGCCGCACCCAGCGCTGCCCACAGTCCGGCGAAACCCGATCCGACGATCAGAACGCGGCGCACGCACTCAGCGTGCCACGCCGTACCTAACGTCCGTGGTCAGTACATCTAACCCAGCGCGTCCTCAGGCCGGTGTGCGACGATGCACGGACTGACTGCCCGGTATTCGCCCAGATTCGGAGAGCAGGAGTTTCTGCGGCTGCATTGAGAGAGGACCGCCGGATAGATGACCGAAGCGCACCGCGCCACGCTCGCCATGAACGGAGCGAAGCTCGCGATCGCAGGCCTGACTGCCGTCGGTGCCGTGCTGGCCGCGTCGGGCCAGGCCGCAGCGGACCCCGTCGTGCCTGATCCAGCGCCTGTTCCCGCGGATCCCGCACTGGCAGCACCTCCGCCACCGGCACCGGCCGGTCCTCCGCAGGTGCCCGAGATCGCCAACCCCGTGTACGGCTCCGGCCAGTACGGATCCGGCCCGGTCGGCACGCTCAGGGATCTCTGGCATCAAGCCCACGACCCGGGCGGGTTCCAGGCCAGCGGGGGAGCACCCGAGGGTGTCGCGCCGCCTCCCGGCGCTGGTCCGCCTCCGCCGCTGCCGCCCGGATACAGATCGATCAACGCTCCGGGCTCGGAAACGCCGGTCACGGCGCCGGCACCCGGTAGCGGTCCGGCCGGCCCGGCGCTGCCACCTGGCTACTACTCGCTTAACGGCCCGCCGCCGCCCGGATACGAGTTCAACTCACCGGGACAGCGCCCTCCGGCGCCGCCGGCAGCTCCTACGCCGTAACCGCGCGTCCCAACACGTGGCGCAGTGCCTGATCCAGGTACGGATGGCGGAAGCGGTGCGCGCCGGCGGTCAGGATCGCCGGAACCGCCCGTTGGCTCGCGCACGCCAGTTCGCGGGCACCCTGATCGCCCAGCAGTAGCCGTGGGCCCAGCGTCGGCACCGGCACAACCGTCGGGCGGTGCAGGACACGGCCGAGCGTGTCGCTGTATTCAGCGTTGCGCACCGGCTCCGGTGCCACCGCATTGACCGGACCGGATAGTCGCTCGTCCCACAACGCGCGGTAGTAGACGTCGACCAGGTCGTCGATACCGATCCAGGGCAACCACTGTTGCCCGTCGCCGATACGGCCGCCGAGCCCGGCAGCGAACAGTGGACGCAGCAGTCGCAGGGTGCCGCCGCGCGGGGACTGGACGATTCCGGTACGGATCCGCACCACTCGCGCCCCGGATTGTTCAGCCGGAGCCAGCGCGTCCTCCCACTCCGCCACCACATCGGCCAGAAACCCGCCGCTGCGCTCGGCTGTCTCGGTGAGAACCTCGTCGCCGCGGTCGTATCCGTAGAAACCGACCGCCGACGCGCTGACGACCACCTGCGGCCCGGAATCGGTCGCTGCGACCAATTCGGCCAGCCGGCGAGTCGGCTCGATGCGGCTGTCGCGGATCGCACTGCGGTGCCCCTCGGTGAACCGGCCGGCGATCGACGCGCCGGCCAGGTGGATGACGGCGTCCACTCCGGCGAACAGTTCGGGGTGGGGGTCGGCCGGGTCCCATTGCCGCTCATCAGGTTTGGCAGTTGCGTGGCGGACCAGCCGGATGACCCGGTGACCGCCTGCACTCAGGAACGCGGTCAACGCCGACCCGACCAGCCCCGATGCTCCGGTGATCGCGATCGTCTGCGGCCCCAGCCCCGAGCCGCGGGCCTGCCGGTGCGCCGCGAGGTCGTCGGCGAGCTGGCGGTGTCGGTAGACGAACATCGGACGCAGGAAACGGCCGGGTACAAGGGTCTCGACACGGTCGGTCATCCGGGTGCGGGTGGCGTCGATCGCCTCGAATTCGTGAATGTGCTTCCAGCGCATCGCCAGTGCGGCCGGCAGCGAGGCCGGCCCGCCGGTGGCGATCTCGTCGACGAACCGCCGTGGTGGGTCGTAGGCGTCGGCCTGGTGCTGCGCCACCCACCGCAGGCCGCCGGGCAGCGCGAGTTCGGCACGGCCGTCACGCAGTGAGGCCGCCTCGGATATGAGCTTCATGGCTTGCCACGGTGGTGCCAGCCTGGCGAACGCGCCCGGGCGGTTGTGCCAGGCGAAGACCTCGTCTTGCGGGGCGTCGATGATGCTGGAGTACACCAATCCCATCGGCCGACGTTACCCGCAGAATCCGCATCTACGCCGCGGCCCGCTTCGCTCGCATGCCCGCATAGGCGAACAACAGTCCGGTACCGATCTCGGAAAGCGCTGTCACCCAGGAGAACCAGGTGACGTTGATGCGGGGACCGCTGAGATAGCTGTCTTGGAAATCCGGCCAGAAATTCGGCAGCAGGTGCGCATAGGTGAACACGACTGCACTGCCGATGCCGGTGAATATCGCGAGGTCGGGCGCTCGCGGATGTCCGCGCAACGTCATGGTGATCGCGATGATGACGATCGCGCCCTGAATCATGCCGCCGGCCATGACAAACATCGGTGACGCCGACATTCCCCGGAGCAGGTGGTCGATCACGTGCAATCCCCAGCCTAGCAGGAATGTCCATGCCGTCAGGCGCAGAAAACGTTGCGCCTGAACGATTGTCGGTGCCGTCATACGTGCCCCAATCGAAGTACTACAGGCGATAGTAGAACGATGGGATTCCCGTGGCAATAGCCGTCGGCCCGGCGGTCGTCATCCGTGTCATTGGTCGGTGTTCGATCTCCGACGGCGTCCGGCAGCTATCGTCATGCCAACTGTAGTCATATCTGTAATAGAGTCCGTACTGCCCGAAGTGTAGGACGAAAGGTGTATGTGTGGAACGCACTGCGATGACGCCGTTCTTTGTCAGCACTGACGACGGGTTCGCGCCGAACGAGATCGCACATGGGGGATGGGGGCCGACCCTCGGCGGTCAAGTGGTCGGCGGCCTCCTGGCCCGCGCCGTCGAACAACTCGTCACCGACGACGGTCTGCACCCGGCGCGGTTCACGGTGGAGATACTGCGTCGGGTCGCCGGCGCTCCGGTCCGCGTCACCGCGTCGGTGGTGAGAGCCGGCTCACGGATGCAGGCGGTCGATGCGGTGATGACACAGGACGGCGAGTTGGTGGCACGCGCCTCGGCGTTGTATCTGAGGCGTGGCGCCCAACCCGATGGTGAGTTCTGGACGACCTCGATCGATCTGCCGCCGCTACCGGAAGAACCGGCGCACTTCGACGACACCATGCCCATGTTCATCAGGGCGTACGGGCCGGACGCGGAATGGGCCGGTGAGGGGTTCCCGTGGCAGCAGTGCGGGCCCCGGTATGCATGGCTGCGTGAAGTCCGAGAGCTGGTTGCCGGCGAGGAGCTCACGCCGTTCGTGCGAGCCGCCCTGGCGGTTGACGTCACGAGTTCGATGAGCAATTTCAGTTCGGCCGGGTTGGCTTTCATCAATGCCGACTACACGCTGGCGCTGAGCCGGTTGCCGGTCGGCCCCTTCATCGGCATGGCGGCGGTGACTCATACCAGCGCTGAGGGCGTGGCCACCGGCAGTGCGTGCCTGTACGACGCATCGGGCCCGATCGGCACCGGATTGTCCACCGCGATAGCCAATTTCAACTTCAGCCCAAACGGCTCGAGCTAGGCGCGGCGCAGGATCGCCACCAGGAAGTCCGATTCTTCGGTGAACGGGCGGAGATCCCAGCTGGACAGCAACAGGTCGGTGGTGAAACCGGCCGATACCGCGTCGTCGAAGAACTGGTCGAACTCGTATTCGCGGCCGGCGCCGAATCCGATCACCGCGCGGCCGTCGTCGGCAAGATGCGCGCGCAGCCGCGTCAGAACCTGAACGCGGGTGCTCGGGGCCAGGAAGGTCATCACGTTGCCGGCCGACACGATGATGTCGAACGGGGCGGCGATACCGCGTGCCGGCAGGTCGAGTTCGGCGAGGTCTCCGACGAGCCAGCGCGGACCGGGATGGTCGTTCTCGGCCGCCTCGATCAGTACCGGGTCGACGTCGACGCCGACCACCTGGTGCCCGGCCTCGGCGAGATATCCACCGACCCGGCCGGGACCGCAGCCGGCGTCGAGGATGCGGGCATTGCGCGATGCCATCGCGTCGATCAGACGGGCCTCGCCGGCCAGGTCCTGACCCGCGCGCTCCATGGCACGAAAGCGTTCGACGTACCAATCCGAGTGCCCGGGATCGGCTTCCACCTTCTGCATCCAGATGCTGCGCTCGACCATAGAAGCATTGTTACAAGCCGGCCCCGGGCCCGGGTGGGCGGTGTGACTCAGCCCTGGGCGTCGAGGATCTTGATCGCGAAGATCAACGAGTCACCCGGCTGGATTCCCGCGGCGGGCTGACCCTGGGGGTAGCCGTCGGCAGACGTCATCGCGACGGCCACCGTAGAGCCGACCTTTTGTCCGGAGATGGCCTTCTGGAAGCCGGGCACAACACCGTTGAGGGGGAAGTCGACCGGTTCACCGCGTTCGTAGCTGCTGTCGAACACTGACCCGTCACGCCCGTTGACACCCATGTAGCAGACCGAAACGTTCGCCGACGGCGCGACGACCGGCCCGTCGCCTGCCTTCAGGGTGTGCACCTGGGTCTCGGCCACGCTGAACGGTCCGGTCACCTTCACCACGGGCGCGGCCGTGTCGGTCGACCCGGTGACGGCGACATTGCCGGTCGCTCCGGACAGCGTCCATTCGGGGGCGCCGGCGCCCTGAGGCGCTGCCGTCGGACAGGTGCTGGCCTCGGTGGCGGTTTCGGCGATGGAGGGCGTGAGCACCTCGGCGACCGATGACGTGCTCGGCGAGGACGAAGCCGCGGAGGTGTCCGTGTCGGAGCCGCATGCGGCAAGCGTCATGGTCAACGACGCGGCGCAGGCCACGAGCGCGACGGTGGAAGGCACGCGAATGGAGTTCATGCGCGTCACGCTACAGCGGGCACGGGTTGCACCTGCCGATAGCCGGGTGATGGCGCCCGGATGGGCAAATTCCCACCGCCGAATCCTGTCGTCATTGTGAAAGTTCAAAGACCCGGTGCCCAGAGGCGGGAAGATTCATCGATAGGCATCGAGCCATGTTTGCCCGTGATAGCGTCGTTGCAGGCAGACCGTTTATCCATCTGAGGACACGGAATATGGCCAACAATTCCATGGGTGATTTTGTCAGCCAGTTGCGGCCGGCATTGCATCGGCTGCAGGACTGGCCCTACCCGGATCAGATCGACCACACGCTCTTCGGCGCGTTCATGAAGAACCCGCACGACGTCGGCGGCGATCCCGACGCACCCGCGATCTTCGAGGAGAAGCAAGAAGAGGCGTGGGAGCTCAATACCTTTGTCACCTGTGAGGTGCTCGGCTGGCGTGGCATTTGGACGTCCGAGGAACGGCGGCGGCTCGGAAACGTCGATGTGGGCCGGACGATTTACCACGGCTTCCCTTATTACGGCCGGTGGGTATGGGCTGTCGCCCGGTGCCTCGTCGAGAAAGACCACATCACGCTTCGCGAATTGCTCGAGCGGGTCGACGAGGTGCGCGCACGGGTGGCCACCGGTGCTGCCGACGCCCTCTCGGCTGCCCCGCGCAGCGTCGGCGATCCGACGGCGGTCTCCAGGAACCGCCATCACATCGAGGCGCTCGGCAAGGGCGATCCCCAACGGTTCGCGGGCCAGGCCGGCGAAGCTCGATTCGCAGTCGGCGATCGAGTGCGGGTGCGGGACCTCCCGACCATCTTTTACACCCGCACCCAGGAGTATCTGCGCGGGAAGCCCGGGACCATCGCCGAGGTGTCCTACGAAAGCCTGGTACCCGAGGACGAGGCGTTCGATCGTGAGGAGCAGACGCCTCAGTGGTTCTACATCGTGCGCTTCAACATGAGCGACGTGTGGGATCCGTATGCGGGCGCCGAGGGCGACACCCTTCAGGCCGAGATTTCCGAATTGTGGTTGCGGCCGCTCGACTAGACCGCTCATTCGACGGAACGGACAGGAATCCGACATGACGCACGACGAAGCGGCGCATACGCACGATGAAGCGCCTGAGCGGCACGCGGCACCCATGGTCGAGGAAGTGACCGATTTCGAGGTCTTGGAGATCGCGCTCCGCGAATTGGCGATCGAGAAGGGCCTGTTCACTGCCGAAGATCACCGGCATTACACCGAGTTCGTCGAGCAGATCGGGCCGGCGCCGGGCTCGCGACTCGTCGCGAAGGCGTGGCTGGATCCCGATTTCAACCAGTTGGTGCTTCGAGACCCCATCGCTGCCAGTCGGGAAGTGGGAATTGATTGGCTGCACCCGACCGGCTTCGGGACACCCAGTGATTTCACGGCCTTGGAGGTACTGGAGAACACACCGAGTTTGCATCACGTGATTGTCTGCACTTTGTGTTCGTGCTATCCGCGGCCATTGCTCGGGAATTCTCCCGAGTGGTATCGGACGCCGAACTATCGGCGTCGCATTGTGCGCTGGCCGCGCCAGGTTCTCGGTGAGTTCGGCCTTTTCCTGCCTGACGACGTCGAAATCCGTGTCGAGGACTCCAATTCCAAACGCCGGTTCCTGGTGCTGCCGGTCCGGCCCGCCGGAACCGAAGACTGGACTGAGGAGCAACTCGCCGAGATCGTTACCCGCGACTGCATGATCGGTGTCGCCTTGCCGAAGCCTGGGGTGACGGCGAACGCGCCACGACCGGTGCATGCAGCGGTCCGTCCGGTCGAGGGGTCCTGAGGGGCAACCGATGACCGACGAAGATGACATCACCGCTGTCAGGGTCCGGACGCTCGAACAGATCGTCGGGCGAGGGCAGTCGTGGCCCCGCATGGCGCAGAAGTATGGCGTCGCCAACCTGGTACCGCCGTGGAAGTCGAGTCTTGACGGGATGTGCGACGCACTCGACCACGAGGGAGTGACGCTGCCGTTGCTCACCCGTCGAACCGATGAGGACAGCCTGGTCCAAGCCGTCTATGTGACCCTGCCGTACCCGGAGAATCAGCTTGTCGCACTGACGCATTCGCTGGTGGCCAGGCACGTCATCGATGAAGAGACGCTGGCCCAGCGGATGCGAGAAGTCCGGACCCGCCTCGAGGAGGCCTGACCCCTGGTTGTGTCCGGCCGATCGAACTTGACGAGAAGCATATGGCGCAGGATCGCGCTGCTATCGATTCCATCGGGAACTGAGCGTCGCCGGCGTCCATCTGGGCCAGATGGACGATCCGATGACGAACCCGCCGGCCATCTGAGCGACTATCTGCGGGCCCTTGACGGTGCTGTTGTCGTAGAACAGTGCCGAGTCCACCCGCGGCGCGGCGATCGCGACAAGATCCCAAAGTCGTTGGTAGCGTTCACGAATCTTCGTCTCGGGAACGTGGTGCCCGCCGGCCTGCACGCGGTGGCGCACTCGTTGCACGGCCAGCTCCTCGGGAATCAGGACGCAATGCAGGATCACGGTGTACCCGGCGGCCTGCGCGTCGTCTATGAGCTCGAGTTTGGAGGGATGGGAGAACACTGTCTCGGCAATGAAGGACTCGCCGAGTTCAATGAGTTTGGCCCGGGTTTCGGCGGCGACCAGTGCGGCCTCGTAGGAGTGCGGGGCCGGATCTTCAGGCCAGCGACGCTTGGCGATCTCGTCGGCGTTGACGAAGGGGCTACCCGGAAGCAGCGGGGCGAGGGTGAGTTCGACAAAGGTGGACTTGCCGGCGCCGTTGCATCCGACGACCAGATCGAGACGCTTCACTGTGCGACGGTGCGGCCCGTGTGAGCGTGAGCCAGGATCACTGCTGCGGCGTCAGCACAGTGGTGCTGCCGTCCGGCTGGTACTGCACGATCTCGCCGTCCTCATCGAGTGCGACGGTGGTGATGCCGCGGGCGGCCAGCGTCGCACCGTAGTCGGCGCGCGCCAGACTCTCCTCGATGGACGCGGCGATCTCGGCGTCGAACACCGCGCCTTCCTCGGCGGTCAACTCCCGAAGTGGGATGTCGCCGGCCAGGGCGGCCTCGACCTTGCGACGGGCAGCGCTGTGCCGGCTCGACACGGCACGACCCACACGGGCCCAGTGGTCGAGTTGCTGCTTGGCCGACCGGCTCTGACGTGCACCTTCTGCGGCCGCGCTGTCGACGAGGTCGGCGGCGAACCGGGTCACCCGATCTGCGGTCTCGGTCATGAGAACCTCCCTGGTAGCACTCTGAAACAAGCGTAGCAGAGTGCTACGGAACGGGCACGGCCTCGCCTCAGACCGCCAACAATCGCTGTGCGATCTCCCCGTACCGTTCGAAACGTTCGGGTCTGCCGAGCGCGTTGTAGAGCACGACGCGGGTGGCGATTCCGCCGTACTTGGCGGCCAGCGCATCTGCCAGCCCGTCCCAGGTCGATTCGGTGGCGAGGGCAGCGATGTGGTCGTCGGTGATCTGCGCCGCCATGCCTGCGATGTCGCCGGCCTTCTGCTTCTCCCGCAGGCGCGGACCGGGCTGCTACAAGGGCATCCCATACCGCCGGACCACGTGTGTGCGGACCTGGGTGCCGAGGCCGAGCCGGAACCTGCCGCCGGTCGCCTCCTGGAGCTCCCATGCCGATGCTGCCGTGATGAACGGGCTGCGCGGAAAGGCAACGGCGACACCGGTCGAGAGATCCAGTCCGAGAGCGGACTGCGAGGCGACCGCCGCGTTGAGATACGCGGTGCGGCCCGTCTCGGTGAGTAGAAGCCCGGAGAATCCGGCGGACTGGGTGCGGCGGGCAAGGTTCCCGATTTTTGCCAGCGGCTGCGGCACTGTCATCACGTCGACGTGCACGTGGGGAGCGTACGTGAGTGCGCGTGCCGGGAACTCGTAATGCCTTAGAAGTCAACCATTTCGCGCTGTCGGCCCCAGGCCTAGACTTGTTGATATCAGGGCAACCGGCGTCGTATTACAAGCGCCAGGACCGGGTCTAGTTGCAACTGAAGGAGGGGAATCATGGTCAGGATCCATACGGTCGTGCCGGGGGAAACACTGTCGGCGTTGGCATTGCGGTTCTACGGGGACGCTGATCGGTACCGGCTGATCGCCGCGGCCAGTGGGGTGCCCGATCCCGATGCGATCAAAGTGGGGCAGCGGCTGCTCTTTCCCGACTACACGCGACACACGGTGGCCGCAGGCGACACGTTGCCGGGAGTGGCGTCGCGCCTCTACGGGCAGGCCGACCTGTCGCGGCTGATCGCCGCCGCCAGCGGCGTCGCCCATGATGCCGGCATCAATCCCGGTCAGCAACTGATCATCCCGGAACTGAAGACGTACCCGGTTTCCCCGGGAGATACGTTGTCGGCGTTGGCATCACGCTTCTACGGTGACGCGTCGTTCTATCCACCGATCGCCAGCGTGAACGGCATCCCCGACCCCGGCGCGATAAGTCCCGGACAGGCGTTGGTCATATTCACCGGGCGCGGCGACGGATTCGGCCTGCGGATCGTCGACCGCAACGAGAACGATCCTCGCCTGTGGTACTACCGATTCCAGACTGCGGCCATCGGTTGGAACCCCGGCGTCAACGTCTTGCTTCCCGATGACTATCACACCAGCGGGCGCACGTATCCGGTGCTCTACATGTTCCACGGCGGCAACGACGATTTCCGTTCGTTCGACTTCATGGGCATCCGCGACTGGACCGCCGGGAAACCGATTATCGTGGTGATGCCTGACGGTGGGCACGCCGGCTGGTATTCCAACCCGGTCACCTCATTCGTCGGACCCCGGAACTGGGAGACCTTCCACATCGCCCAGCTGCTGCCCTGGATCGAGGCGAACTTCCGGACGTACGCCGACTACGACGGCCGGGCGGTCGGCGGATTCTCGATGGGCGGCTTCGGCGCGCTGAAGTACGCGGCGAAGTACTACGGCCACTTCGCTTCGGTCAGTGCCCATTCGGGCCCGGCAAGCCTGCGCCGCGATTTCGGCCTCGTCGCGCACTGGGCGAACATCACGTCGGCGGTGTTGGATCTGGCCGGCGGAACCGTTTATGGCGCCCCGCTCTGGGATCAGGCGAGGGTCAGTGCCGACAACCCGGTCGAGCGGATCGAGAGCTACCGCAACAAGCGGGTCTTCCTCGTCGCCGGAACCAGTCCGGATCCGATCAACTGGTTCGACAGCGCCAACGAGACTGCGGTGCTCGCCGGCCAGCGTGAGTTCCGCGGACTTCTAGACCACGCCGGAATCCCAAATGAAGCGCATGAGGTGCCGGGAGGTCACGTTTTCCGCCCCGACATGTTCTTCGTCGATCTCGACGGAATCATCGCCCGGCTGCGGCCCGCAGCCGTAACGAATAGTGCGATGTAACACCAACCACATCTATCCCACCAGTCACATAGGCATCAGAATTCAATTCTTTCACTGCCATACCATTGGAAACTGAATTCACAATAGGCTGAAAATTTCACAACCTTGACGCCGAACTCTGTGACGCGGGCAGTGCGCGCTTCCCGCCTGCCCCTCCAGTGCCGCCATAGCCCTGAACTGCGACTTTAACGCAGACGAGCGGGATGTTGCTATCCCCAGAGGCCACACTGGGCCCATAACTATTAAATAAACTCAAAGAAGATAATTAGACTCTCTAGCACGGCTATTTTACTTTCGCCCCATCGGTAAACTCTGTATCACGATGGGCTGAAAATGGTCTGTCGCCCCGCCATTCCCGGCGTGCACCGCAGTGCACTCCGCCATGAAGGGATCGACATGCGCGTGCGCAAGGTCGTCACCGTATTCGGGTTCATCGGTGCGATCACCCTGGCTCAGATGGTCCTGGCCGTCCCGAACGCCGGCGCCGAACCGAACTGGGACGCGATGGCTCAGTGCGAATCGGGCGGAAACTGGGCGGCGGACACCGGCAACGGCTTCTATGGCGGGCTGCAGTTCACCCCGGCCACGTGGTCTTCCCACGGCGGAATGGGATCGCCTGCCGCAGCGAGCCGGGAGGAACAGATCCGCGTGGCACGCAACGTGATGCAGACCCAGGGTCTCGGCGCCTGGCCGGTCTGCGGGGGCCCGGTCGGTCAGGCCACCGGAACCTGCCGCCAGGTGATGGTCTGGATCCCCCTGAGGAACCTGCCGCGGCTGTGCACCTTCGTGCTCAACCCGCTGGGCTGAAACCGACATTCACGAACCACGAATGCTCGCTGTCACTCACATCGAGGCCGAGCGGGTACACCTGCGTATGGGCCGTGACGACGACGCCGAGGGGCTCATCGAGACGCAGGCCGATGAGCGGGTACGTCGTTTCCTCGGCGGGCCGCGCGCCGAAGCGGATGTCCGGGCAGTGGTGGCCGCGGCGGGCGCGCCGACCCTGTTGGCCGCCGACGGCTGCTACGTCGTCGCTGACAAGGAATCCGATGCGATGCTCGGCATGGTGACGCTCAGCCGACGCAGTCCCGACCTTCCCGGTCATGTGCAGGAGCGCGGCGACGAGCTCGAGCTCAGCTACGTGTTCCGCGCACATGCTTGGGGCAGGGGCTACGCGACCGAAGCTGCTCGTGCGCTACTGCGCTGCGCCGCACAGCAACTCGCTGACCACCCGATCGTCATCATCACCCAGTCGGCAAACCTCGCGGCGCTCCGCCTCGCCGACCGACTCGGGTTCACGCGGGTGGAAACCTTCGAGCAATTCAATGCCGAGCAGGTGCTGGCCAGCGCTCAGCTCAGGACGTTCCTGCGGCCGTAGTGCTTTCGAGCGTTGAAAAAGTCTTGGCCAGCACCGAACTCACTCTCAGCAAACCCTCAGTAGGGCACTGCAACATCTAGGTGGGCGCCGGCACGGCGCATATATGTCGGTGTCGCAAGGGAAGAAGCAAACGGAATGAATTACTGGTCGGGTAGATCGCCGCAGAATAGCAATCGCGAATGGGATGCGAAACAGGCGGTGGATCAACGCAATCCAAGCCCATGGAGCCGGACCGGCTATCAGCAACCGTTTCCTCCGTATGGGCTGCATCCCGAGATGACCCAGAAGTTCGATGCACCTCCGGTACAGGACGTTTCACCGCCGAAGAAGAAGTCCCGCGTCGGTGTGCTGGTTGCCGGCACTGCCGCGGTGGCCATGGCTACCGGTGCCGTCGCGGCCGTCGCGGTGGTCGACCAGTCCGGAAAGCCCACGACTGTCGCACAGGCGCCGGCTGCTGACCACGCCCGCATACCGTCGCCGGCCACCGGATCCACCCCCGTTCAGCCGAAGGGTTCCGCACCGGCCGGATCGGTCGAACAGGTATCTGCCAAGGTGCTGCCCAGTGTGGTGAAGCTGCAGATAGTGACCGGGCAGGGGCGTGAGGAGGGATCCGGGATCGTCCTCAGCGAGGACGGTCTGATCCTCACCAACAACCATGTCGTCGCGGCTGCCGCGCGCGGCGCGGGCACTCAGGGACCGCTCGCCGCCGAGGACTCACCTGGTGGTCAGTTCCCCGGAATGCCACGCGGTCTGTTCCCTGGTGGGCAGTTCCCCGGTGACGACCAGTACTCGCCTGACGGACCGTCGGCCAGGACTTCCGGCCGGACCAACGGCGCAATGCAGGCGACCGTGACCATGTCCGATGGTCGCACCGTGCCCTTCACCGTCGTCGGCACCGACCCCGACGACGACATCGCGGTGGTGAAAGCGCAGAACGTGTCCGGGTTGACCCCGATCACGATCGGTTCCTCGAAAGACCTGAAGGTGGGGCAGAACGTCGTCGCGGTGGGCTCGCCGTTGGGCCTGCAGGGAACGGTGACCACCGGCATCATCAGCGCGCTGGACCGCCCGGTCGCCACCGGCGACGAGCAGAGTGGCCAGAATTCGGTGATGAGCGCCATTCAGACCGACGCCGCGATCAATCCGGGTAACTCCGGCGGTGCACTGGTCGACATGAACGGCGACCTCATCGGGGTGAACTCGGCGATCGCATCGTTGGGCGGTGGCCAGGGTTCGCAGGGCGGTGGGCAGGCCGGCTCCATCGGTCTGGGCTTCGCGATTCCGGTGGATCAGGCCAAACGGATTGCTGACGAACTGGTCTCGACCGGAACCGTCCAGCATGCCTCGCTGGGTGTCCAGCTCTCCGGTAACGATTCGCACGGCGCAACGGTTGCCGGCGTGGTCGCCGGGGGCCCGGCAGCCGCCGCCGGTCTGCCCGACGGCGCGGTGATCACCAAGGTCGACAATCAGGTGATCGACGGTCCCGATGCGTTGGTCGCTGCGGTGCGATCCAAGGCGCCGGGGGACACCGTGACGCTGACCTATGAGGATCCGTCGGGCGCCGCGCGCACCGTGGACGTCACCCTCGGGCAGGTCCAGGCGTAACGGTAGAAACAGCTCAGTGGGCCCCAGCCGGCAGTGTCCGGGCTGGGGCCCCTTGCTTTGGCGGTCGTGGAGTCAATCGACATGGGCGCAGAAAATTCGAGTGACCACGGCAGACAACGTGTGTGACGATTCGCGGATGCCCAGCACGCTCATCGAGGTTCGGCGGCCTTACATCCAGTCCGAAGAGGTGGCAATCATTGATGCGGTGCACGATGCACTGGTGGTCGCATTCCAGATCCCGGCCGGCGACAAGCATGTCCGGCTGGCATCCCATGAGCCTCATCGGTTCTCGCATTCGCCGGGCCTGGCGCAACCCGAGCTGTACACCCTCGTGACAGTCGACTGTTTCTCCGGCCGATCGCTTCAGGCCAAGCGGGATCTCTACCGGGAGATTGTCAATCGCCTGGAGGCGCTGGGCATCCCACCGGACCATGTCACCATCCTCGTGCGCGACCACCCGATGCAGAACTGGGGAGTTCGTGGCGGGCAGGCCGCCTGCGATGTCGAACTGGGCTTCAACGTCAACGTGTGATCGGCACCCTGTCGTTGCGTCCCGCACCGGGTATGAATCGTCCGACGGCGACGCTCGGGTTCTCAGTCTCCACAACAGGTTTCGCCGCGCCACGCTTCGCGTCCTTCGTTGACGGCAACGCCGGCGAGAAGGAGTGCGGCGATCGGATCAGCCCAACTCCATCCGAACAGACCGCTGAGCGGGAACCGAGTTTTGCGAGATCGCTGGCGGCATACCGCAAGAAGTTGTATGCCGTGCAGCGCTAGCTCGCGTCGGTTGCGATCAGATGGCCCCAGGCGTGCCGGGCGGGCTCATCGACCCGTCCACATTCGGCACCATCGCCGGGGCGGGTATGCCGCCTTCGGCAGCGTTGTCACCGGGTATTCCGTCGTCGGGCGTCTGGTCGTACATTCCTCCCCAACAGGCTGGATTCCACCCCTCTGTCGCACATGCCGGATCATCCGGGCTGGTGGGGGAATCGAGAGCCGCGGGTGTGCGGGGTGCCGCTGAAGCGACGGACACCGTAGTCACCGGCGTAACCGCGCCCAGCACGGAGATCCCAAAGATTACTGCCACCGCTGCTTTTGTCAGCCCGCGTCGCATTTCAGAAGCCATCATCGAACGCATCTGCCGCTCCTTCATTCCGGACCAAACGAATCTGCGCGATAATTTGCTGGCGCCGAACCGCTATCGCTTATGGTCGCAGTTCCGCACCGGCTGTGGGTGGAAACCGTAACTTCGCTGGCAGAAACTCCAACGACGCCTTGAACTTTGACGTGCATGTCAAAAAAGACGGCCGACCGGCTCGCTGCCACTGCGGACCCGAACGCGTGATTGGCCGGCGCCCTCCCTGGAGAATGCCGGCCAATCACGACAGGCGGTCAGTAATCCCAGCCGGCCGGTACACACCGGAAGACGTCGCCGGCGGTTGCCACGTGGCAGACGGACGGGAACGGCAGGTGGGTGGCCACCAGCGATTCTCCCGTCGCCGCCAACTCGCGCAGAAGCTGGACGCGGACGCGAGCCGCCTCCTCGGGGTCGTGTTCGAATCCGTTCTGCCACTCGGGATTGTCGAACCCGGGCGCGAACACGGCGTCGCCGGCGAATGTCAGTTTCTCGCCGCCCGACGCCAGCCGGACCACACTGTGCCCGGGGGTATGACCGCCGGTGCGTGTGACGAGCACGCCCGGTGCCACCTCGTATTCCGTCTCGAACGTCCGCAGCTGGCCCCGGTAGTCGTCCAAGAACTGCGCAGCAACCCTACGAAGCACATCCGGTATCGGCTGCGGCATGACGGTGCGGGAGAAATCGGGTGACTCCCAGAACTCAGCCTCGGCGGCCGCCGCATGGACCCGCAGGTCCGGCCGCAGCCGTTCCTTCACCCCTTCGGTGATCAGTCCGCCCACGTGGTCCATGTGCATGTGGGTGAGCACCACGTCGGTCACGGAACCGAGATCGACACCGGCAGCCTCCAGTCGCTGGACCGTCTGTCCGGCCCGGGGGAAATCCGGGAATTCCAGCCCCAGCCCGGCGTCGACGAGGATGGTCTTGTCGCCGCTACGGACCACAACGATGTTCAGCGGCCAGTCGACCACCTCGGCCGGCAGGAAGTTGTCGCCCAGCCAACCCGCCAGGTCGGACGGGTCGGCGTTGGTGGCCAACGTCGAGGCCGTGATCGGCAGCACGCCGTCGCTGATCACCAGTACCTCGATGTCGCCTACCTGCACCGCATAACGCGACGGAACCAACTCGTCGACAGGACTTTCCGTCCGGGCAATGTTGTCCAAACTCATGTTGTGTTCCTCCTGAGGGCCGCACTGAAGACATGTCGAATGACCTGTCTTTCTCATGGGAACGTTCTCGAGCCGCAGGAACTATCCAGCGATCAAGGCTCATCGATTTGTTCGCGAAGGATGTCGCCGTGCCCGGCATGTCTGGCGAACTCTTCGATCATCGCGAGCAGGGTCCACCGCATGCTCACAGTTCCCTCGGCAGGGATGTCTATCGTGGCGTCGAGGTCGAAGCGCGACGCGATGTCGCGCGATCGCTGGCTGGCGCGCTGGAACTCGGCGATCACGTCGGGCAACGACTCGTCGTCGGCGACGGCGAACGTGCCCTCGTCTCGCCTTGAGTATCCGTCGCATTCGGATTCCTCGAGTCCAGCCCAGAACCGTTGGAACCAAATTCTTTCCGCGGCAGCGGCATGCTTGATCAACGAGATCGGTGTCGTCAGCGACGTCACGAGGTGCCGGCGGGCGTCGGCCTCGGTCAGCCCTCGTACGGTCGCAATCAGTGCGGCACGGTTTCGGTCGAGCGTGTTCTCGATGAGCGTGCGCTCGGTTCCGTTGGTGATTCGGTTGGTACCCATAGGTTTTTATCCGTCCTGTTGTGCTGGAGGAGGCGTGGCGGCCGTCGACCCGGAGCAGGGGAGTGGCACGACTGGACGCAGCCGCGAAGATCGAGAAGTCGTCGGGAGTGGTCGCTACAACCGGCTGACGGCAAACTGTGCGGCCTGGTCGACCATGCCGTTGGCGATGTAGGCGTTGTGCGCGCCGCTCGGCGGCCCGGGTGCGGCACCGTTACACACGCTGTCACCGGTGGCGCATAGATAGTACGTAACGGCCGCAAGCCCACGTAGCGCGCACTGCGTGGCCCCAGGGCACGCACGCGAAAATCGTTGGACGGGGTCGCGGTCGGATTGATAGCGTCGCCGCGACCGTGACAGCACGCGAGGAGGTGAGACCCATGGACGCTGTAACCCTGTGGGTGCTCCCACTCGCGTTCACGGTTGGGCGATCGAGATAGGTGTCGCCAGGAGCGCCTGAACAACGGCACTCCCGAAAGGCACCACCATGCATTTCACCTCTGAGACATCGTCGAACGGTGTCATCGAACGCACCTTCACCCTGGGCGACATCACCGGCGTGCTCTGGTCACCGGAAACCGGTTCCGACGGCGCGCCCGTGATCCTGGCCGGTCACCCCGGCGGCCTGGACAAGAAGGCCCCGGGGCACGTAGCGCGGGCCCATTCCTCGGTGCTCACGGACGGTTTTCACGTCGTCTCGATTGATGCGCCCGGACATGGCGACCGGCCGCGCAGCGCAGCCGATGTTCGGCTGGTCACCGCCTTCCAGCAGGCTCGGGCAGAAGGCAGCCCGTCGTTTGGTCGGCTCCTCGCTGAGTACTGCCATTCGGTGTCCGAACGCGCCGTCCCCGAATGGCGGGCGACGATCGACGCCGTGCAAGCCCTGCCCGAGATCGACGCACGGTCGCCTATCGGCTACTCCGGCATGACGCTGGCGAGCGCGATCGGAATACCGCTGGCGGCGGCCGAGCCCCGGATCACCGCCGCGCTCTTCGGAGGGGTCGTCGCACACGATGCGCTGCTCGAAGCGGCGAAACAGGTAACCATCCCCATCGAGTTCCTGCTCCCATGGGACGACAAGGAGATCCCACGCGGATTCGGTCTGGATTTGTTCGGCGCCTTCGCCTCGGAAGACAAAGTGCTGCATGCCTTCCCGGGTCGGCATCACCCGGTGCCCACGGACCGGATCGACACCCGATTCTTTCCCCGGCATCTTGGGCGGAGTGAGGGCATAGTGCCAGACTGACGGGTGCCGGCGGGGGAGCGGAGGTAGTTCACGCCTCACATGAACTGCAGGCGGGTGAGTGGAAGATGGGATATGGGTTTACTCACGCGATGCACCGTCGAAAATCATCGCGCGCTCGCACTCGGGCCCTGCGCGGTCGTGCCCGATCTCCAGCGAAGTGGGGCTGGTTCGGCAGCGATTCGAGCAGGGCTCGGGCAAGCGCGAGAACTGGGGGAAAACCTGGTAATCGTTCTGGGCCACGCTGATTACTACCCGCGATTCGGGTTCGCCCCGGCATCGCGTCTCGGCATCACGGCGCCATTTGCGGTACCGGATGACACCTTCCTGGCCCTCACTCTCAATCCTGATGACGCGGTACCCAGCGGTGAGATTGCATATGCGAAACCCTTCGGCGTCTGACGCTTGAATCGCACCATCACTCGGCCGTGAGTCGGGTCAGCTGCGATTCTGCCTGCGCCAGCACCGTTTCGGCAGTTTGCAACCTGCTCTGCAACTCGTCGGCGGCCCGCTGCGCGAGGTCGAGTTGTGCATCGACTGCCTCGAGGTCGTGCTCCGCGGCGGCGAGGGTCTCGAGCACTTTCTCGTAGCGCCGGCGTGCGGTCGTGACTTTGTGCCGCCGCTCCTTCAATGTTGCGAGCGCGTCGTCGTGTGCGGCGCGCGCCGCGCCCAGTTCGGATGCGGTGGCGTCACGGCGACGTCGGGCTTCCTCGATCGCGGCAGCGTCCGTGTGCGACTGCTCCTTCGTCGACGGCGGTGGGGTGGCCCTCGGCGAGGACTCCGTGTCGGACCGGGGCCGGGTGGTCACGGCAGACGATGCTCCGAAGTCACCGAACCCTGACCACTCTTCCGCCCTGGACAGCCGGCCTAATCGCGCGGTGACCTCGGGATCGGCGATCGCAGCCTGCAGTGTGGCGGTGACGTCGTCGCGCAATGCGGCTGTCGGATCAGGTAGTTCGGCGGCCGCGAATCCAGCGCGGGCCAGGTCCTGCACAAGTAGCCGCTGCGACGTGGACAGCTCGCGGATGCGTTGTCCATCCATGGCGGCATGCGCGGCACGCAGCGATTCGCGCAAGTCGGTCAGTTTCGGGCGGGCTGTCGCGTCGGTCAGTACGAGCAGGTTCACCACCCACGCAGCCGTCGTCGGTCGTCGAGCCGCGGCGATCGCCTTGGCCGCCAACACATCACCACGCTTCTTTGCCGCTGCCGCGAGCTCATTGCGCCGCGCGGTGAACTCCTCCGGCCGCAAGCCGTAGAGCGAGTTGAGTTCGTCGTCGACGGTCACGGCAACCTCACAGCGAGGCAACTTCGGTTTCCGGCAGTCACACTCGACCCCCGAATGCGCGTAGCTCCTGCACCGTCGTCCCGGGTCCGGCCATCGCGATTTCGCCGGCTGCTCGACGCCCCGCCAGCCATCGGACCAGATCCGGGGGAGAGCCACCGAGAATCACCTCTGGCCCCGATTGCGGCCCGACCGACCAGCGGTGGTCACCGTCGCTGGTGCCGACCGTCACCCGAACGCCGGCGGGCAGCTTCTTGAGCTGATAGCGCAGCACGAGTGGAATGACCTCCACGAGTGTTGCCGGTACCGCGTGGGCTCGTGTGTCGAAACCGACGAGATCCTCGTGATGGGTCCAGTATTCGAACAGAGCAAGCGGAGCCACCACCGGCTGTAGTAGCAGCCGCGGTATGGGCCGACGCAACCGCTCGATCACTGCCGCAAAACCGTGGCGTCGCTCCCGACGAAGCGCGGTGTCCACCATCTTCGGTGTGCCGGCCACCGAAACTCCGCGTGTTACCAGGGATCGAGCGATGAAGGTCGTCACGCCGCCGTAGCGTTCTTCGCCGGCCAGATGGGCCGCAAGATCCAGTGCGGTCCAATCGCCGCACGCGGTCGGGGCCGACGGACCCAACTCGATCAACGACACCGTCAACGCCGATCGTTCGGCCTTGACGTCCTCTGCGATCGTCATGTCCAAAAGTGTTACCGCAGACCGGCGGCGGTCGTCACATTTCCGACGATTCGGCGGTGGGGCGCGGCTCTCGATAGACGACGCTATCGGGTGCCTGTGGCTGCCATCCGTGCGAAGGTACTGGTATGACAGCATTTGTCATCGACGCTCCGGTAGCCATCCAGCTCGCCGCTGAGGGAGCGACGATTCCACCGGGGCACAGCCTGGTGGCGCCCACGCTGTTGCGCTCGCAGGCGCTCGCCCTGGTCTATGAATCGGTGCGGTGCGGCGAGATCGATGAACAGCGTGCCCGCAAGGTTCTCGACGGTATCCGTGGGCTGCGGATCCGGCTCCTGAGCGATCGGGTGTTGCAGGACCACGCCTGGCGGATTGCCGCCCAGCTGGACTGGCCGGACACCTACCAGGCCGAGTACATCGCACTGACCCAGCTGCAGGCGGACGCGCTGGCTACTGCGGATCGGAAGCTCGCCGATGCGGCGCGTGCGTTCGTCGAAACCGCTTCTCCAGCAGAAATTTTGCGGCCATAGAGTGCGGTCCGCTGGTCATGCCGCGTTTGTAACCGGGTGGTGGCGGAACTCGGATTTCTCCGCCACCACGTTACGAACGTGAGGGTTCGGTGACCGCAGGGCCGTGCGCTTCTCAACGGCGGTCGAAACGCTCGCCAAAGTGTTTGGGCGGCAGCACACCGAAGACGATCTGGATCACGAATCCGATGTACGGCAACACGGTCAGTAGGGACAGCCATCCTGACAGGTCGGCGTCGTGGAGCCGGCGGACCAAGAGTGCCCAGCCTGGAACCGCGCACGCCAGGATGAATATCAGCAGGATTACCAGGAACGTGAGCCCGAGTGTGCTGTCTTCTTCGAAGCCAGCGGCCAACATCCCGCAGACGAAGGCGACGACTCCGAGTGCGGCCATGACCCACCAGTACTCACTGCGAGACGCACGGCCGGAGAAGCGGGCAGGGCTGCGAAAGAACCGCGACAATGCCTGGCCGAATGTCGCTCCGTACAGGGGCAGCGTGAGATCGCGTGGATCGGTCGCACCGACCGGTTCGTAGTCGGGGTGCGTGTCGAACGGTGTTCCCCCGCTGTGGGTCATCGGTGCCTCTGCTCGGTGGATTGGCGGTGTCGGTGTCGCGTCTACTTCAAGACGATGACCACGGCGTAACCGTCATGGTCGCCGGTTGTCGTGGTGGCGGTGTTGTACGAGTTGTCCAACGGGACCATGCCGCCATAGGTTGCCCGGCCGCTCGCGATGAGCCGCATTGCCAGCGCATTGCGGGCGAGGTTGGACGAGACGTATGCGTGTCTGGGCAACAGGTCGTAGATGACGAACTGTTCGGTGCTGAACGAGCCACTCCAGACATACCCGGCGCTGGTCTCCACCGGGTCAGGTCCGAAGATGCGGCCATGATTGTTGGGGAACAGGAACAAGTTGTCGGAGTAGCCCAACAACGGGCCAGTGGGCTGCTGCCCGTAGGTGACGTCGTCAATCGTGCCTTGGAACCCGGTGCTGTGAACGGGCTGGGCGGGAAAGCCGGACCAGAACATCACCGTGTTGAGCTTGCACGCGGCCTCAGCAGCCGATGTCGACGTGGGGTCGACGATGATGACGTTGACCGGTTCCAAGACCGTCCTGCCGCCATACGGCAGCCCACCGTAATCCGATATCTGCGCGTCGGACTGCAGCATCCATTTGCCGATATCGCCGTAGACCGTGGGGACCTGGTCAGCGGGGGTCGGGACCCCGGGTGCAATCGCCGGGACCGCGTTGACCCCGATCGGGGTGGAAACCGCCGCCGGTCCGAAGTGGTTGGCGCCGAGGGCAAAGCGTTCGACTTCCCGGTGAACCAACTGCAGCATGGCCTGCACCATCGGCATCGGTACTTCCGGTGCGCCACCGGGATTCGCCGCCGCTGCGGACATCGGGGCCCTAGCGGTCGGCGAAGGCGAAGGGGCAGACGATTGATTGATCGCCTCGGCGGGCGAGGGCACCGCACGGAGGGGCTTGAGACCGGGGGCACGGACTGGCTCGGCAGCGCTGTCGCCCGGACGGCGTACGGGCAGGTCTGCGGTGGGAGTCGGGTCTGCGGTCGGCGTGGCAATCAGGCGCGAGCGTTGATCCCCGAGCGACGCCCTGCGGCTGTGAGCCAGCTTGATCCTTGGGGCGGGTGACAACCTGGGTTTGCGCGTCTTGACGGCAGGCGATCTGACTGAGGCCGATCCCTTGACCGTGCCGGCGTCGGTCGATGAATCCGACGAATGTGCAGTGGGACCACCCGCGTTATTGTCTGCGGAGCCTTCGGCATTGGCGATTCCAGCGTTTCCTGCAATCACCGCACCGATACCCAAGGCCAGCGCCAACAGACCGACGCGACCCACGTACATTGCCGCTTCCGGAGCGGTCGGTCCGGTGGAAACTCGTTGTTGCGCTGCGATATACGAGGCACTGTGCCGACCCATGGCTGTCCCGATCGTTTCCGGCGGATGACCACAACGCTCCGCATGTTCCCAGCCATCGTCGGCTGACGAAGTTTATACATACGCTCGCCGACCGGGATGAAGGTTTCACGAACCAATTTTGGGCTGAATGGGACCGCGAGATTCAGGGGCCGAGGAGGCTGGAGGTTGCGTGACGGTTTCAGTTGCGCAAAGGAACGGCCGCTTACCCGCGATGCGCAGCGCCGATATCGCCCGTTTGGCTTTAACTTTGGCCACTATGGCGGGATTGGACAAATACGTGAAGCACTGGCGCACAGCGCTTCACGCAACCATGTCGGCGTTGATGGTTTCCATTCCCGGACTCGTCATCGCCCCCGTAGCTCATGCGGCTGCGCCCGCGGCGAGGTTATCGGTGTCATCGACGTGGCAGACCGGTTTCATCGGCCACTTCACCATCACCAACCCGAGCACGGTGCCGCTATCGGATTGGAAGCTTGAATTCGACTTGCCGATGGGCGAATCCGTCTCGCACACGTGGAGTAGCAACCTCACGCGGTATGGCACGCACTATGTGCTCACGCCCGCGAATTGGAATCGCATCATCGCACCCGGCGGCACCGCCACCGGCGGCCTCAGGGGCGTGTTGTCTGGCTCGTACGTACCGCCGTCGAATTGCGTTCTCAACGGACAATATTTGTGCACCTAGTGTCGCGCGCGACGAACTGGGCGAGAACACGTCTGACAAAGCACCGCGACTGGCCTCTCGGCAAACGAATAGCCGGTTGTCAATCCTGGCTTTGCTAGCCGCTCATGAACGAATCCTCGCTGGCGTTTTGCCAGATCTCGGATGTTCTATTACAGTTCTCGGCTAATTACTACACCTCTGTAGTGCCAGGTGAGGTGACACCGATCACATTCTGGCAATAAGGGTGGTAGTTGCCACAAATGTGACGTGTCGGCGGCGGGTCGACTATTGCGTCGCTTCGGCCGTAATCGCACGTAGCAAACTTTTACTCGCGCGCATTTGGTCGGATCGGCGCCTGGTCGCCGCAGAGCGACCAGTGCACGGGCCATCCCTGTCTTCTCGGCGTCCAGAAGCGCGGTGGGAGGGGTGTTCGTGTCTGACACGGCTCCACACCCTCAAACCACAGAAGCGAGTAAACCCATGCTGAAGTTCGGCGGACCGATCCAGACGTTCGGAAAACATAGACAAGTAAAGAAGATCGTCACCGCTGTTCTCGTTGTTTCTGGCCTCGGCGGTGCCACTCTGCTTTCTGCTCCGACGGAGCGGCATGCGGTGGTGGCGGTTGAGCGACCGCCGGCGGGGGACACAGTCGCCAAGAAGCCTGCAGCCATCACCCCCAGACCTGTGGTCGTGACCAAGAACTCCAGCGCGCAGGACATCGTCAAGGCCATCGTGAGCCAGGGCCAAGCCGCCAGGCTGAACGAAGACCAGATCAAGACCATCATCGCCACCGCGAAAATCGAGTCCACTTTCCGCCCGACCGCCTCCGGCGGTGTGCAGGCCTACGGCGGCTCAGGGGGCGCGGCGGATGAGGTCATCGGCCTGTTCCAGGAGAAGGCCAGTTTCGGCACCGTCGACGAGCGCCAAGACCCCAACAAGTCGATCGCCCGGTTCATCGCCCGGTTCACTGAGGCGTTCAAGAAATACGGCATCAGCAGCGACGCGGTGCTGGCGGCCACGCTCGCGCAGAACCCACAGCTGCTCAAGTACCGCGGTGGCGGGGTCGGAACTCACTACTACAACACCGTCAAGGCCGCGATGAGCGCTGCCGCAGACTTGTACAGCCACGCCGTCAGCACCCCGCTGCAACCGATCACGTAATCCTTCACCCCCAACCCGTCAGACCGACTTGGTAATGCCGTAGTAGGCGACCACATCGTCGGTGTCGGGCGGACCGCGATCGTCTGCGCCACTCAAGTGGTTGGGGTATGGTCCCGGCCGGACGAGGGTTCAGTTGTAACTTGACCCACACCGCAGGTACACGCGAGAGGAAACCCATGAGGACGAGCGCATACCGCCAAACGGCACTTGCCGGCCTGGCCGCCGTCGCGCTGATCACCGCGGGCTGTAGCAATGACAAGGGCGTCGACGCGTCGGTGACGCCTCAGGTCGGATTGATCTCCACCTCCACGGTTCAGAACCCGGCGCAGTCCGCTCAAGTGAAGCTCGTCGGCGAGAGAGACGTCGAAGTGACGCTGACCGGCCCGATCGCTGCCAAGTACTCGTCGGCAACCGAGAAACAGAAGGAGACGCTCGGCAAGCCGCTGACGGGCGACCGCAACGCGGGCACCCGGGACAGTGGCGTGGTGTTCCAGCAGTTCCAGGGCGGCGTGATCGTCGCCAAGAACGACGCGGTGGGCACGCCGGCGTATATCGTCGCGGGCAAGATCCGGGAGGCCTGGAATGTCCCACGCGACCCGGGCGGCGTTCCCGTGGTGACCGGCGACAACGGCTCGGCAGGCCCGTTGGGCGTCCCCACGAGCGACGAGAACGCCGACGGCGATCTGCTCGTGTCGACGTTCGAGCACGGCAGGATCGAGTACAACGCGAAGACCGGCCAGGTCGAGGTGACGGTCAACGACAAGGTCGTGCCATCCGGGCTGTAGCTGACGGTGCCGAAGCGGGGCATGAAAGATGCTGCTACACAGCCTGATACGTGGTGTCGTGTAGGTCGGCGTCGAACGGAACTTTCCTGTTGCCGGAATTGGGATTTTATGGCTTCGATCGTGGACCTTTAGCGTCGGATTCATGGAGTGGAATTTTCAGTCGGCCGGTGAGGTGGCCGTCGCGTTGCGCGCTGGCGAAGTGTCCTCGGTGGAATTGACCGAGGCGGCGATCGCTGGGATCGAGCGGGATGACGCGGCGATCAACGCGATCTGTGTGCCCGACTTCGACCGTGCGCGGGAGTCTGCGCGGCACGCCGACCGGGCGCGTGCCCGGGGTACGGATCGGCCGCTGCTGGGTATTCCGGTGACGGTCAAGGAGTCCTACAACATGGCCGGGCTGCCCACGACCTGGGGAATGCCCCAGTACCGGGACTTTGTGCCGGCGGAGGACGCGGTACAGGTGTCGCGGCTCAAGGCTGCCGGCGCGGTGGTACTCGGTAAGACCAACGTCCCATTGGGGCTGCAAGATATCCAGAGCTTCAACGAGATCTACGGCACCACCAACAATCCGTGGGATCACAGTCGCACGTCGGGCGGATCGTCCGGTGGCTCGGCCGCGGCCCTGGCCTCCGGATTCGGTGTACTGTCCATCGGTTCCGACCTCGCCGGGTCACTGCGGACCCCGGCACATTTCTGCGGCATCTACGCGCACAAGCCAACGCTGGGGCTGGCCGCGATGCGCGGGATGACCCCGCCGCCTGCGCCCGCCTTGCCGACCGAGGCCGATCTCGCTGTCGTCGGTCCGATGGCGCGCACTGCCCGCGACCTCGCACTCCTGCTCGACGTGATGGCCGGACCGGACCCGCTGACGCTCGGCGTCGCGCACAAAGTGACGCTGCCGCCCCCGCGCCACGACGCACTGGGCGACTTCAGAGTTCTGGTCCTCGACCAGCATCCGTTCATTGCTACAGGGACCGCGGTGCGCGCCGGCATCAACCGCGTGGCTGACGCCCTTATCTCCAGTGGCGCCCGCGTCGAACGGCACAGTCTGCTGCTACCCGATTTGGCTGAAGCCGCGTTGCTGTACACGCAGCTGCTGTTTTCTGGCTCCGCAGCACGATTTCCTGTCGACGCGTACGAGCAGTTGAGGACCCGCGCCGCCGGTCTGAGTGCTGACGACCAGAGTCTCGACGCGGCGCGGTTGCGCGGCATGGTGTTGAGTCACCGCGACTGGATCGAGGTGAACAACCGTCGCGAGCTCCACCGCCACGGCTGGCGACAGTTGTTCGCCGAGTTCGACGCCGTGGTGTGTCCGATCACGCCGACTCCCGCGTTCCCGCACGACCACAATCCGGATCTGTTGGAACGTCGGATCGATATTGACGGCGTCGAGTACGCGTTCTTCGACCAGCTCGTGTGGGCCGGTCTGGCCACGATGCCCGGCCTGCCCGCCACTGCCATACCTGCGGGTCATTCTTCGGAGGGGCTGCCGGTGGGAGTGCAGCTCATCGGTCCGATGTTCGAGGACCGCACCACACTGAGGCTGGCCGAGCTGCTCGAACAGCAGATCGGCGGTTTCCACGCACCGAAGTAGGGCGCACCAGGAATGTTCCGGCCGGTTTGGGAGGCATAGTTATCGACGTTGGACTCGTAGCTCGGTCAGGGTGGCGGCCCCGCGAGGCCGGTCTCGGCTGGTGGAGGCTGTCGCCGAAAATGACGCAGCGGGAGCGTATTTCGTCGCGCGCAGACCCCCGCCGGTCTACGGATCTATCCTGATTCGCCCCACGGGTTCACTGGACATCCAACGGCCATGGCCCAATTGGCGCTCGACGGCGTCAATTCGTGGCTGCTGGACCGAATCGTCTCCGCCACGGACTGAGTGATGCCCGTTCTACAAGTCCGATCAGTCGCGTGTGGCCTCGTATCGCAGCAGGACCGTGCCGCACGGGAAGGTACGGTTCTCCAACAGTCGCAGCGAGATCCATGACGGCAGTGTTGGGAAGAACGGGGTGCCGCCACCCACGGCGGTGGGTGCGATCACGATCCGGTACTCGTCCACGAGTCCGGCCTGCACGATCGGTGCGGCCAGCGTCGCGCCGGCCACCTCCAGCCTGCCGTCGGTTTCGGCTTTCAGCTTCGTTACCACCTCGACCGGGTCGCCGCGTTCCAGCCGGGAGTTCCAGTCGACGGACTCCAGGGTGCGCGAGAACACGACCTTGGGCATGTCGCGCCAAATGTGGGCGAAGTCGACGATCAGAGGGGTGGCGTCCGGGTCCTTGTCGGCGGTCGGCCAGTACGCGGACATCAGTTCGTAGAGCCGCCGCCCGTAGAACGCCAGGGCGGTCTCCCGCTCGAAGTCGTTCCAGTACTGGTGCAGTTCTTCGCTCGGATCGGACCAGTCGATGTTGGCTTGGGCGTCGGCGATGTACCCGTCCACCGACACATTGAAGCCATAGATGAGTCTGCCCATGCACATCAGACTGCGCCGGAGGGCAAAACTCATCGCGACGCACCACGAGATAACGTTCAAATCTCCGTGGATTCAAAACGAATTGTATTCTTCGCGTAATCCGATACGTGGGAATCGCCACCATTTGCGGGCCACGCCTTGACCGTTGCCCCTTATGGCAAGGTTTAGCGTTGGGACATGGACGGGATGACCATCGGTGAATTAGCCCGTCGGGCGGGCGTGACACCTGAGGCGGTGCGCTATTACGAGTCGTTGGGGCTGCTCGCTCCCGAGCGCCTGCTCAACGGCTACCGCAACTACCGCGAAGACGACGTCCGTCAGGTCCCCGCCCACCGCGCACGGCTGTGTGGTTGGACGACACCGACTACCAACACGAAGTGGTGGAACGACTCGGCCTGCCCTTCGACGTGCTCACCGACCCTGACCTCACCCTGGCCGGCCTATTGGACCTGCCGACGTTTGAGGCCGCCGGAACGAGGCTGTTCAAACGACTCACCCTGGCCATCCGCGACGGTGCGATCGAGCACGTCTTCTACCCGATATTCCCACCGGACGCACACGCCTCCCAAGTCGCGGCCGCCGTCTGCGCCCACAAACAAGCACCGCCGGCCGACTGAGAACCCCTGTGCCGTCAGACACCATCGTGCACACCACGGTGAGTCAGAGTCAGAAACCCGCAGGGGTCACCCGTTGTCCCGCCAGGTGAGCACCTCCTTGAGCGACGAGAGGTCGTAACCGTCGTCGGCGGTGAGTTCGGTCTGGAACAACGTGACGCCTGCTTCGCGGAAGGCGTCGGCGCTGTCGGCGTTCTCCCACAGCGTCGAGCGTTCGATATCGGCCCCGTTGCGGCCGAACGTCGCTGCCAGTTCGTCGACCCGGTCGCTGGACCTGCGGAACGCGTCGAGGTCCTGGAACGCGTGCCAGATGTCGGCGTGCCGGGCGACGGCGGGCAGTGAGCGCTTGGGGCCCGTGCCGCCGATGAGGATCGGCAGCTTGCGCACGGGCGGCGGAATCAGTGCAGCAAGCCGGTTTTCGATGCGGATCAGGCTTTCGTCGAACAGATCGAAGCGGGAGCCGAAGGTACCGAAGTCGTAACCGTAAGTGGTGTAGTCTTTTTCGTACCACCCCGCGCCGAGGCCGAGGATGAGCCGGCCGCCGCTGATGTGGTCGACAGTGCGCGCCATGTCAGCGAGCAGGTCCGCGTTGCGGTAACCGACGCCGGTGACGAGGAGTCCGATCTCGGCGTGTGAGGTGATCTCGCCCCACGACGCGAGCGCGGTCCAGCCCTCGAAGTTGGCGACGTCGGGTTGCTCGTCGAACAGGACGGGTTTGCCGTCGACGAGAGCCTTCATCGCCGGGCGGTGGAAGTGGTCGTAGCCGAAGATCACGTCGACGCCGAGGTCGTCGGCGGCCAGGACGGCGTCGCGCCACGTGCGATAGTCGGGCGTGCCGCCGGGCTGGATCTGTACGGCGACGCGGACGGGACGAGTCATGGATGCTCCTGAATCGGGGAAGGAATGACTCTTGAGCCAAGTGCACCGGTTGCCGGGTTTATTCCGGATCGGCACTTCGAGACAGGACGGGCATGTCGATGTCGGTACCCCAGCTAGGCCTGCGCGCGGTCACACACCGGATCCCAGTCGACGGTGCGCCGTCACGGACGTCGCGCAACCGTCGACTGTCGAACTGCACGCATGCAGGCCGAAAGGTGTTGGGCGGCAGTGCAACACGTGGGGCTGGACCGGTGCTTACCCCACATCCGTGACAAGTTCCCAGGGCCGCATGCCCAGGAGAGTCGCAAGGCGTCCCTGCATCTCGACGCCGGCCGGCAACGGGCGCCACCATATGGTCACCTCGGCGATCTTGCCGTCCGCGTCGAGCAGGATGTAGTCCATTCCGTTGACCACGGTGTCTTCAATCTGCAGCCTGAAGTATGCGGCGTGGTGGGTCTCGCCGCTGAGGACCTCCTTATAGGTGAGGTCGGCCGCTGCCGCGCCGACAGTCTGCATGGCTTCCAGGACTGCCTCGCGGCCGGTAAGTGGTTCATCGCCGAGTGGGCTGTACAGCACCACATCGTCGGCGAGGATGCCGGAAAGAGCATCTTTGTCTGCGCCGCCGTGCATGCAGTCGACGAAGGACTCCACGGTGTCGCGGTGCGGGGCGAAGGTGGTCATGGCGACTACTCCCTGTGTGCTTCTTGCCTGTTCTAGATCGCTGCGGTGCCGCCGTCGACAACCAACTCCATGCCATTGACATAGCTCGAGTCGTCCGAGGCGAGGAACAGCGCGACCGACGCGATCTCCTCGGGGCGGCCCATCTTTCCCCGCGGGATCAGGGATTCGAACTGCGCTTTCATCTCCTCGTCGAACAACTCCTCCTGCTTCGGCGTGGCGACCTGGCCGGGGGTCAGCACATTCACCCGGATCTTCCTGTCCTTCAACTCGGATACCCACACTCGCGCGTAGGCGGGCAGCACGGCCTTGCTCGCTGCGTACACGCTCCACTCGGGGTAGCCCTTGAGCGACGCGTTTGACCCGGTCATGAAGATCGATCCGCCATCGTTGAATAGCGGCAGCGCCTTCTGAACCGTGAACAGCGTGCCGCGCGCGTTCAGTGAGAAGGTCGCATCGAAGTGTTCCTCGGTGATCTCGCCGAGCCTGCTCTGCTCGCCCGTCCCGGAACTTGCCCACAACACGTCGATCGCGCCCTTTTCCTGCTTGACCGTGTCGAACAAACGGTCCAAATCGTCGAGGTCGGCCGAATCGCCCTGTACGCCGGTCACGTTCCGCCCGATCAGTTCGACGGCTTCGTCCAGCGCGTCCTTCCGTCGGCCCGTGATGAAGACATGAGCTCCTTCGTCAACGAACAACTTGGCGCCGGCCAGCGCCAAACCACTTGTCGCGCCGGTGATCACCGCGACCTTGCCATCAAGCTTTCCCATGATCACTCCATTCATCGTGCCGATGGTATGTACACCGATCTGTCTCCTTAACGTATCGGAACATTGCGTCGATCACAAGCTATGCACACCGATTGGTACCCAATGGGACTACTCTGGGCCTATGACGGAGCTGGAGAAGGGGCCGCGGGGTCTACGCCGGGGCAGGGGAGCGCAAGAGCGTATTCTCAGCGCTTCACGACAGCTGTTCCGCGATCAAGGCATCAACAGCACCGGCATGGACCAGCTCTGCGCGGTGGCCAAGGTGTCAAAGCGCACGTTTTACCAGCACTTCACGGGCAAGGACGAGCTGATCGCCGAACACCTACGCCGATTCGATCCCGACTTGCTGCCCGAGGTGTTCGACCGCACCGACCTCACACCTCGTGAACGGCTCCTTGCCGCCTTCGACCTCCACGGTCCGCTGTGCCCGTTCATCGCGGCCGCCGTCGAAATCCACGATCCGGACCACCCGGCACGCGTACGTGCCCGCGACTACAAGAAAGCCTTTGCCGCGCGGCTCACCGAAACCGCCCGCGAGGCCGGCGCCACCAACCCCGAACAGCTCGGCGAACAACTCGCGCTGCTCTTGGACGGTGCTTCAGCTCGCAGCCGAGTCCTCAACTCCGAGACCTTCGCCACCGCCGCCGCCATGGCAGCCGTCCTCATCGACAACGCCATCCCCATCGCAACGGACCCGTCCGACGCAGGCGGGAACTAGTCAACCGCGACTTGAGCCTTCGACGAAGTCACTCAGTTGTCGGCGCGTAGGCGTCGCCGGGACTGTCACTGCCGTGCAAACGTTCCCGAGGCGGACCAGTGAATGTCTTACAAAACGTCATACATTGGTGCAATGGCTGACGCGATTACCTTCCGGCCGGACGAAGACACATCGAAGGCGCTGGAAGTCTTGACCAAAGATGGCACGGCTGTGTCCGTAGCCGTTCGCTCAGCTCTCATCGACGCCGCGCGCCGGAAGGCCGGCGAGGCGATTCGCGCCGAGGCGGAAAGGCTTGCCAACGACGAGGCCGACCGCGCTGAGGCCATGCAGGTGCTGCGGGACATGGAGACGCTGCGTGCGTGGTGAGGTCTTTCAGTTGCGTGCCCCGCGGGGGAGTCGCGGTCACGAGCAGCCCGGTTCCCGCTACGCCGTAGTAGTCCAGTCAGATCAACTGCCGCTGTCGACCTGGCTGGTTGCACCGACCTCTACCTCGGCTCGTGCCGCAAGCTTCCGACCCGAAGTTGAATCGGCGGCGTGAACACCCGGGTACTTGCCGAGCAGGCCGCAGCGGTCGACCCAGGCCGACTCGGCAAGAGCGTCGGGTTCCTAAGCTTCGACGAAATGCGCCGCGTCGATGCGCCGCTACGCGTCGTCCTCGATCTCTGAGTCTCAACTGCTACCAGTTCAGATGAAACGGATCCATCTACTGGCAACCATGCGTATTCGATTGCTGCATAGACGTTCCCGAGTCAGATCCGGACGAAGCGGCAGGGGAGCACCTATCCAAGGCTCGGCCGTGTGGCTTCGGCTCGCCGATTCCGCAGGAGGAGCGCGACTACGACCTGTCGGCACACCGGATGACTCTGCCCCGGCAGGAGGCTCCGCTGGGGTCCGGACTGACAGGGGCCGGCAAGGAACATGATGATTCATCGGGTGAAACAGCCAAGTTTTGGACTACGGGTTTGGGACCCAAGGGTGTAGTCGGGGACGCCAGGCTGGAACCGCTCGGCGGTACGCATCGTAGGCCGCGCCGAACCGCTGGCTGAGCGTGGGCTCTTCGTACCAGTGGACGAAGGCGGCCACGGAAGCCCAGAACAGAACGCCATAAATCGCCAGGTCGACGCTGCCGAACAACAAAGCTTGCCCCAGGATGATCAACAGGACTCCGACATACATCGGATTGCGGACGTATCGATTGAAGCCGGCGACAACCAAGCTGCGCGGTGAGGCGGTCGGCGAAGGCGTGCCGCCGGCCTTTACAAACTCGGCGAATGCCGACACTAGCGGGATCAGTCCGACCGAGATCATTGCAGCGGCGACCACTCGTAACGCCGTCGACGATCCGTGAAACTGCCAACCTGTAATCACCCACGGCGCCAGTCCCGCAATAACCCCCGGCACAGCGACGAAATACGCCACACCGCCAGCCACCGCAGTTGTCCGTCGCATATCCAAAGTCAACAGCACACTTACATGTCATGTGCGAGATTGCACCAAGTCGTGGCCGGTTGCGGCCGAGTCGTCCCGGCGACCAAGGGATTTGGGGTTTTACCGACGCGACTGTCGGATATGTGCCGCACAAGCATGGTTCAATGGCCGCATGACCGCTGAGGACGAGTGCGCCCTGAGAAGCAGTGGATCGCGATCAAGGAAATCGTTGGCCGGGCAAAGAAGTCGTCCCTACATTGCGCCATCGCATCGACTGACGCCGATGGCGCGTCTCACTGCCGCGTGCTTAGCTTGCGCACGTAGACCGAACCTATTCCAGGATCGCCCGCGCAGCGCGCTCTGCGATCAGCATGACCGGCGCGTTGGTGTTGCCGGAAGTGATGGTGGGCATCGCCGAAGCATCGACCACTCGCAGGCCGGCGACGCGGTACACGCGGCAGTCGGTGTCGAGCACCGTGGCGGCTGATCGCGGAAGGCCTTGTGCGTCAAAGGCTCCCATCGCGCAGGTGCCCACCGGGTGGAAGATTGTTGTACCGAGTTCACGGGCCGCCTGCTGCAGGTCTTCGTCACTCACGAGTTGCGGGCCGGGCAGTATTTCTTCCGGGCAATAACGGGCCAGGGGAGATGCCGCCATGATCCGCCGGGTCATCCGCAACCCGCGGACTGCGACTTGGCGATCGGCGTCTGTGGACAGGTAATTGCAGACGATCTTCGGGTAGGTCAGCGGATCTGCACCGGCAAGGCGCACATGCCCACGCGAGCTGGGTCGCAGATTGCAGACCGAGGGCGTGATGGCTCCGAAACGGTGCAGAGGTTCACCGAACTTGGCCAACGACAAGGGCTGCACGTGCCATTCCATATCGGGACTGGCCAGCCCCGGGTCGCTCTTGGCGAAAGCTCCCAGCGTGGACGGTGGCATCGTCATGGGTCCGGAGCGCAGCATCAGGTACTGAACCCCCATGCCGCCACGGGTGATCCAGTTGCGGTACAACGTGTTGACGGTTCGGGCGCCCCGCACCCGGTAGACCGTTCGCAACTGCAGGTGGTCCTGGAGGTTTTCACCGACGCCCGGCAGGTCGACGGCCACCGGCACGTCATGCTGGGTGAGCAGTCCGGCCGGGCCCAGACCCGAGGCCTGCATGAGGTGCGGCGACCCGATCGCTCCGGCACTCAGGATCACTTCCTGACGGGCGTGGACGTCAACGATCTGGCCGTCTTTGAGCAGCTGCACACCGATGGCCCGGTGTGCGGCTGTGGTCCAGGCACCTCGACGCTGATCCTCGCGGACCTGGTCGTCCATCAGCAGCCGCAAGGCCTGGGCCTGGGTGTACACGGTGAGATTGGGTCGATGGGCGACGGGATGCAGGAAAGCATCTGCCATCGACCAGCGACGGCCACGGCGTTGGTTGACGTGGAAGTAGGCGCTGCCGGCGTTGTCACCGCGATTGAACTCGTCGATCGGGGAGATGCCCACTTGGGCAGCGGCGTCCTGCCAGGCGTCCAAGATCTTCCAGCGCACCCGCGGCCGCTCGACGGCGATTTCGCCACCGGCGCCGTGCCATTCGTCGGCGCCGCCGAAGTAGTCTTCCAACTTCTTGTAGATCGACAGGGTCTCGCCGGCACCGCCCGGGCCACCCCACAGCCATCGATCGTCACCGGTGGCCTGCGCCCACAGCTCGTAATCGCTGGCCTGTCCACGCATATGGATCATGGCGTTGATCGACGAACTGCCGCCGATACCGCGGCCCCGCGCGTAGTGAATGCTGCGGCCGGCCAGACCTAGATCGGCCTCGGTCGTGAAGCACCAGTCGGTGCGGGGGTTGGCAATTGTGTACAGATAGCCCACTGGCACCTTGATCCAGAACCAGTCGTCTTTGCCGCCGGCCTCGATCAACAACACACGGTGATCAGGGTTGGCGCTGAGCCGATTGGCGAGCAGGCATCCCGCGCTGCCTGCTCCCACGATGATGAAGTCAAATTCGGCGATGGGGCTCATTCCGGCATTGTTCCTAGTCGCCGGAGCGATCGGGCAGGAGTTGGGCCGCGAGCGATCGTGCCGTGGCGGCGAGTGTGTCCTTATCCAAACCGGTCCGGCCCATGAACACTAGCCCCTGTTGCGCGGCCAGGAGTGCCCGTGCGAACGCGATCGGATGCGCCCCGACCGGCACGTCGCCCTCGCGTTGCGCGCGGGCGACACAGTCGCCGATCAGTGCGGTGGACGTCTCGTAGGTGCGGTGGGCGTGGGCGAGGACTTCCGGATCGGCATGACCGAGCTCATAGGTGCTGTTGGCCATCAGGCAGCCACGCCGCGAATCGGCCTCGGTCGGTGCCTCGAGGAGCTTGCGAAGTGCGTCCAGAGCCCGTGGAGTCTCGGTGAGCGTTTTCCTCAGAAGCTCATGCCTGGTGTCCGTGTAGCCCTGCAGTGCTTGGAGGAAGAGCCGATGCTTGTCACCGAACGCTGCATAGAGGCTGCCTTTGCCGAGCCCGCTCACTCGCATCAGGTCCTCTAGCGAGGTCGCACCGTAACCGGCGTCCCAGAACTGATCACAGACGGCGGTCAACACCTGCTTCTCATCGAACGATCGCGGACGTGCCATGCAGCACAGGTTACGGTTTTTTGACCATGCGGTCCACTATGGTTATCGTGGAGGTTATTGTGGACCGCGTGGTCAAGAAATCCACGGAAGGTTAAGTCGCACCAGGGAAGTGGGAAGCACGTGGGAAAGCTGGACAACAAGGTGGCGATCGTGACAGGCGGATCGCGGGGGATCGGGGCGGCGTCGGCGCTGGCGTTGGCTGACGAAGGAGCCGACGTCGCGATCAGCTACTCGTCCTCGGCGGATCGAGCCAGGGCCGTAGTCGCCGACTTGGAGGCAAAAGGAGTGCGCGCGGCGGCCTTCCAAGCCGACCAGGCCGATGCCGGACAGGCTGTGGGCCTGATACGGCGCGTGGTGGAGCACTTCGGAAAGATCGACATTCTGGTCAACAACGCGGCCGCGGGTGGTGGCGGACTCGTCGACAGTGAGCTGGTCGACGAGTCCGCCATCGAGCGGCAGCTCGCCGTCAACTACACCAGCGTGGTGGCTGGGATCCACGCGGCGGTGCCGTTACTGCCCGACGGCGGGCGGATCGTCAGTATCAGCTCGGGCGTGGCTACTCGGGCGGGTTTCCAGGGGATGGCGTACTACACGGGCACGAAATCTGCCCTCGAGGGCTTCAGCCGGGGCGCAGCCCGCGATCTGGCACACCGGGGTATCACGGTCAATGTCATCTAGCCCGGATTCATCGACACCGAAGGAAACCCTGCCGACGGCCCAGCCGCATCGATGTTTCTTACGACAACGGCGATGGGGCGGTACGGCAGGCCGGAGGAGATCGCCGCAGGTGTCGCCTTCCTCGCCAGCCCCCAGGCCTCCTACGTCACCGGCGCAGTACTGAGGATCGACGGCGGATACGCCGCATAGCCCGACCGCGCAGCTGTTCATGTTGCCGTGTTGATCCGCTCGTGCACCGCTTCGGACGGCCGACCGCACCAACTATGCGTGGTTGTTTGCTGTCGTGCTGGTCGGCGTGGGATGGAACATCGCGCGTGTCGGTTGCGTCGCGCAGTCACAGCGCGTCGTACACCGCGGCGATGAGCCGATAGGCTCGGCGATCACCTGCCAGCCAGTCGCGGCACAGATTGGGCACGAAGGCGAAGGCCACCTTGTGTTCGAGATCTGCCAGGCCCACCGAGCCACCGGCCCCCGGGTGACCGAAAGCAGTCTGTTGTGCGGGTTCGGGGACCACGAAGTTCTGCGACGGCAGCATGTAGCCGAGCCCGAATGCACTTTCCAAGCGCAGCACCCGGTCGTGGCCGCGTACGCGTTCGGCGATCGCTTCTCGCAGGAGACCTGGGGCGACGAGGGTTCCGCTGATCAGGTCGCCATAGAATTGAGCCAGATCACGAGCGGTGGCGACTAGGCCGGCCGCGGGCCAGCCGGCCGCCAGTACGTCTGGATCATTATAGGATGCAACGGGATTCGATGCTGCCCGGAGAAACAGCGATTCTGGATCGGCCATCGCGGCCGCCATCTCGGCGAGAATATCGTCCGGTATCGGCGGCGCGTTCTCGGCGCTCCAGACACGCTGCTCAGGTGGTGGCGAGCTGATCCGGGCAGCCTCGCGCACCGCCGCACCGGAAGCGCCGATGAGCAGCCGATCACCCAAGTGGCGCCGAGTGAACTCGCCGACTGTCATACCGGTCTGGCGGCGCACGAATTCGCCGACCAGCCATCCGAAAGTCAAAGCGTGATAACCATGTTCAGTCCCGGGCTGCCAGAGGGGGCATTGGCGCGCCAACAGGTCGGCCATGGCCGCAGGATCTGCGGCTTCGGTCACCGAAACCGGGCGCTCCAAGACGGGCAACCCGGCCCGGTGGGCCATCAGGTCGCTCAGTGTGGTCTCGTGCTTGTCGTGTTGGGCGAATTCCGGCCACCAGGCACTCACTGGTTCGTCGGCACCGTGGCCGCGCTGCTGGGCGACCACGAGGGCCGCGGTTGCCGTCACACCCTTGGTGCAGGAAAAGGTCGGACACGCGGTGTCGCGCGTCCACGGACGTCCGGTCCGTCTGTCGGCGATGCCTCCCCAAAGGTCCACCACCGCACGACCGTCGACGAATACCGCCACCGCGGCGCCGAGGTCGTCACCGTTGGCCAGACTTGCTTCAAAGACGGCTTTCACTTCCGCAAACGCGGGGTCAGCGTGCCCCTCCGCCGAACTGGACATACACGGAATTAGAACACGTTCTAGTATTCGTCGCGTACGGATTCCGGAGCAGTGGGCTACTGCTCCCTCGCCCCGATCAGGGCTTCCGAGATCACGCCGGTCGCCTTCTTCAGTGCGGGAACGGCTCGAGCGATCAATTCCTCGTTGACGTGAGCCGAGGGCCCGGAGATGCCGATTGCCATCGGCGTCGGAGCGCCAGGCACCGCCATCGCGACGGAGCGAACACCGATCTCGAACTCCTCGTTGTCGATCGCATAACCGTCGACGCGCACGCGTTCGACGTTGGCGAACACCGCAGAAAGGGTGGACGCACTGTTCTCGGTCGGTGCGGGAAATCCAGACTGCGTGACCAGTTTCAGAATGCGTGCATCATCCAACTCACCCAAAACCGCTTTGCCCACACCGGTTGTGTGCAGACCGACGCGCTTGCCGACCTCACTGTCCGTCCGCATCAGCTTCGGAGGCAGAGCATGTCCGGTGTAGATCACCATGTCACCGTCAAGTACCGCGAGACTCGCCGTCTCCGACAGTTCATCGACCAACGACTGCAGCACCGGAGCGGCGACCGCGCCCAACTGGCGGTTCGCTACTTCGCCAAGCCGAATCAATCTCGGCCCCAAGGCGTAGCGGCGATTGGGCAGTTGGCGCACGTAGCCGATTCCGACCAGTGTGCGCAGGAAGCGGTGAATTGTCGGCGGCGGCAACGGAGACTCCGCCGATAACTCCGTCAGCGAGCACTCTCCTCCGGCACGCCCAATCAACTCCATCAACTCGAACGCGCGCTCCACCGACTGCACGCCGCCGGTCTTCTCCGCCATACAGTCCACTCCCTGTCGACGATTGTCGTTCCATCCAACATGCACACGATAACTTCCGCAATATGGAAGAAATTGTGGATAAGGATACATGCATGGTGCGCCGGTAACACTCGCGCTAAACTCCACAATGTGGAATTCTGTTTCCACGGCAACTTCCAGACAGGGGAGGCACATCTGTGACACGACGCCTCGACGATGCGGTGCTGGCCGACGTCGACCGCCGCCTCTCGGCCGCCGACGCACAATTGGTGAACCGATACCCAGGCGACGACGGCCGTCGGCAGCCTGTCCACACCGTCTACATTCCGGGCAACCGGTACTCGGCGACGATGCCCGCTGACTGGGGATCAACCGCCCTCGCTGCCGCGAAGGACGCAGGCGGGCTCGACGCAGTGGCCGCACTCGTGGGTGCGAGCAGCGAAACCGACTGTGCACCCGAGACTCTCGCCGTCCTCGTCGAGGACAAGCTGACCACCGAGCCGATCGAAGACCTGCGCATCGACTTCGAGGACGGCTACGGCACTTTCGACGACGCGACCGAGGACGCCGATGTCGCACGGGCGATCGCCGCGCTGCGGACCGCGCTCGACACGGGCACCTCGACGCCGTTCGTCGGCACCCGCTTCAAGTGCTTCGAAGCCGGCACCCGGGCCCGCGGACTGCGCACGCTGGACATGTTCGTCAGCGGACTCGTCGAATCCGGCGGCCTCCCTGGCGGCCTGACCCTCACCTTGCCGAAGGTGACGTCCGTCGACCAGGTCGAGGCGATGGTCGTGGTCGCGGGCGCGCTCGAAGCCGCGAACGACCTGCCGGTCGGGCGCATCCGCTTCGAAGTGCAGGTTGAAACACCGCAGGCGATCCTCGGCGCCGATGGGCGCGCACCCGTTGCCCAGTTCATTCACGCTGGCCAGGGCCGCGTCAGCTCGCTGCACTACGGGACCTACGACTACTCGGCGGCACTCGGTATCGCCGCCGCCTACCAGTCGATGGAGCATCCGGCGGCAGACCACGCCAAGAACGTCATGCAACTGGCCGTCGCAGGCACCGGCGTGCACATGTCCGACGGCTCGACCAACATCCTCCCGGTCGGCGAGCCCGACAACGTCGCCATGGCGTGGAAGTTGCACGCGCGCCTCGTCCGGCGCCACCTGGAACGCGGTATCTACCAGGGCTGGGACATGCACCCCGCCCAACTGGTCACCCGATACCTGGCGACCTACGCGTTCTACCGTGGCGCCTTCGCGCCGGCCGCGACACGCCTGCGCAACTATGTCCACCAGCTCGACTCGACCGTCATGGACGAGCCGGCCACCGCCCGCGCGCTCGCCGACGTGATCCATCGTGGCAGCGTGTGCGGCGCCCTCACTGTCGATGAGATCGAGACAGCCACCGATCTCTCCATGTCCACCGTGCGCGACATCGCGCTCGGCCGCACAACCAGGAGCAATCAGTGACCACTGCGTCGTACTACACGCCCCGCGGCGGCCTGCCCCCGCAGACCGATCTGCTGACCGACCGCGCCATCGTCACCGAGGCCTACACCGTGATCCCGCGCGGCGTCCTCTCGGACATCGTCACCTCGGTGTTCCCGGAGTGGACCGATACGCGCGCATGGATCATCAACCGCCCGGTCGCCGGTGGTGCGACGACGTATTACCAGGCGATCGTCGAGGTCAAGCCGGGCGGTGGGGCGCAGCGACCCGAGCCGCAGCCCGAGGTGCAGAGCTTCCTGTTCGTCACCTCCGGTGCGCTCACCGTCGACGCGGCAGGTCAGTCGCAGACCCTCACCGAGGGCGGCTTCGCCTACCTGCCGGCCGGTACCGACTGGTCGGCCCACAACAACGGCGACGTCGACGCGACGTTCGTGTGGATCCGCAAGCGCTACGAGGCGATCGAGGGCCACACGGCGTCGGTGAAGTTCGGCAACGAACAGGACATCGAACCATCAGCCATGCCCGGTACCGAAGGCAAATGGCGCACGACGCGCATGCTCGACCCGCAGGACCTCGCCTACGACATGCACGTCAACGTCGTCACCTTCGAGCCCGGCGCGACCATTCCGTTCGCCGAGACCCACGTGATGGAACACGGGCTCCTGATGCTCGAAGGCAAGGCCGTCTATCACCTCAACGGAGACTGGGTGGAAGTCCAGGAAGGCGACTTCCTCTCGCTGCGCGCCTTCTGCCCGCAGGCGTGCTACGCGGGCGGGCCGTCGAACTTCCGTTACCTGCTGTACAAGGACGTCAACCGCCAGATCATCCTCTGACGGCTATCTCGTTGGCCTACAACTGAAATGGCCAGCCGATGACCCTCTTCTCGCGCGGAGTCGCGTAGGTGCGCACCTTCGAGGTGGACAGGCCCATCCGGACCAGCCCTTCGGCGATGGTGACCGCCGAGCGGACTCCGTCGACGATCGGGACGCCGGTCGCGGCCCTCACCTTCGCTTCGAGCTCGGCCATGCCACCGCAGCCGAGACAGATCACTTCGGCGTGATCGTTCTCGACGGCCTCTCGAGACTGGCGGACGATCGCCTCGACCGCCCGCTCCGGATCCGATTCGAGTTCGAGCACACCGAGGCCGGACGCGCGCACCGACGCGCATCGTGCGTCGAGTCCCGCCAGCTTGAGACGGTCTTCGATCAGCGGGACGGTGCGGTCGAGGGTGGTGACGACCGAGTACTTGTGTCCCAGATACATCGCCGTCGACGCCGCCGCCTCGGTGATGTCGACCACCGGGACGTCGAGCAACTCCTGCAGACCTTCCCGACCGTGCTCGCCGTAGCCGGCCTGGATCACCGCGTCGAACGGCTCGGGGTACGACGTGATCGCGTCCATGACGGCGATGGCCGCGAGGTAGCTCTCGAAGTTTCCTTCACACGAGTCCGCGCCGAAACGCGGTGTGATGCCGACGATCTCGGTACCCGGGGACGCGACACCGCGCGCCGACTCTGCGATCGCATCGGTCATCGAGACCGTCGTATTGACGTTGGCTACGAGGATTCTCATGGCGGTTCCTGTCTAGTGCGTGCTCGCCACGGCGATGGGCTCACCGGAGATGTCGTGGAACGGTCCTCGGCGGTCTGCGACCGCCAGGTACACGATCGCACCGAGTCCTGCACCGATGAACCAGGAGAACTCCGAGACAACTCTGAACGCCGGAACGAACGCGAGCAGCAGTGCCACGACCGCCGTGATGACGAGGGCGACCACGGCACGCACGTTGATGCCCTTCGCGTAGTGGTATTCACCGGACGCATCGGTCGAGAACAGGGCGAGAACGTTGATCTTGGAACGACGCACCAACCAGTAGTCGGCCATGATGATGCCGAACAGCGGCCCGAGAATGGCGCCGAGGCCGCCGAGGAAGTAGTTGATGACCGCAGGGGAGTTGTACAGGTTCCACGGCAGGATCACCAGGCCGATGACGGCCGAGATGAGTGCTGCGCGACGGAAGTTGAGGTGCTTGGGGAACAGGTTGTTGAGCGCATAGATCGGGGCGACGAAGTTCGCCATCAGGTTCACCGCGATGGTCAGGATCAGCAGCGCGAGTCCCGCGAGCACCAGCAGCAGGGTGTTCGGCACTTCCTTGACGATGTCGGCGGGCGATTCGATGATGCGTCCGTCGATGCGGAACTGAGCACCGGCCAGGGTGATGACGATGCTGCCGAACACCAGCATGTTGAGCGGGATGCCCCAGAAGTTGCCTTTCACGATGGCCCGCTTCGACGTCGCGTTACGGGTGAAGTCGCAGAAGTTGAGGACGAACGTGCCGTAGATCGCGACCCACAGGCTGGCGCCGCCAACGATCTTCAGCCACATGTCGACGCCGGTCAGCGAGTCGGGCGTGGTCCACGCGATGGACCAGTCGGCGCTGCTGAGCATCCAGATCGCGAGCGCGACCATCGTGATCAGAATGACCGGACCGGCGACCGCCTCGTACTTGCGGATCATCTCCATGCCGTAGCTGACGATGACCACCTGGATCACCCACAACCCGACGAACGAGATCCAGCCGAGCGTCGACAACTCCAGGAAGCTGTTCGAGTCGAGGGTCTGGGCCGACGGTGCGAGCGCGACGATCAAGATGCGCAGCACCACAGACGCGAGGTACGTCTGGATGCCGAACCATGCGATCGCGACCGCGCCACGGATGACGGCGGGGATCTGCGCGCCGCGGGTGCCGAACGAGATGCGGCTCATCACCGGGAACGGGACACCGGTCTTTTCCCCCATGAACCCGGACAGGCTGAGCAGCAGGAAGAGGAAGGCGCCACCGAGTCCGAGCACCAGCAGGATCTGCCACCCACCGAGGCCAAGGGCGAACAGGCCGATGGCGAACGAATAGTTCCCCAGGCTGTGTACGTCGTTCGCCCACAAGGTGAAGATGTTGTATGCGCCCCACCGTCGACCTTCGCGCTTGGTGGGCGCGAGATCGGCGTTGTACAGATGCGGACTGACGTCGGCGGACGGGGTTGCACCGGTACGACTGGAGTCGCCGATGAGCCCGGTGGACTCTGTGGTCATGGATAGGCCTGTCACGGTCGGTGCGCCGCCGCTCAATGCCGGCGCATACATTCCATTATGTGGAAGTAATATTCCACGAATTTAGTAAGTAACTCGCATGCAGACACCGACTGTCAAGCTTTTGGCGCGATTGACTGTGTCAGCGCTCACACTTAGAGTTGCCCGAAGGGTGGAGTGTCATTTCCACGATGAGGAATTATGCTGCTAGCCATGGAGAGCTGCCGATGACCGCCGCCGCACCCGAGACGTCGAACCACCCTGAATTCGACCTGGTGGTCCGCGGCGAACGCACGCTGACGACGGCGGGAATCGTCGCCCGCGAGATCGGTATCCGCGACGGTCGCGTCGTCGCGATCGAGCCGCTGGGGAGTGGCCTCACCGGCACGGAGATCGTCGAACTCACCGACGAGCAGGTCATGATCCCCGGCTTGGTCGATACGCACGTGCACGTCAACGAGCCGGGCCGAACCGAGTGGGAGGGGTTCGACTCCGCTACCCGCGCAGCGGCGGCGGGCGGAGTGACCACGCTGATCGACATGCCGCTCAACTCCATACCGCCGACGGTCAACGTCGACGCACTCAACGCCAAACGCGCGGCGGCATCGGGCAAGACACACATCGACGTCGGCTTCTGGGGCGGCGCGATCCCCGGCAACACCGATGATCTGCGCGGTCTTCACGACGACGGCGTGTTCGGCTTCAAATGCTTCCTACTGCACTCCGGCGTCGACGAGTTCCCGCATCTCGACGCGGACGAGATGGAGAAGGACATGGCCGTGTTGGCCGGCTTCGACTCCATGATGATCGTGCATGCCGAGGACTCCCGCGCCATCGACCATGCCCCCTCGGCCGAGGGCAACCAGTACGAACGCTTCCTGGCGTCGCGACCGCGCGGCGCCGAGAACGTGGCGATCGCCGAGGTCATCGAGCGCGCTCGGTGGACCGGTGCCCGCGCGCATATCCTGCACCTGTCGTCGTCGGACGCGCTGCCGATGCTCGCGACGGCCAAGCGCGACGGCGTCAGGATCTCTGTCGAGACGTGCCCGCACTACCTGACGCTCCTCGCCGAGGAGATCCCCAACGGCGCGACCGCATTCAAGTGCTGTCCACCGATCCGTGAGGCGTCGAATCGGGAACTTCTGTGGCAGGGCCTGATCGACGGCACGATCGACTGCATCGTCTCTGATCACTCACCGTCGACGGTCGACCTGAAGGACGTCGAGAACGGTGACTTCGGTGTTGCCTGGGGCGGCGTCGCGTCGCTACAGCTCGGCCTGTCGTTGATCTGGACCGAGGCCAAGCGTCGCGGGATAAAGCTCACGCAGGTGCTCGAGTGGATGGCGGCCAAACCCGCCGCGCTCGCCGGATTGAACAACAAGGGCAAGATCGCGCTCGGCTACGACGCCGACTTCGCGATCTTCGAGCCCGAGTCTGCGCAGGTCGTCGACGTGCACAAGCTGCACCACAAGAACCCGATCAGCCCGTACGACGGACGTGCACTCGCCGGTGTCGTGACCAGTACCTGGTTGCGCGGCAAGAAGATTGACTTCAAGACCGCACAGGGTCGGATGCTGCGCCGCGGCGGCGTGTAGATCGCACCGAAACGGTCACGCCAGCTTCCATGGGCCCTGCACCGTGATACCCGTTCGCATCGGGTGACGACGGGATAGCCGGTGTTCGACATATAAGCTGAGAACGCACGGTGTCTGGCAACAGCGCGACCACGATGGGGGAGTACGGCGAGGTGAGTCACGCGTTGCATAGAGGCTCGCAATGGTAGCTGTTTCGGTGCTGGTGCTCTCGGGTAAGGGCGGCACAGCGAAAACGCTGTGGCAGATGATGCTGGCGGGGGAAGCCTCGCGGGCCGGGATCTCCGCGTTGTTAGTCGACGCAGACCCAGAGCGGAATCTGTCCAATCACTTTGGAGTGTCGCAGCATTCGACCGGCTTGGGTTCGGTGCTCGAGGACGCCGATATCAGTTTTTGGGGGAATCCCGACAAGGGCGCGAAGCGAATCGATGAGGAGATCATCGAAACTAGATGGCCCGGCATCGATTTGTTGCCTGCAGGTGCTTCCTTAGGCCGTGTTGCGGGCTTCGGCGTATCGGACACCGGATTGTTGCGGGCCATCTTTGATGCTGCCGGCATCTTTGGTCGTTATGAGGTTGTTTTGATCGACACCGGCGGCCGCACTGGCTCTCTGGAAGCCCTGGCAATGCATCTAGGTGATGTTGCGTACGCGCCGATCACTCCGACCCTTGATGCGGTGCGCAAAGCCCGCGAGGCCCGTGACAGAGTTGAGCGTATCCAACGAACACATCCACTCAGGTGGTGTGGTGTAGTTTTATCCGGTTTCGACCGTAGAAACGGCATCGACCAGTCGATCAGGGAACAGGTACAGACGGAATTTGGCGACGAGGTCCGTGCTGAGCTGCCACGTCGGGCCGTTATCAACGAGGCCTTTCAACTCGGAAACCGACTCGGAGATTACTCCGACCCAATCGCGACGAGTCTCGCGCGAATCTTCCGAGATTTCCTGGAACGGGACCTGCTAGGTCGAAGTACGAGCGACCGGTAGTTCCGGCGAAATATCTTAGGGGACAACGGGGTAACGTGTGTCGGCGCAGCCCCTAAGGTGGGTCCGCGGTCGCGGCATCAGGTCGGCCAGTCCCTCCGCCGGAGGTGTTCGACGACGAGGCTGCGGACAGGTTCGACGTCGGCCAGGAGGCTGTGCCCCGCACCGGGGAGAATCACCGTGTGCGCCCCGGCACGCCGCGCGACTTCCGCGGCCGCCTCCGAATCATGTATCTGGCTCGCCCCGGCCAGGGCGACGAGCGTCGGGACCGGCAGGTGCGTCAACCCTTCCGGCAGGCGGGGATGAACGATCGGCGAGGCCGGGAAGTGAGCGGCTCCGTGAGCGAGCAGGTCGAGGTAGACCTCCAGATGCGCCGGTCCGCTGCCGGGGGCGCCCGGTGCCAGGATCGCGCGGGCATCTTCGAAAGTCGGGTGCGGGTCGCGATTCCGGCCCAGCTCCTCGAACTCGGGGCTGAGCCCGGCGAAGACCAGAGGCGGATCGAGCAAAACCAGCCGCTTCACCCGTTCGGGATGGGTGAGCGCGAACCGGAGCGCGAGATGCCCGCCCAAGGATTGGCCGCACAGGTCGGCGGCGGGCAACTCGAGCAGATCGAAAGTTTCGGCCAGCCAGTCCACCAGATCTTCCATGCTGGTCAAGGCGGCGCCGGTGTGTCGGCTGCGGCCCGGCTCGCCCATGGTGTCCACGGCCCGCACATGGTTCTCCTCGGCCAGCGAACCGACTACCGGGTACCACATTCCGGACGTGCCGCTGTATCCGTGGAGCAGGACCAGCGACGGCGCTGCGGTCGGGCCTGCGGACGTGACTCGTGTCGTTCCGAATCGCCCCGAAAGATCTACCGTCTCGGCCGGCACCGGCCAATTTGCCATCACCGCGTCGTATGCCGCGAAATATGCTGCCTCCAGCTCAGGGTCGGCGAATGCGGTCATTGCGCCCTCCCGAACTCGAAGCGGCTGCGCTCGCCCGGGCGTGTGGCGCGCCGTCAACCTCCGCCCGGCTCGACCGGTCGCGGTCCTCAGTGAGTGCTTCGACGTTCCTCGGCAGACCTGTCACTCGCACCACCTTTCCAAGCCAACTGTATTATGTCAGATGTATGGTAATAACCGAAAGGGGTGCGCGTTGCCGAAACAGGTCGACCATCGAGAACGCCGCGAAACCATCGCTCGCGCCCTGTGGCGCGTGGTGGATCAACGCGGGGTCCTTCGTCTGAGTGTGCGTGAGGTGGCGACGGAGGCCGAGATGTCACACGGCCAACTCCAGCATTACTTCGCGAGTCGTCGGGAGTTGCTTTCTTTCGCGATGGACTTCGCTGCCGAACAGACTGCTCAGCGAGTGGCGCGTGGTCTGGAGGCGCTCGGCGCGGTGCCGCATCCGCGAGACGTCCTGCGGTTGATACTCACCGAAATGCTGCCGCTGCATGACGATGCGCGCGCGACGAGCCGAATGAATGCCGCCTACGTTCTCGAAGCACTGCACGACAACGCGATTCGCGATCACACGCGCGAGGGCCTACGCCAGGGGCGGGAACAGGTCAAAGTGATCATCGCGCAAGCGATTACGGATGGAGAGATCGCACGCCATCGCGACGTGAACACCGAGACCGACCGTATCCTTGCGTTGACCGGCTTGACGCCCCTTCTCGACCTGGAGGTCATCAATCCCGGGGAGGCCCTCGCCGCAATCGATCAGCATCTCCATGAACTCTTCACATCGTAGGGTTGTTGCCCGAGCCAACGGCTTTCGCCTGGATATGCACCGAGTTCAGTCATTCGACGGCTGGCGGCGGTGGTGTCGGTCGACATTCTCAACAATGGACCGGGCGGTCTGGTGGTCGTCGTACCGATCACGACCGTTGGTTACGGCTTGCGAAGCCACGTCGAACTTGAGCCAGAGAACAGCGGGCTGGACCATACTTCCTATGTTCGCTGCGACCAACTGCGAGTGGTCTCCGTCGAACGACTGTCATCTCGCCAGGGAGTGATTAGTCCAGAACAGATGCAAGCCATTGACCAAGTAGTGCGCTTCGTCCTGGATGTGTAATGCCAAGCCCCCGGCGCAGCATCGCTGTCGGATGAAAACAATTGGGGTGCAGCGCAACAGGGCGTACTTTACTGGTAAACCTCCGTATTCGATCCCGGCGTATTCCACCCGGCCGCAAAGTGGTGCGCCAAAGTTGGAACAGCTTCACGAGGCTCGTGCTGATGACTAGTTTCAGGTAGCTCGGGCGAACCGTCGAGCGGGACCCTGTGGCTTGGAGGTTTGTTTGCTGCATCGGCCGATCCGGCTATCGGGCTGCCCCGATTCGGCGTTACATGTAACATTGCGGCATGGCAGTGAGGGAAAGGGTCGGCGAGTACCGACGGCGGATGCGGGAGCGGGGGCTGCGACCGGTGCAGGTCTGGGTGCCTGACGTGCGCACTGAGAGTTTTGCCGCCGAGGCGCATCGTCAGGCTTCGTTGGTCGCGCGAGCGGACGAAAGCACCGATGACCAGGACTTCATTGAGGCCATCTCGACGCCATGGGACGAGGAGTGAACCGAGGGGAGATCTGGACCGTGGCGGGAGGCGTCTACGCAACCAAACCGCGTCCCGCGGTGATTGTTCAGGATGATCTCTTTGATGCCACGAGTTCTGTAACTGTTGCTCCCATGTCCAGCACGCTGTTGGATGCGCCGTTGATGCGCATCCGGATAACCGGCGGAGACGGCCGGTTATCCGGACTTGATCACGACAGTGACGTGATGATCGACAAGCTCACAACCGTCAAAAGGTCGAACGTCCACGCCCGAGTCGGTCGTCTGACGGCGGAGCAAGTCGTCGAAGTCGAGCGAGCGATGATGGCATTCCTCGGCCTTGCGCGATAGTTGAGAACGGTTGGGCCGCAGTGCAATACAGCGCGCTCTACTGGTAACGCTGCATATCCGATTCCGTCGTATTCCTCGCCACCTGGGGCGGCGAAGCGGGCTAGAGTTGACCGATAGGCCGGCAGACATTGGACAAAGCGTTCCAGTACTCACCGGGCGCACAGTTGTCCGCTGGACGGGGCGTCTGGCAGGTGTTGGTGATCGGATCCCAGAACTGTCCGTTGATACAGTTCAGGGGCTCTGCCGAACTGATCCCGGCCCCGAACAGCGACATGGCAGCAGCAGCGGCAAGAATGGCGATGGTCGAACGGGCAATGAGTGTTCGCATAGGTTGATTTTTCCCGACGATGCGAATCCCCAAACCCCATCAGTGCGAAACCATTCCGATCGGCTTAGGTTGGCATGATTCGTCAGATGGACAGGGCATCGTCTTCCGGATGTTGTCGGGCACCGACATGGAGTAGTCGAACCCGTAACAACCCTCATCAGAGCCGGCGGTTCACCTGATGAAAACGGCGACGTTTACTGGTAACCCGCCATATTCGATTCCGCCGTATTCCCGGGAATGTAGGCGATGAATCAAGATGGGGCGGGGCGGCGAGTTGGTCGCGGGGCGATGCGGGGTCATGCGGTTGCCGCCGCCGAGTTTGATGGTGACAACAGTTTGCTGCGAGCCCGTGAGTGCGTCCACAGGCGCCCTCGCCCGGTTCACGCAGCCGTGTGGAGTGGAAATCCGCGCAGAAGTAGGCGGTCCGCTGGCATCAACCACTAGAAGACGCTCGCCAAGGAGCCCCGCCTGAGGCACGATCGAGGCGTGCACAGCACTTATGACTCGTGGGTCGAGAGCCTCGACTTCTTGAGGAACCGCCTCCGTGTTCCTGCTGCCCTGAGCAATGCGACAACACTTGTCGCAGCACGCGGGCGCTGGTCGCAGCACGTTCACTGTGGTACGTCGATGCACGACCTGCTGTTCACTGTGCCCGGAGACACGTTCCCGTTCACCGCTTCGGTGGTAGTTCACGTGGACGGTTCGCGCCATGTTGTCCGCCGGACGGCGGGTGGCGATGTTCATGAGGCTGAGTGCACGGCTGCCGACATCGATCGCGTGGTGGATGAAGCACTTGAAGCGCTGCTCTCTCCTGCTCAAGTGTGCCGCGCATGCGGAGAACTATCCGCCGGCACGCACTTCGCCGTCGTGTTCGAGCGGATGCACTACGTGTGCTTCCACTTCGAGTACGAGCACGGCGATACTGACCGCGATCAGACCTGCGAGGTACCCGGTTGTCCCGTCGTATGAGGTTCGCCGGATGAGGTCACGCGCAGAACCAGTTCAAAAGTAGGGTTGGCGAGTGAGTTTCGATATTTTCGTCGTGGCTTTTCGTGACGGCAAGAGCACTCCGATCCCCACCGCAACGGTCCTTGAGGTCTTTGCGAGACACCTTGATCTCACCGACCCTGAATCGCCTGAGATTCGATGTGCTGACGGTGGCGGGGGAGACATGTTTCCCTAGAACTGCAGGCAGATACCCAGGACAGCATCGCTGTCCACCGTCCGGCCGGAGGTCAAGTGTTTGACCTTCTTGTGGAGCTCGCTCGCCGCGCTAACGCGGTAATCCTGGCGCCCGGGTATCCCACGCTGATCGTTGATACCGACCAACTCGCACACCTTGATGACGATTTACGATCGGACGTCCGAGTGGTGGCGACAGGCCAAGACGTCATTGACCCTTTCTAGCTAGCCAGGCAACATCAGCGCAGCCACGGCCCGGGGTTCTGTCTGGGTTTTCTCGGCTCGGTCGTGGGTGGGTCTGTTAGATCCTCGATGTGGTTGGGTTTTTGCGTCGTCGCTTGGTCGGTTGCCGCGGTTGTTGGCGAGTTATCCGCCGTATCTGACGCCGTATCCCGGCGATGCGCGGTTGTTGAGTGTGGTGCAGGGTGAGGAGAATTTGGCCTACCTGCTCGGTGTGCGGGAGCGGCGGTTGCAGATTGTCGGGGAGTTGGTGTCGAAAGTGACAATAATCTTTGGAACTAGCCTCCCTGGGCTAGCGTGCACGAATGATCGAGTTTCACTCAGAATCGTGGTTCACGATCACTGGTCGAGGGCGATGGGCCCTAGTTGACCTAGAGCAACTGGGAAATCGAACGATGACGATCGGCGATCACGTCACGATCGATGGAACCGAATACATCGTTGAGGCATGGGACGTACCCCGGATGGGAGACCCCAACACAAAGTTGAGACTGGCGATCATGGTCTGCGAAGCGACGCGGGACGATGCTGAATGACCGCGCTCCCGCCTAACACGTTGCGTCAGTGCTGAACTCGGTGAACGCCGCTCGGGTCCGGCGGTGGCGACGCCAGTGCCGATCCCGTCGTCGATCGGCTTGAAGATGATTCATCTGATGAAAACGGAGACTTTTACTTAACATAATGTAGCTTATCGGTACATTTCCAACCTGGCGATAAGCGATGGGTCACCCTCAATCTCTCGTGTCCGATCTAGGAAAAGGTGAGAGTAATCCCGGAAAACATGAGAGTTGTCCGATCTGAGCGGAAATCCAGGAAAACATGAGAGTTGCCTGGATGGTCGGGTGCTGGCTCCGATTCTGCGATTACCTGACAATGCCGTATCACTCGTCCGGAACTATCTGACGGTTCCGGGTTTCGATGGCATCTTCGCCTGCTGGGCCTTCAGTGACGTCAATGTGCCACCCCACCCCGTCGAGACTTAAGTGTCACGTGACGTTTGTTTCCGGTTGTGGCTGGATGTTGATGGAGCGTGAATTATCTTCTCGACCATGGTATTTCGGGTTGGGTCGCCACCTTGGGCTAGCGTTCGCGTAGCTCTTGGTGGCTTGTGCTGCCGGCTGCAGAGTCGGCGTCGGTCAACGGGGCTTGTGGTCGACGGTCGAGGTGTGCGCCTGGAGTGTTTGTGTTTTGTATTGGTCGAAGTTGAGACGCCCGGCCGCAAGCTCAATGAGCCGGAGCATGAATTCGCGGTTAGGTGTCGCGCCTTCGATCGAGCTGTCGGCGATAGCGTCGTACACGGCGCGCTTCTGTGTGGTCGACAGGTCGCTGGCGTGCAGCAGTTCCGCCAGGACGGCCAAGGCGTCGGATTTGTCGTCGGCGGTCTCGCGACTCACTCCGACAGTCTATGCCGGGTGACCCCGGGGCCGGAGCGCACAGTTTTGTCACAGTGACACTTCTCCCCCGGGTCTGATTGCGGGAAAGTTACTGTTGCGCTTCGGCTTTGAGTCGATTACATGGATAACGTTGATTATCCATCATTTTTGCGTGAGCGTTGAGACATGGTCGTCAGCCGTGAGTCCTCGCCTACCTCGCCTGTCCCTATGGCGACGACCGAGGCATCCACCGATCCGCTTCCGGCCTGGTTCGTCGAGTTCCTCAATGATCGGCAGACCCGCAAACCATCCGCACACACGATGAAGGCGTACCGCCAGGACTTCGTCGCGATCGCCACGCTGGCCACCGGCGGCGATCCCGCTCGACTCGCCGTATCTGACATAACGAAGGACTCGATGCGCGCCGCGTTCGCCGCCTACGCGCGCGACCATGAAGCCGCTTCGATCCGGCGATGCTGGTCCACCTGGAATGTGCTGTGCACATTCCAGTTCACTTCTGAACTGCTGACCGCGAATCCCATGGCATTGGTCGGCCGACCGAAACTCGCGCGGCCATTACCCAAGGCGCTCCCCCACGCCGCCGTCGGCGCGTTGCTGCAAGCTGTCGCAGATGATTCTGTCTCGACACGTCAAACAGATTGGGCAGAAAGGGATCTCGCGATAATCCTCACATCGTTGTTGGCAGGCTTGAGGGCAGAGGAACTGCGCCAGGCCGACGTCGGCGACGTGCGCACCGTCAACGACGGTGCCGGGATCATCCACGTAAAAGGCAAGGGTGGCAAGGATCGGGCGGTACCGGTAGAAGCCGACTTGCTGAGAGTGATCGAAGCCTACCTCGACAGCAGGGCGACGCGATTCCCTGACGCCGTCAAAGGTCAGGCTGGACCCACGGTCGGCGGTGTTTCTCGGTGGCCGGCACGTTCACCACTTTTTGTTGGGCGTAACGGTCAGCGCATCACACGGGGAACGGTGCAGTCACGCATCAAGCGTGCTTTCAAGCTTGCCGGTCCCGATGCCCAACCGGTGCCCGGGGCGATGGTGCACGGGTTGCGACACACGTTCGCCACCGAATTGGCCAACGCAAATGTCAGCGTCTACACACTGATGAAGCTGCTGGGGCACGAATCAATGACCACATCCCAGCGCTACGTCACTGCCGCAGGAACCGAAACACGCACCGCTGCAGCACAAAACCGCATGTATGAACTCGCCGCCGACATTGCGGCAACATACCCTGCCCCGGGCACCTGACTCGCGATGTGCAACAGAGGAGCCGGCTCTGTGGTGCAATCAGTGGTACCTATTTGCGCTTGCTCTTGGTCTGCGCCAATGCGCTGGCGGCCACCGACTTGGTCTTCGCCGGCGTCTTGGGGTTACTCAACAACGCGGAGGCTTTCTTGGCCACCGAGGAGCTGGTAACGCGGCTACTGCTCGACTTACCCATCGCAATCTTCTCCTTCCCGGCCACTGTGAGACGACAGACCGCACGATTCCCCGGACTTCCCCATCGGGTATTGGACGATCAACTCAGGCACCTGGCCGGCTCCCAGCGGCCATGAGCGTCATGACGGTGACGCCACTGCAGAGCCTTCAGCAGCGTCAGCCCCAGTCATGTGCGACTGCAGCCTTTCAGTATTGCGCGGCGCCCAGTCAAACTATCGCGGTTGCAGTGCGACACGCCGTCAACCAGATGCGCCTGCCCTTCGCAGTCCCCGAACGGCCCTACTCTGGGTGGGCAAATGGAGGTGACCACCTTGGCATCATCGGCATTGCCGCGACCAACATGAAGAGGATCTATCTCGACCAGAACATTTGGGTTGAGCTGGCAAAGGCAAAGCTGGGATCGAAAGACGCGCACCCTCGGTTCGAGGACGCCTACTACCTCGCCAAACGTGCCGTAGAACTGGGCCTGGCGTCGTTTGTCCTTTCCCAGACACATCTGTATGAGACTCAAAAGAAGCAAGGCTGGGACAGTCGACTCGACATCGTCGAGCTGATGGCCGAACTGTCCAAGCTGCACACGATCAAACACGTGACGGCCGTCGTGCCCCTGGAGGTCGACTATGCGATCCAGACCCTCACCGGCCAAGATCCGACGGTGACAACGGTCTTCGGCGTCGGCGTGGCGAGTCTGCTCCCAGGGTTGGACCGACCGCCGGCACATGTGGATGGCTTTCCGTGGGAGGAATTGGGATACAGACGGTCGTTCGTCGAGACCCTCGCGTCGTGTGGTCCCGACAGAGCCTGGGACTTGATCACCCTGGCAGGTGCCCGACCCGGAACCGACCCTGACAGTGACCAGATGATGGCGCGGTTGCGCGCCGCGGACAACCAATTCGCCACGGGGCAGGCGGAGCTCGCCTCCGTGATCAGGGACTTACACCTCAGTGGCCGAGACCTCGAGGTGGGCTTGGCGCAGTACACGTTGCTGGAGATCCGCCACGAACTGATTCGTGCTGCGCTTGCGTGTGGCACGTCTGCAGACCTGATCGTTGAGTACATCACCGGACACGCGATGGCCTTACTCCAGTCGTTGCCCAGCAGATGGACGGTCCACGCCATGTACCTGCAGCATGCGCAACCTCAAAAACGATGGAAACCCAACGATCTTCACGACTTCACTGCATTAAGCATCGCTGTTCCCTACTGCGATGCCGTTGCCACCGAGAAGCACTGGACGCACATGCTCAAGCGGCGACACATCGACGAAACGTTCGGCACGGTACTCATCGCCTCGCCTCAACAACTGGTCGACTACCTCGCCGCATTGTGAACCACCACATCTAGGGTTCTCAGGCAGTCCTAGTGCGCCTCCATGACGGCCGGGCTGCCGGCGAACCCCATCTGGGCGCCGTCTAAAGGGTGTCCGACCTGTGCGCCAGTTCCAATTCTGTCGGTGGCCGGTGCTGCAATGGGCGGATGGATGCACCAAACCAGCGAACGGGCATTTGTCAGCGGTGCCGGAAAGAGGTCCCAGCGGGCACCGGTGTACGCCGCCGCTTGCTCACCGGAACGTGGAAGACGTACCACGAGGATTGTCTGCATCCCGATGAGGGCGACCATGACGGCTGGCACAAGCTGCCGATGCTCGCCATCGACACAGAGACAACGGGGCTTAGCCTCGACCGCTCTCGGATAGTCAGCGTCGGGATCATCACCCCGGACGACACCGAACACCCCTGGCTGCTCAAGACGGTCGATCACATTCCCCCAGAATCCACCGAGGTGCACCGCATCACCGATGAGAAGTTGGCTCGCGATGGAGTGGATCCTGCAACGGGTTTTGGTCAGATCGCAGAAATGCTGCATACCAGCATTGCTCAACGGGACTTGATCGTCGCCTTCAACGCGCGCATGGATCTCACGTGGCTGTACCGCGAGTTTGACCGCTACGGCCTCACTCAACCGGACTGGGCGGCAGCGTGTGTGGTGGACCCTCTGGTGATCCATCTCATCGGCAACAGAACGCAGACATCGCGCTCATTGGCCGCCCTGTCCGAGGAGTACAAGCTCGCCGGTTTCGACGCACACAATGCCATCGCCGATGCACGTCGGGCCCGCGAGATCGCCTATGCTGTCGGCTCTCGGTTTCCCGATCATGCCAGGCCGCATCCGCTGCACATCACCGCACATCAACGGTCCCGCCGCAAAGACCTCCTCCGAGCAGCAGCCAAATCAGGCCAGCTCCGGTTCAATCCCGACGAACCATGGCCCATCGTCGATATCCACGACCCAGCGCCGGTACCGGCTACGACGGTCGGGGCCGGCGGACGACGAGGTGGTCGCTGGGACGACACCGAACTCGACCAACTTCAATCCGAAGTCGAGGCAGGACTGGAATGGAGCTCGATCGGCGCGCGGCACCAACGCACCCCATTGGCCGTGTGGAGCAAAGCTCGCAATGCCGGCTTCGTTCCCTACCTGGCTGGCCCTCCTCAATAGCTGCCAGCCTGCCGCACCGAGGCTCCGCCGGGCAAATACCTTGGCAAACACCATGATCCGCCGTTGACGTAGCGAAGACCCTTGCGGTACAGATTGCCCATGCGAATTGAGCGGCTGCGGATTGTCAACTTCCGGAACCTGGCGAATGTCGACCTCAGACTTGATCCCGGTTCGGTCATCGTTGGTGAGAACCGGTCAGGAAAAAGCAATCTGATTCACGCATTGAGATTGGTGCTCGACGCGTCGCTGTCGATCGCTGACCGCCAGCTCGACCGTGACGATTTTTGGGACGGACTCAACGACGGAACAGATGACTGGGACCCGCTGGAGGCCGGCCACACCATCGAAGTGACCATCGATATCGTCGAGTTCGCCGATGATCCGCGCGTGCTGGCGGCGCTGGCCGATACCCTCGTTGCCCAAAACCCGCCCCGTGCCCGGCTGACTTATCGATTCGGGCCGATCGACATGGGCGACGACACGATCCCCCTTGCTTCGCGCTATCAAGGGCGCGTCTACGGCGGCGAGAACTACACCCGCGATGTGTCCACCAGCGTGCGACGCCAATTGCACTTCCACCTGCTGCCCGCGTTACGCGACGTCGAGCAAGACATTCGGCGCTGGCGGAGCTCCCCGTTGCGAGAACTGCTCGAACGTGCCGCGCGTAGCGTTGCCGAAGAGGATCTCAGCGACGTTCGCCAGGCCATGAGCACAGCCAACAACACGGTCAATGGGCTCGACCAGATCACCGAACTGAGCCAACGCATCAGCACCCGGCTAACTGAGATGGTCGGATCGAATCAGGCTCCCCAGACCGACCTCGCGGTCGCCCCCGACGACCCGATGCGACTGATCCGCAGCATGCGCATCTTCCTCGACGGCCCCAACCGCCGTCCCCTGTCTAGTGCCAGCCTGGGAACGCTGAACATCCTCTACCTCGCATTGCTCGACCTCGGACTCCACGACCGCCTGCAAGAACAGACCATCGCTCACACACTGATGGCTATCGAGGAACCCGAGGCGCACCTGCATCCCCACTTACAGAGGGTCATTTTCCGCCAGGCGCTCCACGACGCGAGCGAGGTGCGGACGGTCGTGGTCACCACGCAGTCACCCCACATCGTCAGCGTCACCGACCCACGAAAACTGATCCTGCTGCGGACCGTCGAAGGCCAAACAGTGGCCTGCGCGGCAAGCTCGGCCGACCTCGACACCAACGACTGGGATGACATCGCCCGCTACCTCGACGTCACCCGCGCCGAAATCGTCTTCTCACGAAAAGTGCTGCTAGTCGAAGGATTCGCCGAGCAAGTGCTCATACCGGTCATCGCCGCCGGCATGAACATCGATCTCGACAAGCTCGGGATCTCGGTGTGCGCGGTGCACGGCACCCATTTCACCTCCTACGTGCGGTTCTGCCAGGCACTGGGGATTCCGTGGGCCGTGGTCACCGACGGTGACCCAGACACCAAGGGAACCCTCCAAGGCATCAAACGTGCCGAAGACCTGCTGGCCAGCCTGGAACTGTCGGGATCGCCGGAAGATCATGGCTGCTTTGTCGGCGCCACGACCTTCGAATACGACGTTGTCGCAAGAGAACCCAACAACGTCGCCGCGGCATTCGGCGCCTTGTCCGAGCTCTCGGCGGCCCCATCACAGGCAGTCATCGAGTCGTGGAACGGGATCGTGCCCGATCAGGAGACCTTCATGCGGGCGATCAAAAACGCTGGCGGCAAAGGCCGCTACGCTCAAAGGTTGGCGCTTGCCGATCTGTACCCGCCCGACTACATCGCCGCGGCACTGCGTTATCTGGCGGACTGCTAAATGGCTGCCCTGTCGGAATCGATCGCACGATTGCGGTCGAACGACAAGCAGTGGCAGGCCTTCCAGGCCTCCGGCCACTGTGTGGTTTTGGCGCCACCGGGAAGCGGGAAGACCGAGGTGCTGACCACCCGCATGGCCTGGGATCTACTCCGCCACATCCCCGAGCCGCAAGGCGTCGCGTGTGTCACCCTGACCGTCGCCGCCTCCGAAGAACTGCGCAGCCGCGTCGACCGGTTGCTGACGATCCGGCGCCCCAACGTGTTCATCGGCACCGTCCACAGCTTCCTTATCAACGAGATCATCACACCCTTCGCGCGCATCGTCGGACGCGAGGACCTCAACCAGATCAACATCATCGACGACACCGACGCCAAAAATATGCTCAACAGCATCGTTTACGACGTCTACGGGCCGAACGCCGACATTCGCAACATTCCCTCCACAGTCAACATCAATCGCCGCCGGCTGGCCAGCGACGAGCAATGGGCCCGTCATGACCCGCGGATGAAGACCATCGCCGACAGGTACACGGCACAACTGCGCGCCGACGGGCTCGTCGACTTCACCGAGCTGGTACGCACCGCGGTCGACATCGTTGAACACGACGAACTGGTGCGCAAAGCGCTCACCGCGCGCTACCCGCGGATCTACGTCGATGAATACCAAGACCTCGAACCCGGACTGGACCGGCTTGTCAAAGCCGTGTGCTTGCGCGAGGGGGTCAATTCGCAACTGTTCGCCGTCGGCGACCCCGATCAAGCCATCTACGGATTCACCGGCACGATGCCCGAGCTGCTACAGAGGCTGGCCGATCATCCCATGACCACACCGGTGCGCCTGGAGAAGAATTACCGCTGCGGACGCCAAATCATCGCCATGGCCGACACTTTCAAAGAAAGCAGTGCCATCGTCGTCGGGGATCGGGCCGGCGGCAAAATCGACGTTCACCACTGTCCCGACGGCTTCACCCAGCAGTGCAGCCGCGCCGCAGCATGGATCGGCAGCATCGGAGACCGATACCCGCTGCATGAGATCGGTTTGTTGTGCCCCACCAACGAGCAATGTCAGCAAGCGACCGCAGCTCTGCGCGCAGCCGGCATACCTGCGTTCTACCGCAGCAGGGACGACTACCGGGCCACCCGCGCAACGCTGTTCATCGAAGCCTGTGCGGCATGGTGCTGCTTTGGCATGGAGGCCAGCCACTACCAACTCGCCAACCTGCTACGAACCTGGCGCTACATTCTCGCCGACCAGTGGAACACCCAGTCCGACTGCCTGCTGACGACCATCCTCCTCGACTACACGGCACGTGCCGCAACGGCATCGGCCCTCGAGCTAGTCGAAACGCTCATGGAGGCCGGGATGGGAACCGCGTTGCGGCGACCGGCACTGGCGATCGATGCACCCGAAGTCGACAAATTGCTCCACGCACTTCGCCAGGCCGCCAAGCGAAAGCGCACCCCGCTGCTCACCGACTTGGCCCAACGCGCACGACTCACCGATCGAGTCGAGGTCCGCACGATGACCGCCAGCAAGGGCCTGGAATTTGATGCCGTAGTGGTCCTGGGTTTGGACGAGGGCCGCGTGCCACACTTCGGCGCTAAAAACAGCGTCACCGAGATGCGCGAGGAACGCAGAAAATTCTACGTCACCCTCACCCGAGCTCGTGACGAATTGCAGCTGTTCTACTCCGGCTATGTCGAATGGAGGCCCGGATCGAAAACCGCATCCGGGCCCAGCCGGTTCCTGCGCGAACTCCGCCTCGTCTGACCACCGTCGCTCCCCGAAGCCCATTGAAGTGTCTTGCGGTTCAGCCATTTTGGAGATCAACGCGGCCGTGGGGGCGGCAGACGCGTCGGCCAAATGGAATGCGATATGCCTCCCTCATCGAAGAGCTCGGGGGCACAACCGCTCCGCCTGTGCTACACCAATACCCAGAGAGACACAACAGAGCCACCGGGGGACGCAGATATGGATGTCTGGCTCACACAGCCGCTAGCCACGTTGTTGGCCGGCTCGGTGGTCGCTGTTGCCGCAGTAGTCACCTTCGCGAGCTCCGCTTTGGGACGCCGTCAAGTGCAACGCCACTTTGCGTCGCAGCATGACCTTGACCGTGAGCGCAGTCTGCAAGACAGGTACACCGAAGCGGCTACCCAACTCGGGGCGGAATCCTCTGCGATTCGGCTCGCCGGTGCTCTCAGTTTGGTTGCGTTAGCAGACGACTGGCTCGGACGTGGCAGCACCGTCAGCGGTCAGATGACCATAGATCTACTCCGCGCATACTTACGAGTCGCGCCCGCAGGACAGTACGGGCCAGGAGAACACGAAATACGAAAAACCATCCTGCTGCAGACAAGCCAACGCGCGAGTTGGTGGTCGCAACTGGCCGACGACGCTATCAGTCAACGCCACGAAGAACTAAGACTTCTTCACCGGAAGACATTGGCAGGACGGGCCGCTGGGCATCTGCACTCGCTCCGACGCGCACGCCGGAACGTCACCATCCGGCGTCGGAAAGCACGTTCAGACGCTCTGCTGCAAGAGCTCTTCCCACGATTGGGCCTCTGGAAACAGGCTGACACTCGCCTCGACGGGGCGTCGTTGGCTGCCTGCAATCTTGGTCGGATCCACATCGCGGGCGCTCATCTTGCGGATGCCACCATGGCTGCGACCAACCTTGAATTCGCAGACCTAGAACGAGTGCTGCTGTCCCGGGCGAATCTTGTCGAAGCCCGCCTCGTCAATGTCTACGCACGCAAGGCTGTCCTCGATCACGCCGACCTGACTCACGAGAACTTGCGCCGTGCCAACCTTACCGAGGTAGACCTGACCGATGCCAATCTTGCCGGAGCCGACCTGGAAGGCTCGATATTGTCGGGGGCCGTCCTGCAGGGAACGAACCTGACTGGCGCTTCCCTGGGAGATCACGACCCGGCGGAGTTGGCAACCCGTGGCGCCATTCTCGATGATCCCAGTTGGAGTTGCCGCTGCACACGCTCTTGACGTGAACCTCGGATCCTCGATTAAGCGTCGCTGCGATCTTTCGGGCGTTCCGCCATCGGTCTGGCCAGTGGCCCCGGCGTGGACAAGCGGTACCACCAGCGCGTCCTCCGACCGGATCCGACCACCAGTCGGTACGAGACCGCTGGGCAGACCGCACGCAAGGTTCGTATACCCGTCAGGACAAGGCGCGATTCGTCGATGGCCACCGGTCGCTGACGGGATCACGCCTCGGAGCTGGTCCCGCCAACACAGAACACATTGCCCGCGGGATCGGCCAAGACTATCCATCCGAATTCCGGTGTAACCTGGTGCTTTTCAACCTCAGATGCACCCGTGGCGAGAAGCCGAGCCACGTCGGCATCGCGGTCCGAGGACCGGAAATCGACATGCGCCCGGTTCTTTCCGGGGCTTGGAGCGTCGACATGTTGGAAACCTAGCCATCCACCGCCGGGCACTTCAACGACAACGAACTCGTCTTCTTTCACCACCGTGAGGGTGCCGCCGAGCTGTTGAGCCCTGGTTCGGCCCTGGACCGCCCGCGCGCCGTCATCGAAAAAGCGGCCACACGAACCTGTCGGAGGGCTATGCGACCCTGGATTACAGCCGACCACGTAAGTAGAGGGAGAAGATGTAGATGTCATGGGGTGATGAGGCTGACGCACAGCGCGAATACGACCAAGATCGACAAGCACTAGCAGACTTACTCGTCGCCCGAGGGCATGGCGAAGCAGCCGTGGTGGTTGCAGCGTCGGAGTTCTCGACCGAGTGGAGCCACTACGACAGCGAAGGGCTATGCGTCCGGTTAGCCGTCCCGGCCGCCCTCTATGACCAGGCGCGCACTGAATTTCAAGACGACATCGACCAGTCGTGCCTCGATATCATCGGTGAAGATCGCTACAGCGGGCTACGTATCACCGTCCGACGCTCACCGCTGCGACCTGGACTTGTTGAGGACATTCTTGCAGCTCTCGACAACCGCAGGTGGGTCCAAAGTGAACGTGTGAACGAGATCGCGAGCATGGTTGTTGACGTGTCGACCACGCACAACACCACCGTGCGGTGACGCGGTGGCGTCTCGTAGTTGGGACGATGATCAGCGATCGGGCCTGACTTGTTCGGTGCGGGACAGTCCTGCTGTCAGCGTAAGCGCGACGCTGCGCTATGGCGCCTCAGTATCGGATTGGGCGACTCGTGCTTTGGGAGTTTCGCGGTCCGACCTCGCAGTCGACGTCAGTCGGGTATACCGTGTTTGGTTGGCTATCAAGGGATCCCGCTGGTAGCGCATTCCGTTCACTAGGCGGCCGCCACCATCTGCGCGACGAGGCCCAAAAAGGCGGAAAGTAGTTGACGAGACGAGTTGAGAAGGGGGCCGCTCCCCTCGCCCAGGTGGCCTGGTAATCGTTGATGGGGTTCATGCACCAGGCATGGGTGATGCAGACGCACGAAATACGCAGCTTCGTTGATGATTTCGTGACGGCCGCCGGGTGCGTGCTGCGCTGTTTGTCGGGCGCGACGGTGAATGTATCGCACGGGGACTGTCCGGCCGCGTATGAAGCGGGCTTCCAACCCATACCGAGCCCGACGCCCGATGATCCCTGGGCAAAGGCGCACCGATTACGACCTACCTTTGCCTCTGAACTAGCAGCGTCGACCCGCTACTCAACACGAGCGAGGGGGCCAAGGGCCCTAGCGAAGTTCGTCATTCAGAGCCCCGAAGGGCATCCACGCTCAGCCGAATGCACCGGTGTCTGTCAGCGCCCCGTTCTACGCTTCACCGATGGTGAACGACCGCAACAAACCCCGCAAGAAGTCGAAACCCTCAACCACGGCTGGGCCGCGGTTGGCGCACGAGCTCTTCACCGAACTGAACGCGACGTTCTACCGCGACAATCCCAGCGAGTACCTGATGACCAAGATCGAGGCGCTGACCCTGATGCTGGCGCCCGAGGAGGCACTGGCACCCGCCTATGCGGTCGACCGCCGGATCGGCGTGACCTCCCTGGGCGCGATGCCTGTGCCGTCGAAAGACGCACGTGACCGCTATGTGCGAACCGAATGCGTGCTGCTGCTCCACCACGCCTGCGAGATGCTGCTACGGCTGTTTTTCGCGCACGTCGAAAAGTCGGATTGTCCATGGCTGGGCATGGCTGCCTCAGTCAGCTTCGTTGAGTTCAAAGAGAAAGTCAGTGCCGCACTTAGAACCGGGTTCGATCGCAATGATGTGGCCCTGGTGTTTCTCGGTGGCAGTGATCCCGTCGATGCGGTCATCGACGTCGACGACGACGAGTTCGAGGACTCGGTGCGCGCGGTGCAAATACTCCTGGGGTTCGCCGGACACACCGTGCTCGCCGAGTCATTCCTGTACAACTCTGCCAAACACGGCCTGACCGTGGTGCACACCGACGACGAATCCAAGACCTCTTTGCACCCGCCGGAGGTAGACGAACCGATCCAAATCCATGCCGGCGCGCAGTTTGCTTACCTGCACAAGCCTCAGTTTCCCAACCCTCCGAAGAACAAGCAGCTGCCGCAATGGCACATGCCCCTGACACACACGCTGCCTGATCAAGACATTGGGGTGGCCGTGCTCATCCAGCACGCTGTGTCGTCACTGTGGGGTGTAGCCCGGCGCCGATACACAGGACAACTCGGCGAACCCGCACAGATCCGCGTGATGACCACCGCCCTGGTCCACGACACCATCAGCGGCCCGGTCCGCGAGGCCAACCAGCAGGTCCGCACGCAGATCCTGGAACTGGCCAAGAAGGATGCGGTGGGGAACTTCCTCGGTGTCGATATCAGGATGTCAGGGCCACGGTTGCCTGGCGAGGATGTGTGGGAACCTGGCGCCTCAGCCAACAACCCATCGTCACGCGTCGTCGATCTACCTGTACGGCAACGTGACCGCCAGCTGGAGAGCACCTCTAGGCGCCACCTGCTACCCATCTCGCCGACATGGTCGACGCGTGTGTGAAAGCAGCGCAAACCCAAAGCCGCGCGGCCCCCGGCTAATGGACAGTGCCCGCGTTACTCCCAAGTCTGAACCGCCATTTGGCTGATGGTTCCTTCCCCCGACGAGGGTGGGAGGGCCATGCGTATCGACTTCCTCGGCTGCACACGCCATGGTGTTGGCGGTGAACATTCCCGCGCACGCACCGGCTCCCGGGCAGATCGCACGTTCGATCGCGTCGACATCGGTGCGCGTCATCAACCCGCGGGCGCAGGCACCGACGGCCTCGAAGGCATCGACGATGTTGACCACCCGTTCGGTGGCGGTCGAGGAGGAACTCAACAACCGTCCCCGCATGGTCCTGCAAGACCGTTGTCCCGCCGATCTATTCGCCGTCCTGCTAGCCTCACTGGGTCCGTCGGTGTTGCGACGTTGACTAGAACCCACCCCGGAACTACCTGCTCACTTTTCGACCGGAGCCGACAACCTGTTCTCGCACAACCTGAACAACCTGCTTGCCCCGATCGCCAGCCTGGGCGCAGACGAATAGCAACTCCTTGCGACCGCCCTTGATGCGCACTCGCTCAACCGAATTGGGCTAGACGGGGCGGACCTCGGCGGCGGCATCGGTGTCGTTGGTAATCCTGAGCCTTGATGAGGCTCGTGCGGTACCAGCGATACTCCGAGATCGGTATGGGCTTTCGCCGGTGGCGGCGTCTGATCATGGCCAGAACACCAGTTGCATCAGGCACAGGGTGCTAAGAATGTGGAGTTGATACCAGGTGCAAGGAGGCGACGCCATCTCACCATTGTTGGAGCTGTGCGAACTCGGTTATCTCGGTGAACAGGGTCTTAGTTTGGTCGCGAAATTGATGGGTCAGGAGCTTCGACGTTTCCCTTCCCTGTCAAGCCACGAACTTGACGACATGACTCAAGATTTCCTCGTTGATCGGATAAAGCCGCTCACCACTTCGCTTCTTGCTCAAGCAACGAACGACACATCGATGGGAAAGCTCCTCCGGCGCTCAATCAAGAACTGGTTGATTGACCGCGCCAGGGCGACGGGAACTGGTCCACTCCGTCGGACCATCGAGAAGGTGTTGGATACAGCCGCACTGTTTGAACGTGTAGATGCCAGCGAGATAGGCGCGGGCCGTTGGCGACTGGCAGGCACCGCTGCCCAGCCCTGGGGTGGAAATGTTCGCGATCTGGTCGTGGCGGCGTGGAGTGTCCCTGGGGTCGGTGTTCCCAAGTGGAGCAGCGACACGAGGCGCGCCCCGATTGCCGACCGGGCATCCCTGGTGGGCATTCTGCGCGCGGTGTTTGAACGTGCTGAGGGAAGTTTGGAGATCGCTGAGTTGGTATTCGTGTTCGCAAATCGGTTCGCAGCCGCCCTGGATCCGTCAGTGGGCTCCATCGACGACGAACGGCATCCGGTCAGTGTGCCCGCCCGAGAAGCCGGCCCCGAGGGCAACCTCATCGCCGAGGAAATTGCCCTCGACATCGCAACGGCTGCTGCTGAAATCGCCGGTCATCTGACGGCAACCGAACGAGCGGTCTTACCGCTGCTTGGCGACAGCTCGGCCGTCCGACTCAAGTTGGGCAAGGGACGCAGCCAGTCGGCAGCCTTCGCTACCGCCTTGAAGCGCAAGATCCGCGAACTTGCAGGAACCGGTGACGATGCTGAGGAAATCGCCCGCGAAGTCATCGCTCTATGCGGAGGCGTTCCGCTCGAAAACGGACAACATGACGATTAGGTCGTCAAACTTGAAGCAGAGCAGCTCCCGCGGCCCTCTCGAACGGATTGGAAAGAAAGATGATTGAGCGTGCGACACCGCTCGGCCACCTTGAACTGGCACGTAGCGCCGCTAACCCGCGCATATCGCCCGCTGGTCGGCGCGACCGATTCGGTAATACTCACGATCACACAATCGCGCCCGGCCAGATATGGCGAGCGTCGTGGGACGACGTCAGCGTGCTCGCGCTTGTGGTCAAGTTTGACCAGACAGACATCGATGTCATCCCCCTGACCATTGATCCCGAAGGTGAAGACAGTGATTGCCTAGTTTTGGATCCAGGGCTGTCGGCGTTCGGCTGTGATGCGACCTTATGGGTAGGTCTGCGCACCACCCTGCCGATGCGGGTGTTCGATGAAATCATCGACGAACTCAGCGAGGAGATTTTGCAGTCGCTGCTAGATCCCGAGCGGATCGACAAGTTGTCGCGGGACGGCATGCGTCACGGCCGCGCGCTTGAAAACCCGTTCAACACAGCCACACAGTTCAGAGCCGAAATTGAAGATGACCTTGCCGCACTTCGCTCAAGTCCGGCCCTGCCCGTAGCCTCCGAGTCAAGCCCAGCAAACAGGCCAACGCTGGCGGCGTTGCTGGGCAAGGAGCTTGACCTCAGCGTGCTTGTTGAGGCGCTCCGTCCGCTCGGCCTTACCCAGGCTGATGTCATGCGACTGCTCAAGGGAAAACGGCCCGTCACGCCGGCGATTGCGTTGGCCGTCGCCGACACCACTGGCTTCGACGTCACACAGGTCAGGCAAACAGTCCAGCCTCTGCCCCCACGCTTTGTGCGCGAGGTAGCGCATCCGCGATGGCGTCCCGTGTGGCGCGAACGCGCGGACAGCAGTGGTGTTGACGAAGCTGATGCGCGGTTAGAGATGAGCTATGAGATGTTCGCCCTTGCTGCACGACAGACCGGTGGGCAGGAACCGGACTGGCATGCCCGCCTCGCCCAGTTCCTCGCTTCCCGGGGCAACCGGAGGATGCCGTAATGCGCGGGATGTACACGACTGAGGCACAACGACAGGCCGAACTGATGAAGGCTGCCGTTGAGCGCGACCACCCAGGCTCTCTTCTGCGACTGCGCCACGATCCCATTGGAGAACTCCAGCTTTGGCGCGACCTGTCTATCTCTATGGTCCAAGAGACAAGCACCGATGTGGGCTGTTCGGTTGCCGGCAGTTACCACCCGAGTCCGCCGACACTGGTCGTCACCCGGTCGCTATCGACCGCACGACGTCGTTTCACCGTTCTGCATGAACTCGGGCACCACCTTCAGCAGACCGATATCGACCTGGGCAACGTCATGTTCAACTTCAGCGATCCCGATGTTTTCGAAGAGCAAGCTTGCGACGCGTTCGCCGCCGCGGTCTTGTTGCCCGACGACGAGTTAGCCAACCAAATCAGTCCACGCGGGCCCACGGCCCAAGATGTCGCCGATCTGTACAACCTGCACTCATCGGCTTCGCGCGAAGCGTGCTGCGTGTGGGCTGCCCGGCATCTAATAGGCTCCGGCATCGTTGTCCTCCTCGACAACTCGGGTGTGGTGCTGTTCGCGGCAGCTAGGAGCTTCATTCCCCCAGCCAAGAAGTCCGATCAGTCCGCAACTCCGCTCATCGAGGCCGCCCTGCGAAACCCTGGTGTTGGAGCTAGCCGCGACGAGACGTTCATCCGCTATCGCAACGGCGCAACCAGCGAATCGCTCTACGGCCAGGCTCGATGGTTCGACGAGCGCTATCTGGTTGCTGTTCTTGTCACCGATCACGCAGCATGGAAGCCGCTCGCGCTGCCTCGGCCGTTTACGGTCCAAGGGGCCAGCAGGATGGTGGACATGCGAAACGTGCGCGGACTCTTTCACCATCGGTGAGCGTTGTCCCCGATGCAGAGAACCTCGGTGCACCCACGGTCATTGTGGCTGCGACGTCGCCCGAGCCGCCAAGGACAAAACGTGCACGGAGTGCTTCTGTGTACTTCACCCCGCGCGCTTCGCTGAAGGCAGCGCTGTATGCCGCGACTGTAGCGCCTGAACAGGCCAAATGCCCGGCGACCGGACAACGTCGCAGATGTGACGTCACACCCAGGTGACAGGGTCCACAAGAGACCCTCCGATCCACACTGGGGAGACTCCCATGCCCTACCGCAGTGCAATTTCCGGCCGCTACATCGGCAAGGCCGCAGCCGCCCGACACCCAAACACATCGATCCACGAATCGTCGGCATCGAACGGTGGCTCGGGCATCCGCCATCGCAGTGCCGTTGACGGGCGATACGTCACCGCCGAGGATGCCGCCAAGCATCCCAAGACCACAGTCACTGAGAAGGGCTGATCGCGGTGGGACCGACATCGACGGTGCAGCGGGTCGACGACGCGATCGCCTCTAACAAGGTTTTGGGCCCGAATGGGGAGACACGAACCGTGACAGAACGCACGGCGCGACGCGTGTGGATCGCTGCTGGCGGCCGATGCACCATCTGCAACAAGTACCTCGCCAGCGACGAAACGACTGGTGATGATGTGATGGTCGGTCAGCTGGCGCACATCGTCGGATGGTCTACCGCACCGGGCTCACCGCGAGGATCGGCAGACCTCGATCCTGCGTTGCGCAACGAGGCCGACAACATCATGTTGCTGTGCTACGACCAGCACAAGGTCGTCGACGACAAGTCGTTGTGGGACAAGTACGACCAGAACACGCTGCGCGCGATGAAGCGCGATCATGAAGGCCGGATCCGAGCGCTTACCGCGATGGGGCGCGAGCGCTCAACGACGGTCTTGAGAGTCGTAGGCAGCATCCATGACCAGCCCGTCGATTTGACGCAAGCCCGGGTGCGTGGCGCGCTGTTCACCCGAGAACGGTTCCCGGACTGGACTTTAAGTGGGCTTGACGACTACGAAGTCGACCTCCGCGCAGTACCGGGTGAACAGGAAGGCACCCCGCTTTACTGGGCATCGGCACGAGCCCACCTGCAGGAGCGACTCGGGCGCCTGCGCACCTTGGTCGCCAAAGGTTCCGTCACTCACGTGTCGGTATTTCCGCTGGCCCGAATTCCAGTTCTGATCCTGCTGGGAACGATGCTGGACGACACAGTACCCACCGACCTGTACCCGAAACAACGCGACGGCGATGAGGGCTGGGGTTGGACCCCCGACGGACCCGACGTCGGATTCAGCTTCACCCAACTTCGGCAGGGAACCAACCACAGCAACGTCGCCCTGCTCGTATCGGTGTCCGGATCAGTAGATCTCACCCGACTTCCGCCTGAAATCGACCACACCTTCACCATCTACGAGCTCTCACCGATTGAGGCACTCCCCGCACCCGGCATCATCCAGACCCAGCCGTCGCTAGAGGCGTTCAGCCGCGCCTGGCGAGCCTTACTCGCACACGTCGAGGCCAATCATCAAAACATCAGTTCCATTCGCACATTCCCCGCGGTCCCCGCGGTCGCGGCAGTGAGCATGGGCCGTCACCTGATGCGCGCAGCCCACCCTGCGCTGCACATTTTTGACCGCGCAACTGGAAATCACACTTACCAATTCACCACATCGACGGACCATCCGAATCAGTAAGGACCACATCGTGACTGGCGCTATCAACCCCCTGTCAGCTCTCCTGTCCGGATCTGCCGACCTCTTAGACATTCCCCCTCACCTGCGCGATGTGGTGATTGCCCGGTATCGGGATGTCGGTGAGTTCCTCGCCGCCAACGGCGACCACAGCTGCGCGATCTATCCGCAAGGGAGTTTCTTGCTCGGCACCGCCATTCAGCCTCCCCGCGATGCCGAATACGACATCGATCTGGTGTTTCGCGAAAGCACCTCCAAAGAAGACACCACCCAAGCAGAACTCAAGGAACGGGTGGGCGACCTCCTCCAGGCGTACTACGACCACAAGGCCGGTGCCGCCGACGCACCCGAGAATTTCTGCGAGAAACGCCGCTGCTGGACACTGTCATACTCAGGCGAAGGCTTCCACCTCGACGTACTGCCGGCCGTCGTCGACACCGACTTCCAGCGCTCAAAGAACTCAATCCTGCTCACAGACACCAAATTGCGACCTTGGCAGTACGCCAATCCCAAGGACTACGCGATCTGGTTCCGTACTCAGTCCGACGAGATGCGCCGCAAGATCGCTGCCAGCGCCCGCGCCAACAACGTCGACGATGTCCCCAACTGGGCCGTGCGCTCCACACTGCAGCGCCTGGTCCAGGTGCTCAAATGGCACTGCTACCTCGACTTCATCGACGATGTCGACAACCGTCCACCATCAATACTGATCACAACGCTCGCGGCGCATGCCTACCGCGGACAAGACGATCTCGGCCAGGCCATACTCGAAGTGCTCGAGGGCATGCCCGACTACATCAGCAAGATCGGCGGGCGTTGGCAGGTTCTCAATCCGGCCCAGACCAAGGAGAACTTCGCCGACAAATGGAATGAACCCGATACCGCCCACCGCCGCCACGAGTTCAACCGCTGGCTTGAGAAAATCCAAGACGACCTCCACAGCGCCTACGACGCGCAGGGCCTCGGTATCGACGTGCTCGTGAATCGACTTGGTACAACGTTGGACCGCGGAATTCTGGCGAAATCCGCAGCGAACTGGGCCCGGACGACGATCGACCACCGGGCAGCGGGCCGGCTCGCCGTCGCGCCCGGCGTGGGCGCTCTCACAATCGGATCTGGCCGACCATCACCTGCCCACCAATTCTATGGCCGTGCACCGCGGTAGGCGACATCTGAGCATCAGCCAGCAGGCCTTTGCTCTCCGCAGCATTCTCCCCAACGCGAGAGTCACACTTCGAGGTGGCGTCAACCTGGTGATGACCGCAGACATTCAGCCCACCGCGATGTCGCGCACCTACACCGTCAAAGTCGGCTATCGGCTTGGCGAGCGACCTGAGGTGCTCGTGCTGCGGCCACAACTGCAACTGCACCAGAGCGCTGTTGAGTTGCCCCACACATTCCCCGGAGACAAGCTATGTCTGCACATGCCCGGCCAGTGGAACGGGCATATGTACATAGCCCACACCACCATCCCTTGGACCAGCGAGTGGCTTTTGTACTACGAACTCTGGCTCGTCACCGGCACGTGGGAAGGAGGAGGTCACGGCGAACCCACAGCCAGCTAAACATGCGGCCACAACGGTGGTTTCGCTCTGTCCGCGTGTGCTCAAGGCAACAGTATGGATCTCTTGGCGTGTTACCCGCGCCACACCCGGCGTGACGGGTGGGCGTGCCGCGGCCCTGCACCAGCTACCTCACTGCCTTGTGTCATGATCAGGGTCCTGGCCGGCGCATGTGGACATCGACTCTCTCGCTGCGCTATCTCATGGGTTAGGCATGCCGTTCTCGCCACCGAGGGCCGGCACCCGGACAGGGCGTCGATACCCCGTGCCGACCGTGCATCCTAGGCAACTCAGGCCAGATTGCGCACCATCGGCCCCACCCCTTTGGCCGCATTGACCGGTGTCGGCGGATACCACCGCACTTCGTAATGCCAGTCAATACCTTCGACACCATCCCGCCGGCCGACCGTGTGGCCGTGTTCGTCGCGTTCAACCACGCGCACCCTGTGCCAGTGCGCTTTTCGGATGTGCGTCGGCAACCGCCACCCACCCAAACCGGGCTGCGCATCGCCGCCGGCACGCCCAGGTTGACTCCGTGCCTGCCGCAGCGCCGCCCCGGTACGCCACCCCAGATGCCCGATCTGTGCAGTGCGGATCTGCTGGATGCGGCTGATCTGCTCGGCTGGTGGCCAATCAATTTCGGGATCGCCGGCGGCGGTGTAGAGCAACAGTGACAGCGACAGCGGGATCAGGACGGGAAGTTCTGATCCGCCGGAGCGCCCGGCATCTTGGGCCAAAGTGATCTGTGCGTCGATGAGACCGGCCAGGGTGCCGCCTTGGCGGGCCAGAGGCCCGCGCAACGGCAGGCTGACCGTCTGCAGTTGCGGGCTGGGGTCACCGTCCTCCTTGAACACCCACAGACACCGCACACCTTGGGCGGCAGGAATATTGAGATAGTGGGCAAACTGAGATCCCTCCGACGTGATGGCCTGTGACCGCGAGCCCTGCGCCCGCGGTGTCATCGTGCCGACTCGGGTGGAGTTGATCCCGGCGACGATCATCCCGCTGTAGTGACACAAACGGTGTCCATCGTGCAACGAGATCGGTTCGGCAAGGCTGTAGGCCACCGCGTTGAACGGAAACCGCTGCAGCCAGTCAGGGGCCAACTCCACATCGGTGTTGGAGTTCATCAGGGCGCCGGCGAATTCGCCGTCGACCCGCAACACCACCGGGCTGGCTGTCCACTGCTCTTCCATCAGACCCGCCACTGACGCAATCCAGCGGCCACCCTCACTGAGAAGCCGCTGGTCGCGCTCGGCCCAGGCGTGAAGGCCGGTGATGACTTCGGCCGCATCATCAACCTTGATGTGTCGCTTGCTGCGACGGTCCAGACGTGCACGTTTGCCCACGCCACCATCCTCGCCTGCGCATCCTGCGACGTGTGGTGTTTTGCGCCACCTGCACCAACCAGCGGTCACCGACTCACCCTTTACCGCTGCCTCCGCGCGCCACCGAGGTCACCTCCTGGTCGCCGATCACCGGCGTAATCATCGCGGTTGGTCTGACCGTCATATCCACAGCGGGCATGAGCTCGGGTAGGAGCGCGCTCGTGAGTCGGCTGCGGCGAGCTCGCCGCAGGCGCGTGTCCTACCGCGACCCCGTCGCCCTCCCTCGCATCAACCATGCACAGCTTGTTGGCATGGGTAGGTTCAGCTCCGAGCCGATTAGTCAGTCGTCCACCATTCAGGAACAGGCATCGGGGGATGGCTTACGGACAGATCCATGTTGTAGGAGCTATCCGGCATGCATCGCTGCACTGCGCGAAAGTAGTGGCCGTCGTAGTGGACTTTCAGTAATTCTTCTACTAACCCTGGGCTTTCGGGCCCCGTCGTCACCCCACATTCGAACGTGGGCAGCCTTCCATCAGTCTGCATTGATACAGCAAAAACGGGGCTGAGCGGACGTCGATGGGCATAGCTGCCTGCCACACCACTGGCCTCGCCGAGGACCTTGCTCAGGGCGAGTTCGCCGACCAGACCGGCAGAGTAGATGAGATGTTCTTGCAGACATTTTGATCCGAAAGTTGAGTTTGGCGAGGCGAATGTCAACTCAGGGATAGTTCCACTCAAGTGAGCGCCGAAAGTATTCGCGTACATGGTGATTACTTGAGCCCAAGAGCTTTCGCGCCGCGGGGCGGCACCCCTAACTACCAGAGCAGGCTGTTGCAGCCAGGTCTCAACACTCACAAGCTTGCCGGGAGGCTTTCCGGTCTCCGCACTGGGCTTGTCGTTGAGGGGCATTCCACCTATGGCGAAGATTACGGGCGGATCAGTCCTGGCGGGACCGGATACCCTCACCAGCGGTGCAGGGATATGAAGCTGCTTGCACAGGCGGTCAATGACCTTGTCGCCCTTGCCTGGGCACATCGCCGTCCGCAGGACCGCCGCGACATCTTCGACCGCTCCGTCCGCACCACTCTGCAGTGAGTCAAGATGACGGCTCAGCCTGCTCAACAACCGAGCAGCCCCCGCGATTAACTCGGCGGGGCTCGCCTGACGATCCCTATGCGCCATGACTACCCTTCTTCCGGGCTACGCTCACCGGGCGCTCAGGCGCGCAGCCAGCGATACAACCCCGCAGCTCCCCTCCTGCGGAAACGAATGGGAGACCTGCTTCATCATCTGCTCTGTGGTGATGTAGCCAGCGGTGCGCTGGTTGATGACCTCAGCGGGCTTGATGTCGAGCTGAGTTGGATCATCGGCGATGCGACGCAGGACGCGCTGAATGGTGGCCTGGGACAGATGCCCCACCAGTTGGCTGATCCGGTGCTGGGTGAGTCCCTGCACCACCACAGCGTCATAGATCTCGCGTTCAAGTTCGCGTTCACAGACTCGTTGACGTGCTGCTTTGGTTGCCAGCCGCTTCACGGCCAGGGCCTGGTCCGCGGGTTGGGGCGACATAAAAACCCCCCGATTCATGATGAATCGCGTCACGTTCATGGTCAACACTTCCTCAACGCGCTTCTCAGCCGACCCGCCACTGGTGGCCGTCGACCGCAGTGACCGCTCAGAATGTTGGGCGGTACAGCATTCGGCGGAGCTGCATGACGGGGTGAGCCGCGTTGACGAGCGGGCGCCCAATTGGGCGCGAGTTGATTTTGACAGGTGTGGCCCGAATCGAACTCCGTCGCGCCCAACGCCATTCACGATGTTGGCCATCGTCGAATCGGGTGGTCTGCAGGCGAACTCGGCTGACTCAAATGTGAGCGTTCCTTTGCTCAGCGGGCATGCCGCACGAAGCGGTCGCGGTTCGAACAGGGCCACAACGTGGCTATTGCACGTCGGGCAGGATTGGGGCTGCCAGGTCGGTGACGTCGTCGGCGATGTGGGTGCCGTCGGTCGCGGTCTGGAGCGTCAGTGTCCCATGCGGCGGATTGAACTGTGTCGCAGTCACAATCGCAACGGTGTCCTGTCCGAGTTGGCGGGAAACCAACGCATCGGCCGGTTCGGCGCGGATCCACTTTTCCTGTTCCAGTTTCCACGAGGACATCGTCTGCGTGCTGGCATCTGTGGTGCAAGGTTTCGTTGTCATGCTCATGTGCAGAAGTTGGTCGGAGTCCCACCAGATCCTGTGTGTGGTGGCCTTATCGAACAGGGTGTAAGGCATGGCCGGCGATGACACCGCGCCTGTGTCGGTGTCGACGATGTTGACGCCGTCTTTGGGGCAGGCGGCGCGAACCATCCCTACGTACGCGAAGTTTCGCCCGTCACTGCTGGGGGCGGTGAGCTGGATTGGGCTGGTGATTTCCGGAGAAGGAGCCAGGGTATACGTTGTGCGGTCGCGGTCCATTCGAATCAGTTCTTCTCCGCCGCCGGGTGGGCCCGGCCGGGCGAACACAGCCACCCCGTGGGCCAGGCTGAGCAAGCGGGTGTTGTCGGTGGTGCCGCCGGGAAGATCGATACGGGTGCTGACCGGCTCGGCCGATGGTTGGGACAAGTCCAGCGACATCAGCTGGTTGGGCCGCTGCCACCAGCTGATCGTGTCATCGTGGTCGGCGAATACCTGTTGCGTGTCAGCGGGGATTGTTCGAGCGGAGTCGGAAGCCAGGCCTGTGGTCACGATGTGTCCGTCACTGGTGGCGGCCGCGGCGAACCGTGCACTATCGGTGAACACCGGATGCATGGGTTCACCTGGCGTTGTGGCTGTGGCCACGACTGTCGCGCCGTTAACGATGCTCAGTTGGGAAGCGGTGGTGAATGCGAACACCCCCGATCCCGTGCCCTGGGACGGTTGCGGGGGGGCGAGGACCGGTCGGTGGGTTGTCTCAGGCGGTAGCCTGCAACCGGCCATCGCAGCAACAAGGACAATCACCCCAGCGGTCCGGCGCAGTGGCGAGGTCAGGATGGACAAGGGCCGACGTTGGGTGATCACGGGCGGCTCAACACGGTGACAGCGGTATTGAAGTACTGCAACCGCTCGTTATAGCCGGTCGCGCCTCCGTTGATCGTTTGTGTCACAGCGGCGAAATTACCTGTCTCTGCGGCCTGGTTGAGGGGAACAACTGAGCCGTCGGGCAGTGTGGCGCTGTGGTTGTTCCAGAACCATGTCGCGATCCGGAATTCGTTCTCGGGAGCCGCCGCCAGCTCGGGATGATTGACCAGGTCGACGCCGAGCGCTTCACCTGCCGCAGCATAATTGCTGCGCCCGGTGAGCTGGATCGGGCCCCGGCCGCGAAACCGATCACCATCGCCGGGCTGCGTGTTGCCGAGCGTTGCCGACGAGTTTTGGTATCCCAACGGGGTGTCTGGATCGCGGGGCACACCTGGGCCGAAGGTGACGCCGGCATATTCGGGCCCATACATCTCGGTTGCGGACTGGGTGCTGCGTAGTTCTGTGTCGAAGTGCAGCTCTGCTGATTCGACGGCGAAGGTCGCCAGGAACGCTGCACGCGCCTCTGGTGATGTCATTCCTGCGGCCCGCATCGCGTCACTGAGTGGACCAGCGAAGTGCTGGGCTTGGGCATCCGACAGCGTCGGGTATATCTGCTTGAGTTGTTCAGCAGTGAGAAGTACCGGCGGTGCGGTCGGCGGTTGTGTGTCTGGCAAGGGCCTGCCGTTTTCATCGAGTTGTTCATCGCCCACCGCGGCGCGCATCGCGGCGGCGAGTTCTTCATCGACCCGGTCGGCGTCGGCCATGATCTCGGCGACGGTCAACCCGTTGCCCGTCTTCGCCTGCTGGGCAAGCGTCTTCTTCACGTCTGGATTGTTTTCCCAGCCGGGCTGGATTTTCAGGGTGCCTTCGTCGGCGACATCGACATGGCGTTGCTGTAGGTAGTTCACCACTGTCTTCATCCGATTTCGGACGTTTTCAACGTCGTGTTCGGCACGTGCGACGGCTTTGGCGACCTTGGCCGATTCGTGTCCGTCGGCGTCGATATCTGCACGACGACGGCCCATCGCGTCGTGAAATGCTTCGCCTGCCTCGCCGCTCCAATCAGCGACCGTGTTTTGGGTTCGCTGCAGGTTGGCCCCGAAGTTGGCGAAGGTGTTTTCTCGGTCCTTGGCGATGCGAAACACGTCATAGATCGCCGCGGAATCCCACTTCAAGATCGTCGATACGGTCAGCGGGGCCACTCACAAACCCATCTGGTCCGGCGAGATGGAACACGCCGCGCGGGTGACTGACTCACCGGAATCGTCGTCTGTGACGACATAGCTAAGTGCTGCAGTGGCCATGTTTTCGCCCAGTGAACGGGTCTGTTCCAAGTGCGCGACATGACGGGCTTGCCAGCGTTCAGCAAGCTCGGAAAGGGCAGACGCCGACGAACCCACCCAACGCGACCTAGCCTCAGCAATGCCGTTGTCGTGGGCACTGAGTGCCTGATGGGCATCGTGGGCGTGATCGATCGTGTCTTTTCCCGACACGGCGAGCGCATGTGGGTCGACGCGCAGTGGCTCTGACATGGATGCTCCTCCCCCGAGCTAGCTAGCATCGTAAGCCCTCCCTGCCCACCATCTTGTCGGCAATTTCTATGCCTGCGGCCGCCTTGGTGTTCAGCAGCCAGTGCATCGCTACTGGAGGACTACTTTGGGGCCAGCACGACTCCGACACTGCAGAATCGGACAATGTGACTGACCGGAGATAGCAGGACCACTGTGCCGGGCTCTCGCCTCGACACTGATCGACATTGCCTGCTAAGTCACGCGTTTGAGAGCGTTCAGTGCCACCTGCTTAGCGGTGTCGGCACAGTTCCCGCCGACAGGACCGTTCACTCGCACGGTGACTACAGGGGTGGACGGAGTCAGAGCGGGTGCGCCGGACCCGATCTGGGCCGGCTCGATATCAAGGTGGGCCTTGGCGATAACGAGACAGCCGGGCGCCAGGTACGAACTGAAGTCAAACAATGCGACGCCGTCTTGTTCGTCGCGTGCCGGGTCTTCACCCCAGGGCATCTTGAGAATGTCGTCGGACCAGTTGACGAGGCCGTATTTGATCACGGCACTCGCGGAACCGTCGTCGGTCTCGGTCAATTGGAGATTGCACACCCCAGGGTGCCGCCATGATGTCGGCCACTGAGCGGTGGGGTTGGGCTCCTTCCAGACAAAACGTGCTGCGGGTAGGTCGGCTGCAGCTGTACACGGATCGCCGGACAGAAACCGCGCGGCTGGCGAGTCCCCATCAGCGTGCGCCGGGACACCTGTGTTTTCGACGCGTGCGGCGATAGCGCCGGTGAGCGCTTCGGTGATCTGGCATTCCGAGGCGACTTCAGAGTTCATCGTGTTGTCAGCAACGTTCGCCGGCATTACTTCGAGCACGGGGTCGCGCATCGAGCTGGGCGCGCCGACGAGCTTGGCGAGAGGAAGAGTGATGCGAAACGTACATGAGGGAGCGGATTGCTTGGTGACGCCTGGGTGTTGCGGGTCGGGGCTGAACTGTGCGTCATTCCATCGCGGCTCCCCCGGCAACACCTGAAGCACAAGACCGGCTTTTACAGACGGAAAGGTGATCGTGCACCCGTCGCCACCGAGTGGGGCAATCGGCGAGTCCCCGCCGGATTCAATCGACGGGATGGCCGTATAGGTGTAGCTGAAGTCTGGATGGCCGTTGGCGGCTAGCGTTTGTTGGTCGACGAAGCCACAGGGGTCGATCTGACGGAGGGCGTGTAGTTCGGCGAGGTGATCGCGGTCGACCTGTGTCGGATTGAGGCCATAGGTATCCACCGTCGTGGGAAAGAAGACAGCTGACTGGTCCGGAGGTGTAGTGCCGGGTGAAACATCGGTGGATGACGGCATCTGGGAGGTGATGGTTTTTGTGTCGCAAGCCGTCGCCGAGACGCCGATAACCAGAACCGCTGACGCACATACGATGGCTCGAAACATCTGGTTTCCCGTCTCGTGGATGCCACTAGGTGGCAATGGCGTTGGCGGATTTCGGCAAGTCAGCAGCCAGGATAGCTAGGCGGAGACGAGACGAGGAAGTGCATCGGACGCGCTCATAACCCCCGAGAGCTACTCGACGGTGCTGTAGCCGGGCGGCCCGGCTGACGCCCTGTTCTCAAGGAACGTCGTCAGTTGTTGTCGGGTACACGGATGCGGAAGCGTTCCGCTGCTCAGACTCCCGTCTGATGCCCTGTTGGAATCGTTGACTAGATACAACGTCTCGCCGTTGGGACCTGTAGTGATTCCGGTGACCGAAAGAAAATGTCCGCCTCCGGGTTGCGGTGCACCGTTGACGATGGCGGAATGGCCCGCACGCAGATCTGATGTCATTTGGTCAACGAGGCCGGGGATCTGGTCGCGACTGGAAGCAGTGTGGTATTCGGATTTCAAACCGAACTCGTTGAGCTGGCTGGTCATCAAGTCAGGCCCGCCAGGCAAACCGTCGTTCTCGACACCGGGCACAGGGGTGACGCCCTGTTTGGTGGCGATCTTGTCGATCTCGGCTTTGGTCGGCGGAAAGTGCAGCGGCACACCGCCCATCATCTTGTTCTGCACATCCGCGGGAAGGTTGATCTCTGTGCCGTTGGGTCCTTCCCGCACGCCGAACTTGTTTGCCAAGGTGCTCGCGATGGCCCATCGTGAGCAATCGCCGCCGCCGTGGTCGAGGGCATACTGTGACCACTGGCCCACCTGCGCCTGCTGCTCCGGGGTGAGCTTGCCGGCTGGTGCGGGCTGACCCGGAGGCGGAGTCCCGGTCTCGTGACCCTGATCGTCGACCAGTACATCGCCGACGGCGGCGCGGATGGCGGTCGCGAGCTCCTGATCAGCGGTGTGGGCCCGGGCCTTGAGCTGATTGAGGTCGTTTTGCAACAGCTGCGGGTCGTGTTTTCGTTGCGTGTCTTGGCTGTCGTCGATGCGCCAGTCTGAAGTGACCGTCCAGCCGTATTCGCGGGCGCGGTCGTCGATATCTAGAAGTCTGTTGCGGCAGTATTCGACGTCTTTCTCGGCGCGTTGCAGTGCCGTCGCCACCCCTTTCGACTCGTGGCCATCGCGGTCGAGGTCTTTACGCTGCTTGCCGATTTCGTCGCGGAACGCCTCGCCGGCCTGGCCGTTCCAGTTGGTGCGCTTGCCGGTATGGTCCAGCGACTCGCCGAGTTTATGGTCTGCGGCTCCCACCCCTTGCGCTGCTTGGAACAGCTGTCGAATGACCGAGACATCCCAGTGCCGAACGTCGTCAGTGGTGAGGTCACTCATTACAGGTCGACCGCGTTGCCGATGCCCGGAATCGCGGTGATCGACTCTGCTGCTCCGTCATCGGTGGCGGTGTAGCGTTGCGCCGCTTCCGACATGTGTCGTTCAAGGGTGTTGACCTGCCGCTGGCGGTGAGCGTGTCGGGCTTCCCACTGTTGGGCTACAGCTTGCAGTGCTGACACTGAGGCTCCGCCTCGCCACCGTGTCGCTCCGTCAGAGAATTCATCGCGATGACGGGCAGTCTCGGTGGCGTGATCGGCAGCAGCCACCCCAAGATGGTCACTGGCCATACGCAACTCGCTTGGGTCAACCCTCAAATCATCGGCCACGACGACGTCTCCCCTCTGACGTTTCCGCAAAAGCCTAACCCCCTCATTGGAGCGCGCCGTGCGGCAATTTTTGGCCTTGCTGCCAACGCGCACCACGTGCTTGTCCCACCGCCCTGTAGCGCGAGCGGCATCGGCAATCGGTCAACGTGCAGGTGTGGTCGCGGCTGTGTCGCCGGGATGGAACGTGCCGTAGGGATCGATACCCGCACCCATCGTTGTCGTGATGGATGTTGCGGTAGCAAATCACTGTGTGGAAACGATCCGATTCGCGATCAAGTGGGCCACCGCGACCGCCTCGTCATCCGCCACATGATTAGCACTGTCGGTGCTGATGCGAACAACCTGAACATCGACTATGAAACGGGCCGCCGCGGTGAGCGCCCGCTGCTTTACCAGTGGCATTCGGGCATCCGCGGTGTACCGCGCGCTGACCAGTACTGCGGCATGGAGCAGACCGTCAGTGTCAGCGACATCGGTGATCTCAGCGGCATTCTGCTCGTGTGAGCCGGCAATGGCACTGGCCATCGTCACCGTTTGGCCTTGGCAACTCTGCCATTGCGCAGCGAACTTGGAATACCAGGAATGTGCGCTGCCTGCTGAGTCCAGTTCGATCAGGCCGGCAGTGATCCGGACGTCCGCGTCGCCAGGCTCGCCGGACTCCGAGGTGGCTTCCCACTGGCCCTCCACGGCCGCAGTCACTGGGGCGTCCTGGAAGGTGCGACGCATGCGGGGCGAGTAAACACCGAGGCACTCGATGGGCGACGCGTCCCCCATACCGTTCGGCAACACGTCAATCCCGCCGACGGGTCCGTCAAATTCAGTCTGCATCGTCGCGCCCACCATCACCGACAGTTCTGCGGGATCGGGCAGGGCCTTCATCATGGATTGGATGACAGCGCTGGGTTCGGGACCTGGGCGGTGTGCGGCAGCCTTCCCGTCGAGGCTGCTCGAACATGCCGACAGCGATATGACGATCGCAATAGCCCCGACATGGCGCCACCGGCCCGTCGCGTCGATACGAGAATCCTCCACGCCCTACTATCCCGTACGTCGTCTGACCCAGCGTGCAACCGTTCCCGGAAACGCTGACTGGACGCGTTCACTGCGCGCGTGCCGGTCGTCGGCGACGCGGAGTTGGCAGTCGTACCGGTGCGACCTGTGCAGCCGGGCGAATGTGGGGACTCTGCAAACACCTCGTGCTGTGTTCACGTGTTGACCGAGCTGTATCAAATAGACAGCCCATTGTGGTTCGCCTGCACCGTATTTGGTCGAGACAAAAGCAACTGCCAGCAAGCGTGCACGTTGTGGACTGGCCGTGCTGCACTCGTCATATACCAGCTCGTACGTTCGCCAATTGTGTCATTTTCCTGAACAGCAAACGTTTCTCGCTGTGTGCAGGGTGTCTGGCCGCAGGATGCGCCTTAGCGGACCGGGTGGGGACTGTGCTCGTCGCCGGCCGTGTGGTCCAGCCCTTGCCGCGGGGAAAGCGGCCGCCAAATCCTCTGTGAATACCGACAGTTAGATGCCCATCGTGCTGTGGCGCCTCTTGTTCTGCGATTAGACGCTGTGCTCAACTGTTAGTTGACCTGAGGTTGTGACTTCGATCTTTGGGGTTCCTACGAGGGTCGGCAGGAGCAGTCGCAGCTAACGCGGCCACGGAGTCGGTTTCAGTTATGAGACCGACACCCAGGCAGCGGGAAGGAGCCGCCACAGCATCCACGGACCCGGATAATGAAGGGGCGCCGTTACGCCCGCCTACGGTATTGGTCGGGCCAAAGCAAAAAAGCCGGGCGGCCACCCGGCTTTTGGCTCGATCTGAAGATGTTGTTCCCGATTCATCCGCTGGGGAGGAATCATGTTCATTTCACCGTGTCTGGCCCACGATGTCAATGCCCGCTGGATTTCGGTTCGTCGGCCCACCTGGGGTTGGTGGTCCCGGTGAGGCCCCGGCCAGCTGCCAAGCTCCCCGTCAATCCGGCCCGCTACACACAGCTGCTGTTCCGTGACGCGACTAGCCGGGCGCTGTCCTATCACCGCCTCACCAGCGAGCTGTCCAGTGTTCGGTTCGAAGATCACCGTCCAGTCCGGCGATTCCCGGTCTACCCCGGTAAGCGGGCCCACGAGGGCAACTACTGGTTCACCCGATCGCAGCGCCATGTTCGCTGCGAATCGCGGTTCGAGTTCATCGCGCTGATGCTGCTCGATTTTTGCGGGCAGGTCGTGGCCGTAGCCTCCAATCCGTTCTGGATCCTGTGGCCAAAAGGGGCGCGGCCGCAACGTCATGCCCCCGACTTTTTCGCGCGACTGCGCGACGGCACCGCGCTGGTGGTCGATGTGCACCCGCAAGCATTGATCGACGCCGAGGTCGCAGTGCGGCACGAACGCACACAGCAGGTCTGCGCCCAGTTGGGATGGGGCTACGGGGTATTCGCGGCAATCGACCCGGTCGTTGAGCGCAACATCCTCGTACTCAACGGGTTCGGGCATCCACGGTTCGCGCCACCCGCCGCGTTGCGCACCTTTCTGCTGAGCGCCACCGATCCCCAGCCAGCGCGGCCACCGGTCCTGCTGGACTGCCTCGTCGATGACTGTTGCCGGGGCACCGATCACTGCCGCTCTGTGGTGCTCAGCGGGCTCTATCACCTGATGTGGCAGCAGGAGTTGCATCTGGATCTAGCACGGCCACTCGGTAGCGATAGCGAGGTGTGGCGGTGAACGTGGTCACCGACGGAGACATCATTTCATACCAGGACGGCACCTGGGAGGTCATCAAGTGTGACGGTCTGATGGTCAGGCTGCAGAACACCGTCGATGGCACCATGATGCTAATCGCCGCGGCGGTGCTGCTGGCCGACGACACCTTTGCCGCCGCAGACGACCCCGCCGGCAGTCAGCAGGATCAGCATCTTGTTGCCGCGCTGAGCACCTCGAGACGACGTGACGCCGAGTTCTGGTACGACCAGATGTACGAGCTGACGTACGGGATCACACCAGCGCAACGCGGCGTGCTCGACCCGCCGCCTGTGGTCGGCACGGTGGTGCAGCGATTGGAGCGTAAGCGACAAGAATTGGCCGCCAAAGGGTTGACGGTGTCGATGGCCACGATGTGGCGCCGCTACGTCGGATTCAAACATGGTGTGCTGGGCTGCGCCGACAAGCGTGGCCTGCCCGGCCACACCCGCAATTCCACGATCGATCCCGAGGTCCGTGCGGTCCTGGACAAGGTGCGCAAGGGTTTCACCTGGAAACCCACACCTTCGGGGGCGCAGGTCATCGAACTTGCTGCCCGCGAAACGCTGCAGCTGGGGTTGACGCCGCTGCGCCGCAGCACCGCCTACAAAGAGCTGCGCAAGCTGGACCGGGGACAGAGCAGCTTCGGTGCGGCCACTCGTCGCCAGAGCGTAGCCACCAGCCCCGACCGTGGCTGGGGCACGTGCACGGCGGTCTATCCCGGACAGGAAGTGCAAATCGACTCCACCTCGTTGGACGCCTGGGCTCTGTTGGCCGACGGCACGTCAGCAAGAATCGATCTCGCTGTGGTCATCGACGTGGCGACGCGCACGATAGCCGCGGCCATCTTGCGGCCGAAGGCACACTTGTCGGTTGAGGCTACCGAGATGGTCAACCGCGCGATGATCCCGCTGCTGCAGCTGCCGGGATGGCTCGACACAATGTCGATCGCCCGCCACTACCTGCCCAGGGGTTCGATCAGTCCAGAAGAAGAACTTCGAAAACTGGCCGCTGCCCGCCCCATCCTCGATATCCGCGGTGTCTTCGTCGACCGAGGACGGATCTTCGTCGTTCCGACGTTTGTCGGCGCCATGGAGTCGCGAGGTATCCACCAGCGCATTGCCTCACCGCATGAGCCGACCGCAAAACCCATCGTGGAACGAGTGATCAAGACTATCGGGGCAGATTTCGTGCAGTGGATGCGCGGTTACACGGGCAATTCGGTGGCCAACCGGGGCCGAAGCAGCAAGATCGAGGCGGTATGGCCGATCGTTTTGCTGCAAAGCCTGCTCGACCAATGGATCCTGTCGGTCTATCAGTACCGCCCCCACGCTGGACTCGACCTGGGGTTGGCGCCCCACCTCAAAGAAGTCACCCCCAACGACCTCTATGCCGCGCTCAGCGCCCACATCCCCGGGCAAATCCGCACGCTCGACCGCGACGAATGGATTGGCCTGCTGGCCTTCGACAAACGCACCATCCAACGCTACGGCGTCAACATGCACCACCTGACTTACACGCCACAGCGCGACTCCCCCGACGAGGCCCGGCTGCGTGGCCTGGCCCGCTCCCGGTCCCGGCGGCCAGACGGTTACTGGGAGGTCCGGTATGACCCGACCAATGTCATGCAGATATGGGTGCGTGACGATGAGCGGAAAACCTGGATCGAATGCCGCTGGAAACACGCAGATTTGGTGGTTGTCCCCTTCGGCCTGCAACTTCTCCATACGATGCTCGAAGGATACGGCGATGCCAATCGGCCCACCGAGAAAGAGATCGCCCAGCGGGCCAACGACATTCATATGCGCCTGTTCGCCGGGCCTGACGAGGCAGACCTCGCATTCAGTCACCGTGAAGCTGCGGCCGCCCGCAAGAACCTCACCCGCCAGGTCATGCGCCCCAAGATTCCGCCCGACCATGCCCCCATCGATGCCCGCCATGTTGTCGACGTTGAGGATGAGCCGCCACTGCCGACCCGCATCACGCCGATCCGCGCCGTCGACTACAGCGAGGAATGGTAATCATGGCGGCCCCCACCACCAAAGAACAGTGGCGCGAATTCTGCGCCTACACGAACACTCCAGATGCCTTGCAGCCCAATCTCACCTGTGCCGAGATCGCCGACTTGACACCGACGGAACGCAAAGCCTATAACGCCCGCCGATACAACTATATCGACGAGGAACGTGTCATGAAGACCCGAAACCTCCTGGTCCTCGAAGCTTCCGCCGAGCGACTACTGCATGCATCCGAGAAGCCAAGACACACATTGCGTTCGGGCCTGCAGATCTCGGGCCCCCCGTGGGTCGGCAAGACGACCGCCATCACCTATGCGGCACGCAAGCTCGAGGCAGAGATGCGGCGCCGCTACGACCGTATCGGCGACCTTCAATACCTCCCTCTGCTCTACATATCGCTGACTGCGGCCACAACGCCGGCCAAGTTGTGGGCCATCATCGCCCACTTCCTAGGGCTACCGGAGGGCAGCTTCCGAGACGACAGCGCGATGTTTCGGCTCTGTGCGCTATTGCGCGTGCTGGGCACTCGGTTCGTTTTCGTCGATGAGGTCCAGCGTCTCAACACCGACCACATTCCCGACATCAAGGTCGCCGACTCACTCAAGAGTTTCGCCGAATACCTCGACGCCACGATGATCTACGCCGGGACAGACCTCGACACCGCACCCCTGTTTACCGGGAAAGCCGGTGCACAGTGGCGTGCACGCTGCAAGCGCACCAACATGCAACGCTACGAACACAAAACCAACGCTCAACAACGCGAATGGGCAGAGCTGGCCGGTGGATTCGAGCAGTACCTGCCCCTTCCTCGGCACCACAGCGGCTATCTAATCGATCACGCGGACTACCTGTGGGACCGCTGCCAAGGGTCGATCGGGACGCTGCGCGAACTCATCGCCGACGGCGCCTACCTGGCCATCACCTCAGGCGAAGAACGCATTACCACCGAACTTCTCGACGTAGTCGCCGTCGACGAAGAAGCACGCCGACTCGCCGCTGAGGCCACTCAACCCCCGCCACCGTGACCAAGTCACAGCACGACGCTCCGAACCTCCCAGGCCTCATGCCCCCACCGGAGGCGATACTACGACGCCTTCCCTGTGTGCTGCCCCCACTTACCAATGAGACGTTGCCCAGCTTCTTGGCTCGCCTCGCCGCCAAGAACCACCTACCCGCCCACGCGCTGACCACCCTCGTCGGTAACGCCGAGGATGGTGCGACAGCGGTAGCCAAGCTCACCGATAGACCGCGTCGCAGCATCGTTAGCGCCCTACCACAGACCCGCACGGCCGACGATCTCACCCGATGGCCCTACCTGCTCGGAAAACCCAGCGCGTCGGCCAAAACCACTGATGCCTGCCAATTGTGCGCTGCTGCCCGTGGCGATCCCGGCGCGCGCATCCACGTGCATACGACACACGACCAGGTCATCTGCCTGGTTCACTACCGCTGGACCGGAGGGCCACTGCTTGCAACCACGGGCAGCTCCCAATTCAGCATCGCCGCGTGCCCCGCGATCGTCGACGCCCACCTCGCCCACCGCGTGCTGATCGCCCAGTGGGGACGTCACCGGGTGCAGTTCTGGTTTGAAGAAGCGATCATCGCACTGCAGAACTGGCGCAGGCTGGGAGCCACCCGCACCGATCCCGCCGTCGCCACACGAACGGCACAGCTGCATGCCATCGATCCCCGCCCCGGATCGCCGCATGACTGCGCTGCGCACTACCCCACCACCGTGCAACTGACCGCCATGCTGCTGCAACTGCGCCACGACCTCGACCACCACGGCGAGCCCACCCCGAAAATCCTGGCACGCGGCCGGACCCAAATCGCCGGCATCATCAGCGGTTTGCGCCCGACCGGGGCCTGGGACCCCTATGTGCGTGCCCTCGACGCCACCTATATGCAACCACCCGACGAAGTGGAAACGCCGCCATGACAGGCGAAATGCACCGATTCGACTGGAAACGATCCCTGCTGCGACCGCTGCCGGTGACGGTGGCGCCGTTTGACGGCGAAATCGGCTCGTCCTACCTACAGCGACTCGCCAACGCCAACTACTTTCCACTGTCGACATTGCGAACCCTCGTGGGGATCACCCCTCAAGCTAGACAGATCGACCCTGTGCGCCTGGCCTCAGTCAGCGGCTATGACCAGCAGACACTACAAACCCGGCTGCGCCTTCTGGACGGACAAAGCTACTACGCGAACGTGGTCGCCTCATGCCGACTGTGCATGGCCCGCCGCAAAGTGCTCGAACCGGTGTACTGCATGCCCAGGCTTTACCGGGTGGTGTGTTTGCGCCACCACCTCTGGATTGGGCTGCCGGTCAGAGAACCGCGTGACCAGGTCAGCGTCAGCTCACAACCGGCGGTCATCGGGGCCGCGCGAACACATCGCAAGCTGCAGCGGCGCTACCTCGAGGCAGAAATCGAGTTTCTGCGCCGCGACGCTGTGCGAATCATGCAATGCTGGCAACGAATCGACACCGGTTCCATCGCCACAACGACGACCGAGTTCTCCACATCCTGCATCGAGGCGGCGTTCGTCGACTACGTCGAACAGATCCACCTCACTGCGACTTTGATTCGTCACCTGCCCGGTCGCAACCAGGAGGGCTCCCCAGCCACCGCGCTCCAGCGCCTCATCGGCGACATGGCGAGGCGATATCACATCAGCCCAGATTCCCCGCACATGGACATCCTCCTCGGCTGGCACGAGCAGCAAGTCGCAATGTGTCGCGCGAGCACGGCATCAACCAGTGGCACTCGGATGAACAATATGCCGCGATGACCTTGACACGATCTCTAGTGCCGGTGAAAAGCGTCGCCATGAGAAGTCTTCGCCATCGCGGCCCTTGACCTGCGACGCCGTTTCGGCAAGCCTGTGACACTCGGCGATGCTCTAGACGCCGCGACGACTCCCCCGGACCGCACGGGCTGCCCACCAGCTTTCGGCCGGGTAGGACACTCCGGTACGACGCTGAGGTAGACATACACGAGATGTCAGGGCTATCTGCCACGATGCGACTATGACCGAGGTTGCCACTGTGCGATGGACCGGACCGAGAGTCCCCATGTCAGCACGGCACAGGGGCGACGTCCGCTCATGCCCCAACTATGAGCTCCGCAGCAACGCGGGCGATGAGCGAGAACTGGACCGTCGACCGGGACGTACTGGTCGCGGCCCGTGGCCGAATTTCGATGGGCGCCTTCGGCACGGTTCCGGCGATGTTGTGAGCCAGACCCGGGGGGCTGCCTCTGCTGGGCACAGGCGCAACGCGCCGAGGTGACGGGAAAGGTGACGATCGGTGTTCAGTCAACGTCTTGAAGCCGAACGCAGTGTGGTGCGGATTCTGAACGGCCGCCAGGACAGTTGTGGCGCTGGGTTTTTTGTCACCCACGATCAGGTCTGCACGTGCACACACGTCCTCAATGCCGCGCTCGGGCGCCCGATCGACGCCGACCCGCCGCTGCCTGGCACGCCGCTGACACTGGCCTTTCCCTGTGCGCCGGGCAGTGTTGCCACCGCGACGGTGGAGCACGCGGAGCCGCGAGCAGCGGCCGACATTGCGATTCTGCGACTCACCGGTCAGTTTCCTTCCGATGTTCGTCCGGCCCGGCTGTTGCCGGCGGCCCACGCCGCGCGAAGGGAAGTGGCCGCTCTCGGGTTTCCAGTCGGCGGCGGCGATGGTTTGTGGGCCGACGGGGCGCGGCTGAGTTTGCCGCTTCCCGATAGGTCATTTCAGCTTGAAGTGCCCAGAACCACAGGTATTTCGATACAACCCGGCTTCAGTGGGACACCCGTGTGGTTGGTGCGCGGCGGTGGTGTCGTAGGCGTCGTAGGAATGATTCGTGACCATCACCGCGGCGCCCCGGGGCAGGCACCGAGCAAGGTAGCCACGATGGTGCCCACCGACACGTTGGCACGCTTTGTGCCCATCGAATGGCCGGGAGTAACCGACCCTGTCGCGGTCTTGACCGCCGGGCTGGCCGGTCTACCCGACAACCCGCACGACAGTGTCGAACAGTTCCTCCACCAATATCTGGGAACCGCCACCAGACCAGCACCTTTCGGCGGGCGTAACGTGGCTCTCGACAAGCTTGATCGCTGGCTTCACGATCCGGACCACCCATTCGCGGTGCTGGCCGCTCCCGCAGGAGCGGGCAAATCCGCGCTTGTCGCGCACTGGGCCGCCCAACTCGTCCTCGGCGACACCGCGGATGTGGTATTGGTACCGGTCAGTCTCAGGTTCGCCACCGAAACCAAGCGGTCCACCGCCACCATCCTCGGTAACCGACTGCGACACATCACAAATCAAGCCACCGACGACAATGTTGACCCCGCCACATGGTTCGGTGAGATTCCTGGCATGCTGCATGATGAGCGCCCGCCGGACCGCCCATTGGTAGTCATCATCGACGGTGCCGATGAGGCCGCCGGCTGGACACTGCCCCACGATCTCAAGTTCTCCACCGTCGCGTCAGGGGTGAAGATCATTGTGGTGGCTCGACATGCGGGCAGTCGTGATGGCCGGGCATGGGCTCGGGAGTTGAACTGGCCTGATGCCACGGTGCTGGACATCGGGCCCCTCGATGCCGGCGGCGTACGCCAAGCTGTCACTTCGATGGGGTCGTCGTTGGCTGGTCTTGCCGACGATTCGGCGGCCCTGGCCGAGTTGACCAGGCTCAGCGAGGGAGACCCGCTGATGCTCGGGCTATGGCTCACCACACTATGGAACCGAGCCCAATACGACCAGGACGCGGTGACCGCAGACAACTTACATCGCCTCCAGCCCGGCCTGACCGAAGTGTTTAACCAATGGTTGGTCGAGCAAAAATGGCAATGGACCCAAGACGGACGCGATGCTCGACAAGCTGAGGTCGGTGTCATGAATCTCTTTCGATTGTGCGCCCGGGCCCTGGGGCCGATCACCCTCCAGGATGTCGCCGAAATCAGCCAGGGCACATGGTCATCCACCGAACTCGAGCATCTTAGCGAGGATGCGGCACGATTCATCACCGGCGACGGACGCAGGCACGGGTGGGTTTTCAGCCACTCCCGATTGGCCCACTTTTTCAACGAAGAGAAAATGCTCGCCGCCGAGCGCGCGCACTGCGACCAGCTCTTTCTGGAATTCGGCCACCGCACTGTGCAACGCGTTGCCAGCCCAACACCATCGACAGTCGACCAACCCTATGCGGTGCGCCACTACGGCGCGCACCTGACCAAAGCACATGAGGACCTCAAGGCCAACAAAAGTGAACTCGACGCCGAACTCGTGAGCGTCGAGCGATTCGACGCACTTGTGACACCGAGTTGGCAGCGAGCCTGGTTGGAACTGACCGACACCTACGACGGTTTTCTGGCCGATCTTGACCGGGCGTGGGATCGAGTCGATCAGCAGCTCAACGCAGAGATCGAGCTTGGCCGTGGGCGCATGGCGGGCTGGCTGCTCTCGATGATCACCCGCTATGCACTGGTGCGGTCCTCAATTGACAGCCTAACGGCCAACGTCTCCGGCGCCATCGTGGTGGCGCTGCTCGACAACGGTATATGGAGCGTGCAACGCGCGTTGGCATTCAGCCGAGGCATGACCAACGTCCAGCGCGTCCCAGTTCTGCTGGCCGTCGCCCGCCTAGACCCCGACCGCATCGACGAAGTCCTGAGCACGGCAGAAGAACTCGGCCCCACCACCGCGCACCTGCAAGTGCTGTCGGGAATTGGCACACAGGACAACACCCGACGCGCACAGCTAAGCCACACCGCGTTGTCCATGTTCCCGCGCGCGTGCCGGGTCCCGAACTCGGCCGAGTCGGTCAACGCAATCCTGCCCATCCTGACCGATGCTCAAGTTCAAGAACTCACCGAAACCCTTCTCACCATGACCCATACGCACGGCCGCGCCAACGCACTACTAGCGATCGCTCTCATCCGGCCTTCCGCGCAGCGAACGCCGCTGCTGCTGAAGGCGGCTGACGCTGCCAGTGCCATCGGCGATCCAGAGGTCAGCTGCGATGTGCTCCTGAGCATCGCCCGAGCCAGCAGCGACGGTGCATGCCGCGACGTTGTGTCAGCTCAAGCCCAACGGCAGGCAAACCTGATCGCCGAGCCCGCGCACAAGATGATCCGCCTCATCAGTACGTCAGGGCTACTGGCGCCACCGCAGCGCCATGTGCTGCACGCCGACATCCTGGCCGCAATCGACGATGAAATACAAGAAGCCACCCGAACAGGCAGGGGGGAACCGGTCCACATGCTCTGCTATCTCGTCGAGGAAGCAGATGAGCACCTGCTCGATCAGCTTGCCAGTTGGGTCATCAACGATCCCGACGGCCTGTGGAAACGCGGAAGCTCCCTGGCCTTGAACGGCGTGGAGTTCATGACCAGATTGGCCCGCCGTCTCGACGATCTGCGTAAGCGTGAACTGGGTGGCAGAGCACTTGCGGCGATCCAGGATTGCACCTTGCGGCCACCGACGATCGACGAAGAGCGGGTCGCTGTAGAACTGCTGTCAGACCTTCCGTCCGAGCAGATCGACCAATGGGCACCGCTAGAGGCCAAACTCTCGGCGCTGGGCCGACTGCATCTGGCGATAGCAACCGATGATCGACGACGGCACCTGAATCTCGCCGACACTGCGCAGGAGGTGGCTACGGCGCTGACCTGCTCCGCTTTCAACGATCTTGGTCGCGTGATGGACTTTGCCGATCAACTTCCGGCCCGTGAATTGTTAACCCCCCTGCGGGCTACCGCAGCACCGTCGCGGGTCCAGTATTCGTGGCTTGGTCTGCTGGCCGCGCTACCACAGTTGCTCGCCGCGTTCGACCAAGTGGACGACGAGCTTCACGGCGAGTTCTTCTCAGTGGTAACCGAACTCATTGCCAACAGCACCGGCTACGTGCGGCTGGCCGCGGCTGAGATCGTCGCCCCCCAGGCACCCGAAGCGGCGCTGCAAGAATTGCTCAGCCTGCAGATGCACATCGCCGACACCGTCGAGCAGCTGCGGACCCTGAGCATCGCCGCAGCACACCTCGACGATCCGAAACGTAAACCCTGGACCGCCCTGATCCGACAGCGGCTCGACACCAAGCACTCTGCAGTTGACATCGCCACCAACTACCCAGACCTCGTCGCTGCACTGCTGCCGCTACTGGGCGCTGAGGAAGTGCTCAACCTCGCCAACGTCGAAACTGACCGCGCCACCGCCACGACCAACAATACGAAAGTGCTTGCGCAGATATTGCATCGGCTCTGCGAACTGGACTGCACCGATGACGCCGTGGCGTTGCTGCACCACGACCAGAACCGCTACCTCAGCGACACACTCGCCACGTCTCTGGCGGCCGCAGCCGCGGCGACCGGCAATGCCCGCCTCAACACGGCGGTGCTTTCGATCCTCAGGGATGGGAATTGGGACTTCCCGCGGCTACTCAACCTACCCGAGCAATGGCGGGCACAAAATCCGCACATCCTGAGGCCAGCCGCCGCCCGGTGGCTAGCAGACGGCCAATTTGACCCCAGGAACCGATTCCGCCTCGAAGTCGCCGCTGCCGGCCTTGCCTACATCGACGACCAATCCGCCCGGGCCGAGCTGATGGAATCCATCTGGGCCGCATTGACCGATTACACCCAGCCTGAAAACCGCGGCGACACACTCGTACGTCTCCTGACATGCGCCGAGCCCCCACCGGCCCCCGCCATTGTCGAGTTGGCGCTCACCACCCTGCGCGGAACCACCGACATTCTCGATCCATTCGTGCGTCGACGACTACTGGTCGCAGTGGCCCCGCACCTGCCCCCGGACACGCTCACCGACCTACTGTTCACCGTGTTCGGCAACGGTAATTTTCTTGACGAAACGTTGGCCGCGGCGATCGCGGGCCTCGACGACACTGCCGTGCGACACCTCTACCAGGCCGTCGCCACGCGCCTTCACACCAGCGGGCGCGACACGATCAGCCACCACGACAAGCTTGCCCGCGCCCTAATGCCGCGCTGCTTAATTGCCTTGGCCCACATGGGCTACGTCGAAGAATGCCTACAGCAACTTGAGCAGCCGCCAGCCAAAGACCCCAACACCGTGCGGACGGTGATCGGCGCGATCGCCGAACGGATTCCACAACAATTCCTTGACCGCGCAAGTACCCTCATCCGCCCGCCTGACACACCCGCTGACAGTCACTTCACGCTCGCACCGCTGGCGCTGCGCGAGGCAAGCTGCCACGGCGCCCTGCCCCAATACAAGGCACTGTCCGGCGACGGCCCCGTGCACATCGTCGGACCTATCCTGCCCGGACTCGTGCCGCACCTACTTAAGCTGCCCGAAAAGGATCTCTATCGCCCGACAGCAGATCTGCTTCGGCATCTACCGCCGATCCACCGCAGCTCCCTGCTGAAGGATCTCGGCGCGCTCGCACCGTTAATCGCCTACCTGGGTGGACAACCCGCCATCCAGGCCACCGCCGAAGCGATCCTGGAAATCGGCGAGTGGTTTCCCTGACCAGTTCCCAGCGAACGGAGAGGAACCTTCAATGCCTTCCACGCCACCAGCTGACACGAGGCCATCCACCTACGATTGCACCGCCCCGTCGACCCCGTCCGGATGGCCACCCTCCCTCGCAAACGAGCGATCTGGGACCGGCGCTGGAACTCCCCCACGGCCTGATCGTTGGGTCACCGATGACAAAGCCACATCGCACGGCAACGCCGGATACCTCGCCGAACTCGCCTCACACATCGCCCTCGACAGCACTGCCCGCAGACTAGGCGCCGAGATCTCAACCACGCTCAACCGCGATGCTGTCGTCTGCCTGGTCCCCCACGCGAATGTCCTCGAAGCCAGTTGGTCTGCTGCGGTATTCGAGGACGCACTCGAGCGCTACGAGCGACTTCTATCGATTTCTCGAACAGAAATAGAATCCCTCGTTCTCCCTGAAATCACTGGCACTGCAAGCAACCTCAGCCAAGGACTGCAGCCGGCCGCGGTAACATTCTCGGCCCCGAATCTGCCCGGATTCACTCTCGGGGCCGTAGCGCAGATCGCGGGACTGCTGCGCAATGACTCCACCCTGACCACCCGGAAAGTGGACAAAGAACGCTCATCACTCACCGCAGCCGTTATCAACGCACTGACCAACCCGTCCGGAATAGCGGCCATCGTGCCGACCTACCAACTGATCGACACGACAAACCCAATCCTCCTGCGCCTACGTGCAATCAACGATGCTCGAAACTCCCTGACGGCCGCCCACGCATCCCGCCAGGTAGCTGTGCTGGACGTAGTTCGGCGCACCGTCGCTGACCTCGAAACGCAGATCAACGACCTCCGCGCCACCAATTCCTACCCGGGTACGGTCACTGACCGCCTCACACAACTGCATGCCGAACGACGCGCCCTGCTAGACACTGCCGCACCCACCGAGGCGGCCCTCGCCAATGCCGCCTACCTGCTTGATCAGGTCACCGCCTTTCTGCACGAGCACACCCGCGCTCCCACGGACCATTCATCGCCAGCGCTGGTCGCAGCGCTTGTCCACGCCGCGACAACCGGTGGCCGCGCACCCACCCACCTACTGCACGTTCAGATCGATTCTCTCGGTGCCGACGTAATCACCCGAAAGTCGCTGTGGAACACGTCAATGACCTTCCTCGGCGGCGCCGCCGTGTCCTACATGCTGATGGACACCACCTCTGCAGCAGTGACTTCCGGAACCCGAGCAGCAACCACCTCAATCCGATACAGCACCTGGCGCAACCGAATCACTTCGGTGACCACTTCGGCGCAGCTCGCGCCCACACATCCGGTGCCGTAGGCGAGCCCACTGCAGGCAGGCTCACCGCCGATACCGATGTACTGTCACCGGCCGTGGCAACGAACCATATCGGGCATCGGCCAACACGTGGCCCTCATTATCGAGACCGGACCTCGAACTCCGTGGTGTGCACGCCGGGTTCGCACAAGTTGTCGACGGCAAATGTCGCAATTTCTACAGGCAATCTCCCGGACATTCACCCCTGTGACGCCCCCACAAGATGAGGTATTCTCGGTGGAGCTCAGGAGTGGCTGTTCGGAAGAGTCGACCATCGAGGTGAAGAGTCGACCGCGCACGACGATCAATATCGGTCCAGACGTCCCTCAAGTGCCCTCCTGAGCGCCATTTTTGGAGTTGGCACGTCGAATTCGCAGATCAGCGCACGCCGAGGCCCGCCTCGGTGCCACCGACACCGCGTTACGCACGGCGTGCGCTCGTCGCTTGCCAGGCCATTGAACGCAGCACGAGAACCTGGCCAGCAAGCGCGCAAGTCGACGATCAACGGGCCGGCCTAGAAGTCCGATTGCCAAGCACATTGGTTGCCGGCCGGAAACTGTGCGCACCGTGCCTGCTGTTGCCTAATACGTTCGTATCGGTCGGATCTGGGTTGGGCGAATCAATCAGGGAAGGTCAGCCCGACGTTTGATGGACGGCAAGTCGCCGAAATTCCTCGTCGCAAAGTTGGCCACGATAGTAAGCAGCTTCGATGTCATCCCAGTCGCCGGCGGTGTAGGCGTCGGAGGCCACGCCATCGATCCGTATTACCTCACCGAAGCTGCACGTCGTCCCCACGAGCTGTTCCATCATCTCATCTGTGGTGATCATGCCGGCGGTGCGCTGATCGATGATCTCAGCGGGCTTGACGTCGAGCTGGGTTGTGTCCTCCGCGAAGCGACGCAGAATGCGTTGAATAGTGGGCTGCGACAGATTCCCAACCAGTCCGCTGATCTGGCGCTGCGTGAGGCCGTGAATCACTGCGGCGCAGTAGATCTCGCGTTCAAGGTCACGTTCGCAGACTCGTTGACGCGCGGCCTTGGCCGCGAGCCGATGTTCGGGCAGGGTTTCATCGGCCGCCTCGTTGCACATGTTGACACCTCCTGATTCATTCTGAATCGCTGGGGGTCGGTCGTCAACGCTTGGCGTCGGGTGATGATGGCCGACCGCCAACTCATGACGTCACCGGCCAGGTGCCCGTACCGGATACCAACGCTGCTATCTCAGCCGTCATCGAGAAACATGGACAGCTCCCACCGCACCAAATCAATCGCCGCCACCACTCGCGGGTCATCAGGATCAAGACCCTCATCCACCAGCACCTCGCGGTCCTCAGCATCCATACCACTTAGGACGTTGACCGGACCGATCCGGTTCCCACCCGAAGAAAGTCGATCGCGTGGACCCTCGACCCCGGCGGACCAAGCAATGTGAGCTTCCCCGGATAGCCTAAGTGCGCCTACGAGCGGCGGCTGAATGCGAAGCCACCGCGGGCAGACCTTCGAGCCACGATGACTCTTCGTTCGAAAGCTGGGCATCAACCGCCGACTGTCCGACACTCTCAGGTCTTTCTGGATTTTGTCCGACACTCTCAGGTCTTCGTGGACAGACCTCCCAAACGACGTCCAAGACCAATTGAGAGTGCGCAGGTCAGGGTACCGCCGTACTTTCATGTAATTCCGGATCGGACATCTCGGCTCGTTGTGGAGCCGTTCCCGAAACGCCATCCCTGGCGCTGTTGCGCCATATGCAAGCCGCACCAGCGTCACGATGCGGGTTGCGCCCGAGGATCTCGTCGCGTCGCGTCGCGTCGACGTTGGGATAGGTACCAGCAGCGCCGGTCCGCCGGTGGCTGCGGTTATTGATTGCCCCACCGCCCGCCCCTGTGCCCCCTCGCCAATTGCGTCACAGTGACGTTTCTGTGACTAGTGCCTGTGCGCTGATTCAATTGCCCTGCAGTCGCTTTCGGCACTTCATTGGCCCCAGGGCTGGACGGAGGCCCCAGGTGTCATACCGGTGATAACGTCGATGGTGAATCGCAAGGGGTCGACCAGATGAAAATCGGGACGGGATGGACGAGGCAGCGAACTGCGCCGCTCGTGTCCCTGATGGCCGTGCTGGCGGTCACCGCCGGTTGCAGTGTCGATCCAATCCGATCTGTCGCATCCGATGACCCCGTGACGACATTGCCGGTTCCGACCAACATCCCACCTTTCCCATTTCCGAGCGACCTGCCGCCTGTACCGTTGCCGAGCGCCATCCCTGACGTGCAGATGCCGAACGAGATTCCGCGAGCTCAACTTCCAGCAGATGTACCGCAAGTTGAGCTACCTGCCGCGATCCCTCGGATTCAATTGCCGTCAGCGATTCCCCCTATCCCCTTTCCCTGAACACGCAGAAGCGCCAAATTCGTCACTGTGACGTATTATGTTGCAGCAGAAGGCATTTTGAATGGTCCAACGACGGGCTTGTCCGGACGGAGGGTGTACCGGCGATGTTCTCCTTCACCGATCCTGATGGCAATGGCTTGGTCTCTCTCGAGGACACAGACCCGAGCGATTCCCGCTGACCACCGCGATGTTCCGGTGAACGGGACGGTTGACGGTGGCCCGTTCACTGGAACGTTCATGGCCTTGGGCACGGAGTTCGATTGCGCGGCAGGCGGAGCAAGCGAACAGGCGCGCCAGGACGATGACGATGCAAGGATGACTGCCATGACTGTGGTTCTCGTGCACGGTAATCCGGAGACTGACGCGATCTGGGGTCCACTCGTCGATGCGCTCCGTCGCGACGATGTGGTGCGGCTGTCGCCGCCGGGCTTCGGTGCCCCACTCCCCGACGGCTTTTCGGCGACCTTCCTTGCCTACCGTGACTGGCTCGAAAACGAGCTGGAAAACATCGACGAACCAGTCGATGTGGTCGGGCATGACTGGGGCGGCGGCCACGTGATGAGCGTTGTCATGCATCGACCCGAGCTGGTGCGCAGCTGGGCCACCGATGTCATCGGTGTCCTGGACCCCGACTACGTGTGGCACGACATGGCCCAGGTCTGGCAGACGCCCGGAGAGGGTGAACAACTCGTCGACACCATGCTCGGCGGAACCGTCGAGGACCGCGCTGCCCAGATGTCCGCGCTGGGCATCCCGATCGACATCGCGACTTCGATCGCCGCCGAGCAAGGACCAGAGATGGGGCGGGCGATCCTCTTGTTGTACCGCTCGGCCCGCCAGCCCGCGATGGCGGAGGCCGGGCGCGCGCTGGACAACGCGCAGGCCCGGCCGGGCCTTTCCCTGCTCGCCACCGATGATCCCTACATTGGCTCCGACGAAATTCGACAGCGCGCCGCGACGCGGGCCGCTGCACGCACGGCGGTGCTCGACGGACTGGGGCATTGGTGGATGGTGCAGGATCCGGCTCGTGGCGCGGCCGCCCTCACTCGGTTCTGGGCCGGGCTCGGCTGATGCTGTTCAGAGCGTCGCAGCCCTGACGAACACCTGTTCGGCTCGATTTGCGGTGGTTTGTAGGCTTCGAATATGCCGTTCAATGCCGGTGACGTCTTTGCCGGGTACACCATTCAGCGGCTCCTCGGTGCCGGTGGCATGGGTGAGGTCTACCTGGCCCAGCATCCCCGCCTTCCCCGTCTGGATGCGCTCAAGATCCTCTCGTTGAACACCACGCGCGATGAGGAGTTCCGCGCCCGGTTCACCCGAGAGGCAGAGTTGGCCGCGGCGCTGTGGCATCCGCACATCGTCGGGGTGCACGACCGTGGCGAGTTCGACGGCCGGCTGTGGATCTCGATGGACTATGTCGAGGGCACCGATGCCAAGCATTTGATCGAGCAGTACCCGTCAGGGATGCCCCTGCAGGATGTGGTGGAGATCGTCACGGCCGTCGCCGAAGCCCTCGACGTCGCGCACGAACGGAACCTGCTGCACCGCGACGTCAAACCGGCGAACATCCTGGTCACCACCCCGTCGGGAAGTGCCCGCCGACGCATATTGCTCACCGATTTCGGTATCGCCCGGGAAGCCGACGACGCGAATGGCCTCACGGAGACCGACGTGGCCATCGGGACCGTCGCGTATGTAGCGCCCGAGCAGCTCACCGGGAAGACGCTCGACGGCCGAGCAGACCAGTACGCCCTGGCGGCGACCGCCTTCCATCTGTTGACCGGCGAGCCTCTCTTCGACGACGCCAATCGCATCGTCCAGGCCGGCAACCACCTCTACGCACCACCGCCCCTGCTGTCCGAGCGCCGCCGTGACCTTGCCCATCTCGACGCCGTGATGGCGAAGGCGCTGGCGAAGCAACCCGATAGGCGCTATGCGCGGTGCCTGGACTTCGCCCGGGCGCTGGGCGGCAGTACGGATGTGTCGACCGCGCCCGAGCCGGTCCCGGCGCGGGATGCCGCGCCGGCGCCCCCTGAAACGGGTGGGCACACCGCCCCGCTGGAGATCCCCCACGTCCGCGAGCGGAGCAGTGCACCGGAGACCAGGCGGCTGGCCATGCTCACGATCCTGGGCACTGCCCAGGGGGTGCAGAAGCACCCGTCCGGACCTGACGGCGACGAAGAGATCTGGACCTTCCGTGTGGAACGATACGAATCGACCGGTGAAGCGCACACCGTCGTGCCGGTCGAGCTACGCGGCAACTCCATTACGGGCGAACTCTCGGACGGGGATGTGGTGGAGGTCAGCGGCCCCTGGGATGACCGAACGCTGTTCGCCGACTCGGTGGTCAATCATTCGGCCGGGACCCGTGGACGCCGCCGGGGCGACCCGTTCGAAGTGAGGTCAGCTAAGCGCCGCCGTGCTTTGACGTCCCGCCCGGTGCGCATCGTCTCGGTCCTGGCGGTGATCGCGATGATCGTTGCCATGTCCGTCCTCCTCATTCGCGGTTTGGGCTCGTCGTCGCACAGCGCCCCGGGGCCGATCGTGACGCCCGAGAGTGCGACGGTGTTCTCCCCCGGCGGCTCACCAGACCATCCGGATCAGGCGGGTCTGGCCATCGACGGCAACCCGGACACCTCGTGGTCCACCGACATCTACCAGGACGCCGCGCCGTTTCCTGTCTTCAAAGAAGGCGTCGGCCTGCTACTTCACCTGCCCTCGCCGACCGCGTTGAGCGAGGTCACGGTCGACGTGCCCAGCACCGGAACAGAGGTCCAGGTTCGTGCGGCCGACAGTGCCCACCCGAACAGCCTGTCCGACACAACCGAGCTGACGCCGAACGTGGTGCTACAGCCGGGGGAAAACACCATCACAGTCGACAATCAGACGGAAACCTCGAATGTGGTGGTGTGGATTTCGAAGTTGGGCACCCTCGACGGGCAGAGCCGAACCAGCATCTCAGAGATCACGCTGCGGGCCGCAGGCGACTGATCCGCCCGGCTCGTGGCGCGGCCGCCCTAACCCGGTTCTGGGACGGGCTCGGCTAATGCTGCTTTCATCGCCGCGTGACATTTAAACGGTTGACGGGGGCGTGAAACGGGTACTACTCAACTACGGAGTTGTGTGCTGCCGGCGGCTCAGAACGCTGAGGTTCCGGCGGTTCAAAACGCAGCTGCCGGGACCGATCTCACCCTGCTTCACGTACCGAAACTAGGTAAAAGCCATGATCATCCTCGGAATCATCATGATCGTTCTGGGGCTACTCCTCCCCAGTCTCGTCCCTACGTTCGCCTTCGCCCATGTCGTACTGGTCATCGGGGTCATCCTGCTGGTCGTCGGCCTGCTCATGATGCTGATGGGGCGGACGGGTCACGCCGTCGGCGGCCGACGCCATTACTACTGACCGGAGGAGCCGAGATGGCCACCAGCAGTAGCGTTTTCATCGTCTTAGTGGTGTTCGCGGTGACAACGCTCATCGCGGTCTTCGCGTGGGTGGCGGGCAACAAACGCAGTCAGAAGCCGATATCTGTGCGGCCCCAGCCTGGGGTCTGCCACAGCGGGACGACGTCCCCCGCAACGCGGCGCCGACCTCCCCTGAGCAGTTCAACGACCCAGTGGGACCGCGCGGACACGATGGATACAGACCCACCGTCACCCCAGACGTGCACGACTCCTGACGGCAAGGACCGCCAGAACAATTGACTAGCCGGTGGAAGGCCACATGCCCCACGAACGCATACGACCCGGCATGGGTTTTATCGTGGTGGGCACTGCAGTCAGCCGGATCGGCGTAGCATCACAACTATCGGCGGTACTTCGTACACGCAACCATTTTGAGTGTGTCATCGCTGGTTTGAAGGATAGGACCGCTTCACGCGGTCCGGGCAGGAGCGTCGTCATGACGCCACAGCAGACACGCAAACATGATCAGAACTCCACCGTGCCGGCGCGTACGCCACGCCTGCGGTTGAAACCCAAGGCACCCCAAAGCGGCTATGTTGACGGGGCTTGGTGGCCGCATAGCGACGACCTCAGCGCCGAGCTGCCAGACCTGTTGGCCGTGCTCTCGGTACGTCTGGGCCGCATCGACCGGGTGATGTATCACCTGAAGGCATGGGCCAACGCACCACGAAAGCTCACCACCGGAGGGCGCGCGGTGCGCTTGGATGGCTATCGGCGTCAGCCGATCAACACCATTGAAGTTCTCGGGCTCGACGGTGACCGGCTCACCCTTCTGGTGATTCCGCCGCATGCCGACGACAACGACGCTCACCGCACCATGATGACCGCAGCGCAACCCCACAACGCCGCGACCGTCGACGGATTGCTCAGGATCAGCCAGCGAGAACGTGACAGCCGCACGCAGGCATCCAATGCTCAAGAGCGCTGGGAATCAGAAGGAGGAATGACGGGACGAGTGAATCTCGAACGTGACTCGATGCTCACTCGGCACTAGCCGCACTATGTGCGGTGATGAAATAGCCCGTGAGGCTTGCGCTTCTCGTCTCCGGCCACCTCGGTCCAGCCGTCCGCCGGATAGGTCGCGGCCTGCATCGTTCCGGCGCGGACAACCTCCAGTGACCCGTCGGCGTGTTTGACGTAGCGATCGCCGAAGCGTGCAAACTCATCAGTGATGCCGTCGTTGCGTGTTACTTGTACAGTCATGGTCAAATCCGATCCCTGACGATATCGCCAGCGTTTTGGTCTTCAGAAAGCGGTCACCGGATGGGTATTCGGGGACGCACTGCGTGGTTTGGAGATTGCTGATTCCCAGCGCTGCTGGGCAACGCTGGCTCGATCCAAGCTGATCCGGACGCGCGGGTCGATTCCGAGAAGGCGATCCACCCGGGTCTCGTCGCAGGGATGTGCGGCCCTCATCATCGTCGCGTGCGCGTCGGAGGCTTCCGCATGCACAGCCAAGACCAGCAAATCGAGTCGAAGGAATCCAGGGCCTAGCAGACTGATGGTTGAGATCCGTTGGCGCTCATACCCGTCCAGCTTGACTGGACCGCCGTCTACGTAGAGTTTTCGCGGCGCGGGCCGCCAGTCAGACAATCGGTAGAGCACGCGTTCAACATGCCCCAGCCTGACGGACAGCCCCGCTAGAAGATCGGGAAGTTCAGCGCAGAGGTCATCACTGCGAGGCCACCATGCCCCATCGACGAACCCACTGCGTGGCGCCGTCGGTTTCAACCGCAACCTCGAAATACGCGACAAGCCTTGCGACCGTGGCCCATTGTCAATCACTTGTAGCGCCATGTGGCCGTTCCCATCTACGGCCGAGCCAATCGGCCTATTGAATTGATGCCCTCAAACCCGAATGGGCAATCTGTTATGACGGAACACCAACAGGTTTAACGATACTCGCAGTCACACGAAAAAGCGACAGCCGTGTCAATCCTCAACTGAGCGAGCATTATTGACGGCGATCATCACGAATCATGTTGCATGGAGGGCAATTTTGCACAGCAATGCGTCAGACTGGCTGCACACCCGGTTCGAGCAGACGCTTGGGGTGCATGCCATCGACCTGGCCGATGAACGGCGGATGGATGCTGTAGCCGAGCATGCGGCGGATGTCCTCGGACACCGCACGCACGGTGTCGCGGGTCATCGACAAGGTGAACGCTTCCTGCGGCCGCAGCCACGGTTCGCAATACTGCGCCGTCAGCGCCAGGCGAGCGTTCGGGGATCGGTTGGCGCCTCCCCCGTGCCACAAGGTCCCGGGAAAGAACACGCACGACCCGGCGCTCATCACCACCGGTTCACGTTCGGCAGGCTCGGGCAATCGATCGCCCCACGCATGGCTGCCTGCGACGATGTCGGTTGCGCCGTTGTCGGCGGTGAAGTCATCGATCGCCCAGATCGTGGCTGCACCCAAGGCTTTTCGCGGCCTCGGTAACGGGTAGAAGCCATCGTCGGTGTGTAGCATCTGCGCCTGCTCCCCCGGCAGGATGTTGATCACCTGCAACATCGACAACAGGTAGTTCGGCAAGAACAGCCGATCCAACAGCGCCAGCACGCGCGGATGGTCGGCGATCCGGTCGCAGCTGCGGGTCTTGTTCAGCACGCTGTACACCCGCTGGGTGGCGTGGCCTTCAAACCCGTTGCGGCCCAGCGGATCCAACAGCGGACCCACAGATTCCCGAATCTCGTCGAGCTCGGCTGCAGTGAGCAGATCAGGCAGGATCACGTATCCGTCGCGCAGCACTGCCACAAGGTCTGCATCGGCTACCGCAGGGTCCACCTGTTCACCACTGCTGGGAGTCCGCCGATACGTACCGGCCAGGTCGCCGGCCAACTCCGTCAACGAGGTCACATCAGTGCTCATGGTCACCCTCACCGAAACATAACTGACTTCTGTTATGGTTCGGACTATGGCACGGGCCCCGGTCGGACGTCAACAACTTCTTGACGCAGCCCGCGACGAACTCGTCGCCGGAAACGGTGCCATCGAACTCAGCGGGCTGACCCGACGCGCCGGGCTCAGCACCGGTGCGCTCTACCACCACTTCGGATCGAAGAGTGGTCTCCTTACCGCGCTGTATGACGGCTTCTACGACGGGTTGCGACACGCGATTGCCGACGCCCGCCTGCCCAGCGGCAACTGGGCCGCGCGCGAACGCGAACGCACCCACCGCTTCGTCGCTTATCACCTCGCCGACCCGCTGGCGCCAATTCTGCTCAACCGCACCCCAAGTGACCCGCAACTCACCGAGCTCGAGGCCGCCTACATTCACAACCTCATGGATAACGCCGCTGCCAACATCCGCCACGGCCAGCAACTGGGTGAACTCCCAGCAGACCTGGATCCCGACAGCGCCGGCGCTTACGTCATCGGCGGCCTGCGCCACGGCATTGCGCAACAACTCCGAGTCATCCCGACTCCGAACTCCGACGAGGCCACGCAGACGCTCTGGCGCTTTACCGCTGCCGTTCTCGGCATCACGTAGGCCGACAGGTGAACCGCAGTCAGCCTCGGTCGTCCTGACCGCGGCCGGCGATCCGGCCCAGGGTGGAAATGCCCGGGATGTTCGTCAACCTCGGGAAGGCGTCATTGCCCGTGCTGAACCTTCGGGCTACTCATACCGATAACTGTCCCCCACATGGGCCACGCCGTCCCCAATATGCTCGAGCTGACCCGCAGGAGAGGAACCCGCATGAGCACATCCCGTCGTACACTGATCGACCCGGACGCGCCAGTGCTCGTGACAGGCGCCAGCGGCTACATCGGCAGTTGGATCGTCCGGTACCTACTCGAAGCCGGTCACACCGTGCACGGCACGGTGCGCAACCCGCAGAAGGCCTCCGGGTTGGAGCATCTGCACAAGCTTTCGGCCGACCATCCCGGCCGGCTGAAGCTGTTCAAGGCCGACCTCCTCGACCCTGGCAGCTTCGACGAAGCGATGGAGGGATGCGAGCTTGTCATGCACACCGCCTCGCCATTCCTGCTCTCGGGCTTCAAGGATGCGCAGGAGGCGCTGATCCGCCCCGCGCTTGAAGGCACCCGCAACGTGCTGGACGCAGTCAACCGCACCGAGAGCGTCAAACGCGTGGTGTTGACCAGCAGTGTGGTCGCGATCTACGGGGACGCCTGTGAGTCGCGGGATGTGCCGGGCGGCGTCTTCAGCGATGAGCACTGGAACACCACCAGTAGCGTCGATCACCAGCCGTACCCCTATTCCAAGACGGTGGCGGAGCAGGAGGCCTGGCGGTATCAAAAGGCGCAGGAGCGCTGGGACATGGTGACCATCCATCCGGGCCTGGTGCTCGGGCCTGCCCTGACCAGTGCCAGCGACTCGGCCAGCCTGAGCACGATGAAGCAGTTCACCGACGGCACCCTGCTGGCCGGAGCGCCCGCACTGACCATGGGTGTGGTGGACGTGCGCGACGTCGCCGATGCCCATCTACGGGCCGGGTACACCCCCGAGGCCCACGGCCGCTACATCGTCAACGCCGAATCGCTGTCCCTCCTCGACATGGGCAAGGTGCTGCGCCGCCGGTTCGGTCCCTGGTACCCGTTCCCGAGGATGACCGCGCCCAAGGCGGTCGTGAAAGCCATCGCCCCAGTTGCCGGGCTGACGCGAAAGTTCGTCGACCGCAACATCGGTTACCCATTGACGTTCGACAACAGCCGCAGCCGTAACGAGTTGGCACTGGCCTACCGACCTGCCGCGCAGACCGTCACCGACCACTTCCAGCAGATGCTCGACGACGGCCTGGTTCGCCGCATGCCGGGTAGTTATTAGTCCGCGGGTTCCGGCGGAAGCCCGTAATGACCACCTCGATCGTCCACAGAAATGAGCAGCGACATGACTGACTCCGCGCACCGCCAGAACCGTCAAGTCCGGTTGCGTCGCCGCCCGGACGGGCTGGTCTCCCCCGATGACACGGAGATGGTGACCACGGCTGCACCGGTCCCTGCCGAGGGCGAAGCCCTGCTGCGGACGACCTATGTGGGCATCGATGCTGCCGCGCGTACCTGGCTGGACGGTGAGTCCGGCTACCTGCCGGCCCTCGAATTGGGCGAGGTTGTCCGGGTGGCCGGTATCGGCGAAGTCGTCGAATCACGCTGTGATGCCTACAAAGTCGGCGACCTGGTCACCACGCTGACGGGGTTGCAGGACTATGCGATCATCCGTGACGATCTCTTCAGTACACCGGTGGTCGGTTACACCGATCCGCTCGCGGTGATGTCGATCTACGGACCGACGGGCGCCACGGCGTACTTCGGCATGAAGGGCGTCGGCAAGCCGCAAGCCGGTGAGACCGTCGTTGTGTCGGCCGCAGCGGGTGCCACCGGATCGGTGGCAGGCCAGATCGCCAAGATCGCCGGCGCGCGAGTGGTCGGTATCGCGGGCGGCCCGGACAAATGTCGCGCTGTGGTCGAGGATTTCGGCTTCGACGCCTGCGTCGACTACAAGGCGGGCAACCTGCCCGCCGCGCTCAAGGCGCAGTGCCCGAACGGGATCAACGTCTACTTCGACAATGTCGGCGGAGACATTCTCAATGCCGTGCTCGGAAACTTGGCGCACAAAGCCCGCGTGGTGATGTGCGGCATCATCTCCAGCTATCTCAACGGCGAGCACCCGGGCCCGTCCAATTACGTCAACCTGCTCGCAACGTCCTCGACGATGCAGGGCTTCATCGCGCTCGAGGAGTGGGCGCACTTCGACGAGGCCTTCGCCGCCCTGAGCGACTGGGAGCAACAAGGTCTGCTCGTCCATCGCGAAACCGTTTACGAGGGACTCGAATCCAGTATCGACGCCCTCAACGGACTGTTCACCGGAGCCAACATCGGCAAGATGCTGGTGAAGATCAACGAGCCGGCGCCGAGCCCGGCACCTTGATTTGCGACCTACTTCGGCTCTTTCTGTCGCATTGAATTGTTGCGGAGAATTTCTCCGAATCGAAAGTCAGACAATTGATTGTCATGGGTGGGCAGGCGTTCAGCGATTACACATGAGATCGACGTATGCGGTGGTATAGCGCACGAGGTTGTTCACGTTGCCCGAAGGGCCCCGCTGCACCCACGAATGCTTGATGTCAGTGCCCTGCCGCACCGCGGTGACGGTGCATTGATCCATCGGTGCATTCCCGACTTTGTTGAGGATCACGCGAAATCCCTGCGCTTCGAGGTCGTTGATGGTCGTCTGAGCGGACGTCTGACCAGTGGGTGCGGCAAGTGCCGACGCGGGTGAAGCAAGTCCCAGTGCTGCCGCAGCCGAGGCAACAGCGATGGTCTTCACGAGCAGATTATTCGTCATCGAATTCCCTTTCCGGCCAGTCTCTAAGGCGACCTCGTATTCCTAAGGCGTATGACACCGAGCCTAGTTGCGAATACGAAGCGTGGGAGAAAGTCATACGCGATGCATAAATGACCGCATAGGAACCTCATGGTGAATTCAGGTCGAATTCAGATGCGAGGGCTGGCTCCGCAGACCCCGGCGCGTCGGTCTCAGAAATTCCCGTCCATGGATCTTTTCGCGCAGGAACGGGAACGCCAGCCAGGCAAGTTTGGAACCGCCCACGTGGCAACCATTGCCACCGCCAAACCCGCGGGCAGCGCCATCGGCGCCGCATCTGGCGATGCGCCGACGAGCAGCAGAAGTCCAAACCCGATTCCAATCGCCAGCAGCGTCCGCCGGACCGGCGTCCAGTTCGACTCAGAGCGGAACCGGAGCGACAACAGCATTCCGATTATCAACGCGATGGCGTGTCCAGTCGCAGTGAAATCTGTCCCCGATACCGCGACAACGAGGGCAATTGTCGCCCAACCGCCGATCCATGCCGGGCGCCACCGCATCGGGATCGCCGCGGTCAGGGTGCCGAGGACTGCGAGAGCGCCGTAGCTCAACCCCACGTCGTTGGCGTGCGCGACCGAGATGGGCAGCCAGCCGAGTTTGATCGCGGCGGCCAGTCCGGCGGCGACGATCAGGGTGGCCCCGACGTGGCCGATGGCGAATGCTTGGATCAACCGCCTGCTGCGCCAGTGCAGCTCTGCCAACGCGAGCAGGCACACCAGGCCCGGCAGCAGCAGATATGTGTATCCCTCGGCGGTGACGAAGGCACTCCCGAGGAGCGTTGCGAGATTGCCCCGGCCGAGGTTTTCCAAGTTGGTGCTCAGGTGGCCGACCACACGGTCTTGCACCTGGGGCCCCAGGATCAGCAGCAGCGACGCGATCACGAACAGTGCCGTCGCGTACGTCAGGGTGACTCGGACCCGGATCAGACTGGAGAAAACTCGCGACAACATCCCGATCCAGCATACCGAGGCTGCGATTGCCGAAACGCGCTGGTCAATGGGGTCGGGCGCTGTGGAGCGAGTTCCAAAGTGAGTAACGCAGCCGCCGCGGGAAGGACATCCACCAGCGGCAGCAACACGTAACGCTGCTCGGCCATCGCGTCGAACTTCCGGACGTAGCGATACAAGGACTCCAGCTTGATGAGCCGGTCGCCGACGTGCGCAAGAGTTCGCAGTGCGCGCACGGTGACCTCACCGCTTCGGTCTTTCCCGAAGAGATCGGGAAACGGCGCAAAAGGCAGCGAGACGCGCTCGTCCCCGTGCAGCTGTGCCCAGGTGATCATGTCGACGGCGAGCCGTTCGTCGATTCCGTTCACCGTTCGCTCTATCTTCCAATATACGAACCGGGCACGGAACGAGCCGATGAAAGGAGACCGGGGCGGTCCCACGGTTCGCACAGCCGTATCGGCAAATGCCCCGATATAGCGGTGGCGCTGCGCTTACTGTCCCCGACGCACCGCAGCGATGTGGCCAACCTCGGAATCCTCAACCGCGACAGCACGATCAAGCGGGGCCACAGTGTCGTTCCAACTGTGAAACTCGTTGTCCCAACCCAGGCCGTCGAGCCACTCGCGGACATCGCCGATGGTTTCACGCGGGACGTCACCTGCCGTGTTGGTGCCGACCAGGTTTCGCAGCCCGGAGTAGGGCCGGCTGTTGGAATCCACCGAGCACCGACTGACGCCGAATCGGCTACCGGGAGTGGATAATTCGGTCAGTGCAGCGACCACATCGCGACGCGAGCCGTCGGGCAGATAGGCCAGTGCGCCTTCATCGACCCAGAGGGTCGGCGATTCCGAGTGGAATCCGCTTTCACGCAGGGGCGTCGTCCAATCCCCTCGCAAATCGGTCGCGATGACACGGCGATGACAGACGGGGGTGACGGCTTCGTTGGCCAGAACGGGCTCTTTGAACGCGAAGAGTTCAGGTAGGTCGATCTCGAAGACAGTCACCTCGGACGGCAAATCCATCCGAAAAGCACGGGTATCCAATCCGGCTCCGAGCGTCCCTCATAGACCTGGTCTAGCTCCGGTCGTCGGGTTCCACGTGCGCCATCACCATTTCCAGAAAAGGCCGGTACAAGTCTTCGGAATCGATGTGACTGCCGAGCGTGATTCCCTCGTTGGCGGCGATCAGTACCTTGGCCAGCAGGTCGGAGCGCACCCGTAGGCGTCCCCCGATCTTCGCGAGGTGGGCGTCGATGTAGTCGGCCAGCAAACGCACGGTCTGCTGACGCTGTTTCGCCACCCGTTCCCGCGCTTCGGGATTGCGCAGTAGGAACAGAGTGAACTCGTAGCCGAGCGCCGCACGGTCGGGTGCGCCGATACTCAGTTCTCGCCAGCGCTCGGCCAACTTGCCGGCGTCGAAATCACCGACCGTGTGAAAAGACTCGACAATGTCGGTGAACCCGTCGAGAAAGCGTTGCAGCTGGCGCTCCATCACGGCCAGGAACAATTCTTCCTTGGTGCCGAAGTGCGAGTAGATCGCGCCGCGGGTGTAACCGGCGACATCCGCAATGACCTCGAGGGCGGCGGCGCCGAAACCCTGCTGCGCCACCACTTCCTCGGCCGCGTCGAGCAGCAACGTACGGGTGTGCTCAACCCGCCTCTGCCTGGTCCACCGCTCAGCCACCGCCGCATCCTCCCAGCGCCCCCGCAAAACATGGGTCACCGTCGCCCCACCCCGGAAATTCACCGTTGAATCTACGATACAGCTCTGTATATTAATTGTGTGCGCCACGCCGCATGAGTCGCTGGCCTGCACCCATCGCCCCCCCAATGGAAAAGGACCGCAATGGATCTGGTCGATCGAATCGCCAAACACCGCCGTATGGCCGAGAGCTACCGGGACAAATACGTACTGCGGAAGGTCCAGGAAGGCGAGTCCTATGACGAGTGGGAATTCACCGACGACGCCGTATACACCTCGCCCTACTTCGTAGCCGGGCAGGAACTGGTCCTCAAAGACGTGGCGACATCGTTCGACGTCGCGGCCACCGTCGAGGCCAAGGCTTACTCGGTGGCCTTCCCGGACTGGAAACCCGTCGACCACAAGTTCTGGCCGGCAGAGAACGGCCTTGTCATGCGCTACCGCTGGGAAGGCACGACGGCCGACGGCGAGACGATGGGCTTCTACTCGATCAGCTTCATCGACACCAACGACGACGGCCAGATCACCCACTGGTCGACCTACGTCAACGACGAGGAGTACGGG
>NZ_CP050191.1:1774480-1912883 GCF_011745145.1 Mycobacterium sp. DL440 | reverse complement strand
GAAGAGGATGACGACTGCGAGGCCGTGTACACCCCGATCGATGACGATAGTGCCGATTCGAAACTGTCGAAGTCCGCGCCGCCGGTTCCACCGGTGAAACCGTGGCTGTCGTCCGACGACGATGACGACGAGTTGTACCAATTTGGTTGGGGTGCAGCAGCACCCATGGTGTCTTGATACTTCTTGGCCCACAGCGCCGCGGCGCCACCGGCCACCGCGAACGGGATGTAGGCCAGGTAGAGGTCTTTGCGTGCGGCGAAGTCGAACCTGGACTCGGCCGAATCGGTGGAAAGCAGACGGTGGAATCCCTCTGCCCGCGACCACAGTTCCCGACCGGTAGCAGTACGACGGGTACCGACACCGCCGGCCCAGGAACCTACCGAGAACACGAAGAACGCCGCGAAGGGCAGCCCCCACAACGTGATCGGGATTCCGAACCACAGCCAGAAACACGCCAACGCCGCGAAGAACGCCGCCACATTGGCGACGAGGATCCACCATTCCCTACGCCGCTTGACCATGAGGCCGTCGTCGAACGCCCACTTGCGCACCGCAACCGCCATGTCAGCTTTGGCCTTGGACAGCTTCTTGCCGGCCGCAGCGGTGTTCTTGGCGGCGAACTCGGCGCCCGGCGACATCACCTTGAGGGCCGCACCCACGTCGATGCCGACCGGATCGACATCGGCCCACTCGGCCGGCTTGGCGAGGCCTTTGATTTTCCAGTGCTCGTCGCTGACCTGCCGCAGCTCCACTAGTCCCCGCTCAGCGAGGTGAAACAAAGTCGCACTGAGCCCGTTCTTCGGAACGTTCTCGGTGCGGATGTACTCGGTCTGTACGGGCCCGAGCCCTTTCGGGGGCTCGTACTGCACCGGAAATCCCGGTGCCGGTTCGACGGTGGTCCGCGACCAGAAGTACGCGAGCAGTCCCATGCCGACGGTCAGCAGCGCGATCCAGACCAACCCGGTCACCGACCGGCCGAGGATCCTGTCCCACGTGTACGGCCACGGCAGGGTCGTCTGAGGCGGTGTCGCCACGTCGACGCCGGCGCGCAGCGTCACCGGCGTGTGCGGCTCCAGGTCGGTCGCCGTCAGCCGCACGGTGTTGCCTTCGGCGCGCAGATCCGTACAGGCACTGCCGACCCCGAATCCGACGCTGCAACCGGCCCCGATCACCTCGGCCGGCAGGGTGACGGAGATGTCGGCCCGTTCGATCGTGTTGTTCCAGGCCGGCGCGACGACGTTCCAGTAGAAGGCCGACTGGGCATCGGGGCTGCCGGTGTTCGCGGCAAACTGACGGTCGACACCGACGGTGCCCGGATCGAGAACGCCGTCGATCGTGTACCGGATCTCGAACACGTGGCTGCCCCAGTCCAGAGTGGAGCCGGGGTCGCCGATCTTGGCCACCCGGAACCGTTTACCGGTCTCCCACAACAGTTGGTAGGGCGCCGGCGCGCCGTCCATCGTGATCGCCGTGATCTCGGGCACCTGCCGGAGGCGGGAATTGTTCTGGTTGGCTATGTCCCAGTAGCGGAAGATCCCGTGCCGGCCGCTCGGGAAATTGCCGGTGATGGTCTCCACGGCGGTCATCCGGCCGTCTGCGCCGACGGTGAAATCGCCGCGGTAGTCGGTGATCACCACCGGATCGGCCTGGCCCACACCGGGACCCGATGCTGACCCGCCGGTGAACACCAGAGGCCAGAGCAGGCCAAAGGCAATGAGCGCCAAGGTAAACAACCACGACCACACCCGGCGCATGGCAGCCTCCTGGTTCGTCACTCACCGGTACCGGGTGAATGTCCGCCTTACCCTATGTGCAGCGGGTCGATTTGGATACGACATGGTTGCTGATCCTTGCGCGCACTGAGCACCGCGGTCGCCCGGCGCAGGGCCGCCGCCAACTCCAAACCCGCGTCACGCGGTACCCGGACCAGCATCCGGCTCACCTCGGCGTCGGACCCCAGCCCGGGTGGACGACGCGCGCCGGGCGGCAGTTCCACCGGCCCGAGGGTTTCCGCGACATCGGGCAACTGGGCGGTATCGAGCAATGCCTCGACCGCCGCGGTGGTCCCATCGATGGCGGCCATGTGCACCGCAGGCGGCAGTCCCACCTCACCGCGGCCGTCGAGTTCGGCGTCGGCATGTGCGACCGGATCCCACCGGATCAGCGCCTGCACGGTGGCGATCGCCGACTCGGCGACCACGGCCACCACGCCGCCTTCGGTGCGCGGCCGCACCAGGGCCGCCGCGGCCATCCAGCGGCGCATCGTGTCCTCGGCGGCACGCAGATCCTGCCGGCCCAGCAGAGCCCACGCGTCGAGCAGCAGGGCTGCGCCGTAACCGCCTTCGGCGATCGGCTCCGCGCCGGGCGTACAGACCACCAGGGCCGGCCCTTCCCCCACCGCACCGACCATCGCGTCGCCGCCCGAGGTGATCACCGAGGTACCGGCAAAGGCCCGCCCCAACTCTTCCGCGGTCCGTCGGGCCCCCACCACGACCGCCCGCACCGCATCCGAACCGCAACGCGCACAACGCAATGCGGGCTCGGCGCGACCGCACCACCGGCATTCCGCGGCAGCAGTGCCCCGGTCCGGGAGGGCCAGCGGTCCGGTGCAGTGCCGGCAGCGGGTCACCGCGCGGCACCGCGCACAGGCCAACGCCGGTATGTACCCGCGACGGGGAACCTGGATCAGCACCGGGCGCTGCGCCTGCAACGCCGAGCGGGCCGCTTGCAGCGCCATGGACGGCAGCCGCGCGGTGTGGGCGGCCGGATCGCGTTCCTGGGCGTACCCGCTGTCTTCCAAGGCGACCACTCGCGGTGCGGCGGCCCGGACGACCGGCCGGGGGGCCACCACGTCGTGGGCCCAGTTCGTCCGCACCAGCGCCTGCGCCTCGGCGGTCCGCGCGTAGCCGCCGATGATCGCGGCGCAGCGCAGCTGGTGGGCGCGCAGCATGGCGACCTCGCGGGCGTGCGGATAGGGCGCGCGCGGCTCGGCGAGGTTGTCGTCGCCGTCGTCCCACACCAGGACCAGTCCGAGGTTGGCCACCGGCGCGAACACTGCGCTGCGGGTGCCGATCACCACCTGGGCCTGTCCCCGCAGCGCCGCCAGCCAGCGGCGGTACCGGGCCGACGGGCCCAGCCCCGCCGACAACGCCACCACGCGTGACTCGGCCACCCGTTCGGTCGCCGCGGCATACAGCGCGTCGACATCGCGCTGATCGGGCACCACTGCCACCACGCCCAGCCCCGCATTCACCGCAACGGCAGCAGCTTCAGCCAACCGCTGTGCCCAGTTCTCCCCGGGCAGTGCCTGCCACACCGCCCGCGCCGCACGGCCCTCACCGACTGCGGTCAGGAACTGTTCACCCCGGCCATAGCGGACCCAGGCACTGGTGTCCACGGGGACGACCGCGGCCGGTTCCGGCTCCTCCGGGGTCTGCTTCTCGACCCTGGCGTGGCGCGGTGGTACCGCCAGGCGCAGTACGTCCGCCCGGGTCCCGGCGTAGCGCGCGGCGACGGCGTCGACGAGTCTCCGGACCTCGGGGGTGAGCACCGGCTCAGGCGAGACGACGCGATCGAGCCAGCCGAGCTTGCCGGTGTGGTCGGTGTCGGACCGTCGCTCCAGGAGGTATGCGTCAACCAGCCTGCCGTTGAACCGCACCCGGACCCGCACACCGGGCTGGGCGTCGTCGGACTGTTCCTCCGACACCAGATAGTCGAACTCCCGGTCCAGGTGCGGAACGGTGAGCAGGGGAAGCACCCGCGCGATGGGTTCATGATCTGCGGCGCGGCGGGTGATGGTCACTGTGCAGGTTTAGCAGGAGGTTGTGTCGAGCGCCCGAAGAAGAGGCCGGCGGTGATCAGCACCAGTGACGCCGCGTAGCCCCACCAGATCGGGACGGCGAGCAGTTGGTCACCACGCACGAACTGGCTGATGCCGATCATTGCGTCCGACGCCGCGAAACACACCCCACCGAGCGCAGTCCACGGTGTGGGCAGCCGGGCCAGCAACGCGGTGGACACCATGGCTCCGAGCACTGCGATGTAGGCGACCACCGGCACAGCCATTCCCTGTTCGACGAGCCGAGGCCAGAACCAGGTCAGCAGCGCCAGACACGCCAGGACCGTGATTGCGACCGCGATCAGCCGCGGGGTCGAACGCCGCGCCAGCGGCACCAACACGCAGAGAAAGCACAGGTGCGCTACCAGGAAGGCGGCCAACCCCAGCACGAACGACGGCTCCCACCACGGGATCGCGAGCAGGAAGTCGCCGAGTGCCGAGAACACCAGCGCACCCACCAGCCAGCGCCGTTCCCGCACGATCGGATGAGCGCACGCCGCCGCGGCCAGCAGGATCGCCGCCAGCGCCTTCACCGCAGGTTGGAGGGTGAATTGACCGGTCAGGTCGGCACCCGTCGGCAACCGCATCGCGGTGACGATCAGGAACACCCCGTAGCCCGCCGCGACGACCACGGCCAATACCCACAACCGCACCGTGACGCGGTGTGCGTACGGTTGCGGAATGTCCGTTGCTGACGCGTTACCAGCTGTCGATGCCATCCTGCAGAAGGTACTGGAGGCGGTGCCGTTCCAACTGTCGACCGACATCGGTGTCGAGGAAGCCCGCCGCCAGTTCAGCGAGATACCGCGGCTGCCGGTCCATCCCGACGTGAAGACCGAGGACCGAGAGGTTCCCGGCCCGGCCGGCCCGGTCCGGGTTCGGGTGTACCGGCCACCGACCGCCGACGGCACGACACTTCCGGTTGTGGTGTTCATCCACGGCGGCGGCTGGGCACTGGGTGACTTGGACAGTTACGACGGCACCGCCCGCCAGCACGCGGTGGCCGCCGACGCCGTCGTGGTGTCGGTGGAATATCGGCTGGCCCCCGAGCATCCCTACCCCGCCGCGGTCGACGATGTATGGGCGGCGACGCAGTGGGTGGCCGCCAACGCAGCAGAACTCGGTGTCGACGCCGACCGGATGGCCGTGGCCGGGGATTCGGCGGGTGGCAACCTCAGCGCCGTCGTGGCGCTGCTGGCGCGTGACGCCGACACTCCCCTGCGCTTTCAGCTGCTGTGGTACCCGGCCACCACCTGGGACACCAGCCTGCCGTCGTTCACCGAGAACGCCGAGGCGCCGATCCTGGGTCTCGACGCCGTCGCAGGGTTTTCCCGTTGGTATGCCGGGCATGTGGATCTGTCCGATCCGCCGGCCACGCTGGTGCCGGCCCGCGCAGCGGACCTGTCGGGCCTCGCGCCGGCCTACGTCGCCGTTGCCGGGCACGACCCGTTGCGCGATGATGGCATCCGTTACGCCGAATTGCTCGCTGCCGCAGGCGTTCCGGTACAGCTGGACAATGCCGAGACCTTGGTGCACGGTTACCTCGGCTATGTCGGTGTAGTCCCGACAGCCACCGAATCATTCGACCGGGCGATGGCCGCGCTGCGGGCGGCGCTGCACGGCTGACGCCTCTAGTCCTCGGTTCGTTTCCCCCTGGGCCACAACGACATTCGACGGATTATCCCGTCGCGTAGCGCCACGACGTGGAACAGCACCGCGCAGATATGTGCGGTGAACGTCGCGAACAGGAGATAAGCCGCCACGGTATGGGCGGTGCGCAACGCCGCGTAAAGGGTGATGTTGTGCGGGGCGATCGCCGGAAGGTGCAGCGCCCCGACCAACACGACCGGCGACCGTGCCGCCGACAACATGGCCCACCCGATCAGTGGCTGCACCAAAAGCAGTGCGTACAGCAAGTATTCGGAGTAACTGGCGATGCCACGTTCCAGCGGGCCCATCGTCGCCAGGAACGGGGGCAGTCGCCGGGTGAGCCGGTTGACCAGTCGCACGATCGCGAACACCAGGATCGCTATGCCCAGCGGCCGGTGAATCGCCAGCAGCAGCGGATAGTAACTGAGCGCCGCGATCATGGTGACGCCGATGAAGAACTGCGCGATCACCATGACCGCCATCGACCAGTGCAGCAGCCTGGCCGCCAGGTTGAACTTCGTGATCGGCGGCGCGGTTTCAGTGGTCATTGCGCACCCCCGGGAACGACGACTGCGCTGGGCGACTTCGGTTCTCGGGCCCGCCGGTTGAACGAGCGGGCGTAGACGGCGGATCGCGCGCTCGGCAGCGGATCGTCCGATACCGCCAAGCCGTCGGGCAGCACGAGTGGGTCGAAGTTGATGTCGCGGGCATTGCCGGGGGCCTCGGTCTGGACGGCGTCGATGGTGATGGTGCCGGCGTCGATGGTCTTGCGGTCCTCCGGCCACGGAAGCGTCGCGTCGTGAGTGGGATCGGTGGGATCGGCCAGAGTGAGGATCAACTTCCAGCTGACCGGACCGGCGGTGATCGCGTCGATGAGCGTGTCGAAGAGAACGTTCTCCTCGTTGCCGTGTGTCTGCCCAGCAGGCTTGCCCGACGCCAGCGGCACCGCCGCCCAACGGATCGCCGTTGTCTCACCCTGAGCGTTGGTGGCGCGAAAGGCATTGAGGCCGCGGTACGTATCGTCGGTAAACCCTGCGCTCGGCGGGCTCTGCTTGATGATCTTCATCGCCGCCGCGGTTTCCGGATGGCCGGCCAGGAACGCGGCCATCGCCTCCGGGTCCGGCTTGCCAGTCGCTGGTACGGGACGCGAGGCCAGCATGCGGTCAAAGAAACCCTGCGGCGTGCTGTCCGGGAACACCGGAATATTGACCATCGCGGTGCGCCACTGTTCGCCGTCGGGGAGTCGGAACATCAGACCAAGTCCCCTGACGGTGTCGGGTTTGTCGGGTTGATCGGGCAGCCCGCCGGACAACGAGAACCGGCCCACGACGGGCACAGTGCCGGGTCTGAACACTGCGGCCCTGCTCACCTGGGCGCCCGCACCGGTGCTGGTGAACGTTCCTGTCGCGGCCAGCCCCTTGGCGTGGTTGCGACGGAATCCGTCGTGACGGCCGGATATCTGCTCAAAGCGGTCGGCGAACCGGGCCGGCGTCAACGCGTCGGGCCGCAGCCAGGCCGCCGCCTCGGCCAGGCCGCCCACCCCGACGGCGACTACTCCGCCGACCGCGGCCAAACCGAGCAGCGTCCTCCTGCGGTTCAGCTCCGGAACATCATCGGATTCCATCGTGGTGGTGCTCCTTTCCACATCAGGCCTCGGCCTAGTGTGAAACGCTGCGCGGCTCGGCGCGGTTCATTCGGTCAGCGTGTCTGTGAGAAGGCACTGGGTGGTGGCCACTCGGTGGAGTTGGAGGCTACGTTGACATTGCGACCCACACACGGCGTCCACATGATCGGACGCAGCCGAGAGGTGGCCTGATGCCCGACTTTCACACCCTCATCGTCGGCGCCGGATTCTCCGGCATCGGCACGGCCATCGCGCTGGACAAGGCCGGTCTGCCCGACTACCTCATCCTGGAGGCCGGTGACGGGGCCGGCGGCACCTGGTTCTGGAACACCTATCCCGGCGTGGCCGTGGACATCCCGTCGTTCTCCTATCAGTTCTCCTTCGAGCAGTCGCGGGACTGGTCGCGCACCTACGCGCCCGGAAAAGAGTTGCGCGCCTACGCCGACAACTGCGTCGACAAGTACGGCCTGCGGCCCCGGATCCGGTTCAACTCGACCGTCTCCCGCGCGGTCTTCGACGACGACGAGAACCTGTGGCGGCTCGAACTGGATTGCGGCGACACGCTCACCGCACGATTTCTGGTCAACGCCAGCGGGGTGCTGACCATCCCGAAACTGCCGGACATCGACGGCGTCGACTCCTTCGCCGGGACCACCGTGCACACCGCCCGGTGGGATCACACCCAGGACCTGACGGGCAAGCGGGTCGCGATCATCGGCACCGGCGCCTCGGCGGTTCAGGTCATTCCCGAAATCGCACCGAAGGTCCAGCAGCTCACCGTTTTTCAGCGCACACCCATCTGGTGCTTCCCTAAGGTCGACGTGCAGATCCCACCGATCGCCCGCAGGGTGATGCGGCTGCCCGGCGGCCGGACCCTGCACCGGCTGATCAGCCAGGCGTACGTGGAGTTCACCTTCCCGCTGGCGGCGCAGTACTTCACGATCAACCCGTTCGCCAAGCGGGCGGGCGCGGCCGGGCGGGCCTATCTACGCCAACAGGTGCGGGATCCCGAGGTGCGCGACAAGCTCACACCGCGGTACGCGGTGGGATGTAAACGACCCGGCTTCCACAACACCTATCTGGCCACCTTCAACCGCGACAACGTGCGGTTGGTCACCGAACCGATCGACAAGATCACCGGCTCCGGGGTCGCCACCACCGACGGGGAAAGCCACGACGTCGACGTGCTCATCTTGGCCACCGGCTTCAAAGTGATGGATGTGGACGCGCTGCCTTTCGAGATCGTGGGATCGGGCGGGCAGTCGCTGAGCGATTTCTGGACGCAGCACCGGATGCAGGCCTACGAAGGGGTGAGCGTTCCCGGCTTCGCGAACTTCTTCTCCGTCATGGGCCCGTACGGCTACGTCGGATCGTCGTACTTCGCGTTGATCGAGGCGCAAACCCGCCATCTGGTGCGCTGTATCGCACAGGCCGACCGCCGGGCCGCCCGTCGCGTCGAAGTGCGGCAGGAGGCCAACGACCGGTACTTCGCCGAGATGATGCGCAAGCGTCACCGCCAGATCTTCTGGCAGGACAGCTGCTCACAGGCCAACAGCTACTACTTCGACCGCAACGGCGACGTGCCGCTGCGGCCCGCCACCACCGTCGAGGCGTACTGGCGCAGCCGCAGCTTCGATCTCGACGACTACGCGTTCACCTCATAGCGCGAGCAGTCCCCCGCAAGCGGGAGGGGCCCCCAGCGAAAACCCCCCAATTTCGCGTGGAAATGGGGGGTTTTGCGTCTGCTCGGCAGAAAAAGCTAGACCGAGGCCTTCAGGTCCTCGACCTTGTTGAGCTGCTCCCAGGGCAGCTCGATGTCGGTGCGCCCGAAGTGGCCGTAGGCCGCCGTCTGGGCGTAGATCGGCCGCAGCAGGTCCAGGTCGCGAATGATCGCGCCGGGGCGCAGATCGAACACGCTGCTGATGGCCTTCTCGATGCGGGCCGGATCGACGGTCTCGGTGCCGAAGGTCTCCACGAACAGGCCGACCGGGGCCGCCTTGCCGATCGCGTAGGCGACCTGAACCTCGACGCGCTCGGCCAGACCGGCGGCGACGACGTTCTTGGCCACCCAGCGCATCGCGTACGCGGCGGAACGGTCCACCTTTGACGGATCCTTGCCGGAGAAGGCACCGCCGCCGTGGCGGGCCCAGCCGCCGTAGGTGTCGACAATGATCTTGCGGCCGGTCAGACCGGCGTCACCCATCGGGCCACCGAGCACGAACTTGCCGGTCGGGTTGACCAGCAGACGGAAATCGGAGGTGTCCAGGGTCTCGTGGTTGAGATCGGCCAGCACGGTGTTGACGACCTTCTCCCGGATGTCCGGGGTCAGGGTGCCGTCCAGGTCGATCCCGTCGGCGTGCTGGGTGGAGAGAACCACGGTGTCGAGCCGCACCGGCGTCCGGCCGTCGTAGGCGATGGTGACCTGCGTCTTGCCGTCCGGGCGCAGGTAGTCGACGACACCGTTTTTGCGGACCTCGGTGAGGCGCCGCGCCAACCGGTGCGCCAGCGCGATCGGCAGCGGCATCAGTTCCGGTGTGTCACCGATGGCGTAGCCGAACATCAGGCCCTGATCACCGGCGCCCTGGGCATCCAGCGGATCACCGGCGCCTTCGACGCGGGCCTCATGCGCGGTGTCGACGCCTTGGGCGATATCGGGCGACTGCGCGCCGATGGCGATGTTCACACCGCACGAGGCGCCGTCGAATCCCTTGGTCGACGAGTCGTAGCCGATCTCCAGGATGCGGTCACGCACGATCTTCGGGATGTCGGCGTAGGCGGAGGTGGTGACCTCGCCGGCGACGTGCACCTGGCCGGTGGTGACCAGCGTCTCCACCGCGACCCGCGACTTGGGATCCTGCTCCAGCAGCGCGTCGAGCACCGAGTCGCTGATCGCATCACAGATCTTGTCGGGGTGTCCTTCGGTTACCGACTCACTGGTAAACAGGCGACCTTGGCTCACGGTCTGCTTCCTTCCTTGCCGATCTGAAAAGGTTTCAGTCTCAAAACTACTTAGTTAGACGAATGATATCTATGTCCTGTTGCACCCAAGCGCGTGGGACGCCGATGCGCAACCCTTATCCGCACATTGATGCGTACGTCGCGTCACCCGTCGTGCGTGCCCAGGAACGCCCCGATTGCGTCCACGATACGGGTGGCCATCAGAGTCTTCGAACCGTGTTCCAATGCGGTCTCGGCGCCGTCGGCGCTCAGTAACCAACCGTCGTTGCTGTCCACCTCGAACGCACGGTTCTCCCCCACCGCGTTCACCACCAGCAGGTCACATCCCTTGCGCCGGAGTTTGGCCCTGGCGTGGAACAGCACGTCGCCATTGGCATCGCCGGTCTCGGCGGCGAAGCCGACGATGGCCCGCATGTTGGGCAACTGCCCCTCGGTCCGGGAGCGCACCGCTCCGGCGAGCACATCGTCGTTACGGACGAGGTCGATGGAATTGGGCTCGGAGGCGCTGCCCTTCTTGATCTTGCTGGTTGCCACCTGCGCAGGCCGGAAGTCCGCGACAGCCGCGGCCATCACCAGGACGTTGGCCTCCGGGGCGTACTTGGATACCGCATCACGCAACTGCGCGGCTGAACCGATATGCACGACGTCGACGCCGGCCGGGTCGACCAGACCGGCGGTGTTGCCGGCGACAAGGGTCACGTCGGCGCCCCGCTGGGCCAGGACGCGGGCCACCGCGTATCCCTGCTTGCCGGAGCTGCGGTTGCCGATGAAGCGCACCGGATCGATGGGCTCACGTGTACCGCCGGCAGTCACCAGGGCCTTGACCCCGGCCAGGTCGTACGGAAGGGCCGGGGATTCCAAGCCCCGCTCCAGCAACAGCTGCGCGAAAGTTGCGATCTCTTCGGCCTCAGGTAGCCGCCCCGCGCCGCTGTCAGCTCCGGTGAGCCGTCCCGACGCGGGTTCCAGCACCACTGCACCCCGACGGCGCAGCGTGGCGACGTTGTCGACGGTGGCCGGGTGGAACCACATCTCGGTGTGCATGGCCGGGGCGAACAGCACCGGACATCGTGCCGTGAGAAGCGTGGCGGTCAGCAGGTCGTCGGCGCGGCCGGCCACGGCTCGCGCCAACAGATCGGCGGTGGCGGGTGCGACGACGACGAGATCGGCCTCCTGGCCGATACGGACGTGCGGTACCTCGTGGACGTCGGTAAAGACGCCGGTGTGCACCGGATTGCCCGAGAGGGCTTCGAACGTGGCGGCCCCGACGAAGCGGAGAGCCGACTCGGTGGGCAGCACGCGCACCGAGTGGCCGGCCTCGGTGAGTTGACGGACCAGGGTGCACGCCTTGTAGGCGGCAATGCCGCCGGCCACACCGACGACGACTCGCTTACGCGCGCTCACGTGCCCGGCCCTGGCCTGGCTACTCGCCGCCCTCGGTGTGCTCGAGCAGGTCCTCGTGGATCTCCCGCATCGCGATGGACAGCGGCTTCTCCTGCAGACCGGGCTCGACCAGGGGGCCGACGTACTCAAGAATGCCGTCGCCCAGCTGGTTGTAGTAATCGTTGATCTGACGCGCGCGCTTGGCGGCGTAGATCACCAGCGCGTACTTGCTCGATGCGCGGTCCAACAACTCGTCGATGGGCGGGTTGGTGATGCCCAGCGGCGTGTCGTAGGCGCTGGCAGCAGACGAATCGATGTCGTCCGCAGCGGCCAGCTGCGCATCGGCGTGCGGGGTGCTCACTAAAAAGTCTCCTGGCGGTTATGGCGAAAATGCATGTTGCGAACAGCGTGCTGGTGGCGTGCGGATCCGATCGCGTCGGCCCCGCCACGATGAGTCACCGACTGTCCACCAGCAAGGATACCAATTCAGCGCATGCAGAATCCAACTGGCGGTTCACCACGACCTGGTCAAAGTCAGATTTGGCAGCCATTTCGGCCCGCGCGGTCTCCAAGCGCCTGGCCATGACCTCGGGCGTCTCGGTCCCCCGGCCGGACAGCCGGTTGACCAGTTCGTCCCAACTCGGCGGTGCCAGGAACACCGATACCACTTCCGGCATGGCCTGCTTGACGGCGTGCGCCCCGGCCAGATCGACCTCGATCAGCACCGGGCGCCCGGCCCGGGTGGCGTCCCGAACCGGCTGGGCCGGCGTCCCGGAGCGGTGCAATCCGCTGTGGATGTCGGCCCATTCGAGCAGCTCACCGTCATCGATCAGCTGCTGGAAGCGTTCTTTGGACACGAATGTGTAGTCGACTCCGTCGACTTCGCCCGGCCGCGGTGCCCTGGTCGTGACCGAGACGGAGAAATACAGGTCGGGAAGCCGCTCCCGCAGACAACGGACCACGGTGGACTTCCCGACGGCGGAGGGGCCGGACAACACGACGACCGGAGCCGTCGCTGTGTGTTGTCCGACCCCCCTACCAGCGCTCAATGCGGGAACCTCTACTGGTCGAACTTCTCCAGGAGGGCCTTGCGCTGACGATCACCGAGGCCGCGCAGACGGCGGGTCGGAGCGATCTCCAGCTCGGTCATGATCTCCTGTGCCTTGACCTTGCCCACCTTGGGCAGGGCTTCGAGCAGCGCGGAAACCTTCATCTTGCCCAAGACCTCATCGGTCTCGGCGTCGGTGAGCACCTGCTTGAGGTTGGTGCCGCCACGCTTGAGCCGATCCTTGAGCTCGGCTCGCGCTCGACGTGCGGCAGCAGCCTTCTCCAACGCTGCCGCGCGCTGTTCGTCGGTCAACTGGGGAAGGGCCACGGTTTCCTCCGTCTCCTGGCGATTTCTCTTCGGCCATCACTTGTTTTGTACGGCTGGAGTGCAAACCAGCCAGCGACGACGACCGTACCCACGCAGGCTGACAAACGCTAACCCCACCCCCTGGTTACGGCGCTAAAAGCCCAGCGTGTAGTGCACTCCGGCGACCCCCGGTTTTCCCCCGAAACCGCCGCCCAGCACCGACGCGGACAGGCCGCCGGGCCGGATATTCCTGCAAGTCAATGGTTTTCGAGGAACCGGCAGCTAATGCCGAAGGCGCCCGATACTCGCGGCAACGGCCCCCGAACCTGCGATTACCGGCGGGTAAAAAAAGTTTTCGCTGGTCACGGCGTGTCGGGCGTGTCGGAACCGGTGACGCGCACGTCAAACGACGACGCGTGCACACGGTGCCTAACCCTTGCCCAGTTGCCGCATAGCGATTACACAGCTTGGCTAAATAGCCTTGCCCAGGTCGGGTATCCATTACCCCCGAAGGGAAGCTGGACATGAACATCAAGCGCTTGACCTGCGCTTCTGCCCTCGCCATAGCGCTCGGAACCGCCACTTTGGCGGCCGGAGCGGGCGTAGCGGTTGCCCAACCCGGACCGCCGTGCGGCTTCGGCAATTGCCAGGGCCCCGGCGGACCCGGTGGACCAGGAGGGCCGGGCGACCACGGCCCAGGTGGACCTGGCGGACCCGGTGACCGAGGACCCGGCGGACCTGGCGGACCTGGTGACCGCGGCCCCGGCGGACCCGGTGACCGCGGCCCCGGTGGCCCCGGTGGACCAGGTGGACCCGGTGACCGAGGACCTGGCGGACCTGGCTGGCCAGGCGACCATGGCGGACCCGATGACCGCGGCGGGCACTGGGGCGCGCCACCGCCCGATCTGTCCTGGCGCGGGATGGACCAGGGCAGGTTCGACCACCAGCCGTTCAATTACAACGGCAGGTGGGTGAGCCCCCTCTTCAATCCGGACTTCAACGGATGGGGATTCTGGTTCTTCGGAGTCTGGATTCCGCTGTGACCCGGTGCGCCGCACCGTATCTGGCAGCGCCTTGAACCAAATTGATTGCGCTCAATCACTTCTCGACCGGCTCACCGGTTTCTACACCTAGGTCGCGCTAGCGCGACGAGCACTACCAAGGCGTGGAAAACCGCGCGCCAACATCACGAAGAGGGCGGTCCGCCACGGCGGATCGCCCTTTTCGTTTTCACTTTGACTTGCGGCCGCACGATGGGCCGGATACGCCCTCAGGCGAGGTAGGCGACCGCGTCGCGCAGGCGTTCGGCCGCCGCACGCAGATCGGCCACCACAGGGCCCGCCCGCAGCACCTCACGCGACACCGCGGGCAGCACCAATTGGGCGCCCCCGAACCCGCCCAGCGCGTCGGCACGCCCACCCTGGGCGCCGACACCGGGCACCAACACCGGCCCACCCAGCGCGCTGAGATCCGGCAGGTCGGTGACCGTCGCCCCGACCACCACACCCACCGATCCAGTGAAGTGAGCTGCGGTCCGATTCGCAGCGAGCCGATTTACGCTGGCCACATCGTCGACGACGGACTGGGCGACGGTCCGCGACCCGGCCATGGCCCGCTGCACGCTGGGCCCCTCAGGATTGGAGGTGGCGGCCAGCACGAACACCCCGCGGCCGTGGGCCGCTGCGGTGTCCAGCAATGGCTGCAACGACCCGAAACCCAGATACGGCGATGCGGTCACCGCGTCGGCCGCCAACGGTGAGTCACCGGCCCATGCCGTTGCATAGGCGGCCATCGTCGAGCCGATATCCCCCCGCTTGGCGTCGGCCAGCACCAGCACCCCGGCCTCGCGCAGCGCCGCCATCGTGCGTTCCAGCACCGCGAAACCCGCTGAGCCGTAGGCCTCGAAGAACGCCACCTGCGGCTTGACCATCGCGAATCCGGCGAACGCCGTCACGCAGATGTCACTGAACGCCGCCAGACCGTCGGCGTCGGTGGACAGATCCCATGCCCGCAGCAGTTCGGGATGCGGGTCGATGCCGGGGCACAGGGGCCCCCGCTCCGACACCGCGTCGGCCAGCCGTTGCCCGAAAGCGTCCATGGTCAGCGCGATTCCAGCGCGCTGTGCAGTTCCTGCAGTGACATCACGCCGATGTCGCCGCGGATAGCCGCCTCGATGCCTTGCACCGCGGCCGAGGCGCCCTGCACCGTCGTCACGCACGGGATGTTCATCGACACTGCGGCCGAACGGATCTCGTAACCGTCGACGCGCGGACCGGAATTTCCGTACGGCGTGTTGATCACCATGTCGACCTCGCCGGCCTTGATGGCGTCGACCGAGGACGGCAGGTCGCCGGTTCCACTGGGCCGCTCTGAGTGCTTGCGCACCTCGTCGCAGGGAATACCGTTGCGGCGCAACATCTCCGCGGTGCCCTCGGTAGCCAGCACCCGGAATCCGAGATCAGCCAGCCGCTTGACCGGGAACACCAGCGAACGCTTGTCGCGGTTGGCCACCGACACGAAGACCGTGCCCGAGGTCGGCAGCGACCCATAGGCCGCCGTCTGGCTCTTGGCGAACGCGGTACCGAAGTCGTGGTCGATACCCATGACCTCACCGGTGGACTTCATCTCCGGTCCCAGCAGTGAGTCGACCTGGGCACCGTCGGCCCGGCGGAATCGGTGGAACGGCAGCACGGCTTCCTTGACCGCAACCGGCGCGTTGCGGGCAATGTTGGCCCCGTCGCCGGTCTCGTTCAGCATTCCCTCCGCACGCAACTCGGCGATGGTGGCGCCCAACATCACCCGGGCACAAGCCTTGGCCAGAGGCACCGCGGTGGCCTTGGAAACGAACGGCACAGTACGGCTGGCCCGCGGGTTGGCCTCCAACACGTAGAGCACGTCGTCCTTGAGCGCGTACTGGACGTTGAGCAGTCCGACCACGCCGATGCCGTGGGCGATGGCCTCGGTCGCGCGGCGTACCGCTTCGATGTCGCTGCGGCCCAACGTCACCGGGGGCAGCGCGCACGCCGAGTCGCCGGAGTGGATACCGGCCTCCTCGATGTGCTCCATGATGCCGCCGATGTACACCTCGCTGCCGTCGCACAGCGCGTCGACATCGATCTCGATCGCATCCTCGAGGAACCGGTCGACCAGCACCGGGTGTTCCGGGGACAGCTGGGTGGCACGGGCGATGTAGCCCTCCAGGGTCGTCTCGTCGTAGACGATCTCCATGCCGCGTCCGCCCAGGACGTAGGAGGGTCGGACCAGCACGGGGTAGCCGATGTCGGAGGCGATCCGCCGGGCCTGCTCGAAGCTGGTGGCGGTGCCGAACCGCGGGGCCGGCAGGCCCGCGTTGACCAGAACCTCGCCGAAAAGCCCACGGTCCTCGGCCAGGTCGATGGCGTCGGGCCCAGTGCCCACGATCGGGACCCCGGCCTCTTCGAGGCGCTTGGCCAGGCCCAGCGGTGTCTGCCCACCGAGCTGAACGATCACGCCGACGACGCCGGGACCGGCTCCGTCCTCACCCTTGCCCGAGGTGTCCTCGGCGTAGTAGACCTCCAGCACGTCCTCGAACGTCAGCGGCTCGAAGTACAACCGGTCGGCGGTGTCGTAGTCGGTGGACACCGTCTCGGGGTTGCAGTTCACCATCACCGTCTCGAAGCCGACCGCACTCAACGTGGTCGCGGCATGCACACAGCTGTAGTCGAACTCGATGCCCTGGCCGATCCGGTTCGGCCCCGAACCCAGGATCAGCACCTTGGGCTTCTCGGTCTGCGGGGCGACTTCGGTCTCGGCGGCAGGGTCGAGCTCGTAGCTGCTGTAGTGGTACGGCGTCTTGGCGTCGAACTCGGCCGCGCAGGTGTCCACGGTCTTGTACACCGGGTGGATACCGAGGCGGCGGCGCAACGCACGCACACCCGACTCGCCGGCCAGTTCCGGTCGCAGCGCGGCGATCTGGCGATCCGACAGCCCGTTGTGCTTGGCCCGCCGGAGCAGCTCGGCATCAAGGACGGGCGCTTCCAGCAGCTCGACCCGCAGCGCCACCAGACCGGCGATCTGCTCGATGAACCACGGGTCGACACCGGAGGCCTCGGCCACCTGCTCGACGCTGGCGCCCAGACGCAGCGCGTGCTCGATGTCATAGAGCCTGCCGTCCACCGCGGTGCGCAGGCCGGTCAACAGTTGCTCGACCGTCAGTTCGGGGTCCGGACCGGTCCAGAACCCGGCCCGGCTGGTCTCCAGCGACCGCATCACCTTGCCGAGCGCCTCGATGAAGTTGCGGCCCAACGACATCGCCTCGCCGACCGACTTCATCGTGGTGGTCAGCGTGGCGTCGGCGCCGGGGAACTTCTCGAAAGCGAACCGCGGCGCTTTGACCACCACATAATCCAGCGTGGGCTCGAAACAGGCCGGGGTCTCTTTGGTGATGTCGTTGATGATCTCGTCGAGGGTGTAGCCGATGGCCAGCTTGGCCGCGATCTTGGCGATCGGGAAGCCCGTCGCTTTCGACGCCAATGCCGAGGACCGCGATACCCGCGGGTTCATCTCGATGACGATGAGGCGGCCGTCACGCGGGTTGATCGCGAACTGGATGTTGCAGCCACCCGTGTCCACACCCACTTCGCGCAGGATGGCGATGCCGAGATCGCGCATGATCTGGTACTCGCGGTCGGTCAGCGTCATCGCCGGGGCAACGGTCACCGAGTCCCCGGTGTGCACACCCATCGGGTCGAAGTTCTCGATCGAGCAGACCACCACCACGTTGTCGCGGTGGTCGCGCATCAGCTCGAGCTCGAATTCCTTCCAGCCGTAGATCGATTCCTCGATGAGCACGTTCGCGGTCGGCGAGGCGGCCAGGCCCTCACCAGCCATCCGCTCGACGTCCTCGGCCGAGTAGGCCATGCCCGAGCCCAGGCCGCCCATGGTGAAGGACGGACGCACCACAACGGGCAGGCCCAGTTCGCCGACCGTCTCACGGACCTCGTCCATCGTGAAGCAGACTCGCGACTTCGCGGACTCGCCACCGACCTTGGCGACGATGTCCTTGAACTTCTGCCGGTCCTCACCGCGCTGGATGGCGTCGAAATCGGCGCCGATCATCTCGACCCCGTAGCGCTCCAGGATGCCAAGGTCGTGGAGGCCGACGGCGGTGTTCAGCGCGGTCTGTCCGCCCAGGGTGGCCAGCACGGCGTCGATCTTGTTGCCCCGCTCGGCCTGCTGCGCCAGCACCTTCTCGACGAACTCCGGTGTGATCGGCTCGACGTAGGTGTGGTCGGCGTACTCCGGGTCGGTCATGATCGTGGCCGGGTTCGAGTTGATCAGGGTGACCTGGATGCCCTCGGCACGCAGCACCCGGCAGGCCTGGGTGCCCGAGTAGTCGAACTCGCAGGCCTGGCCGATGACGATCGGGCCGGACCCGATCACCAGCACGTGGTTGAGGTCAGAGCGACGTGGCATTACTTCTCTCCTGCCATCAGGTCGACGAACTGGTCGAACAGGTATTCCGCGTCATGCGGGCCGGCCGCGGCTTCCGGGTGGTACTGGACCGAGAACGCCCGGCCATCAGCCAGCCGGATGCCTTCCACCACACCGTCGTTGGCGCAGGTATGGCTGACCTCGCCAGTGCCGAAGGGGGTGTCGAATTTCTCCCCCGCCTCACCCTCCAGCGCGAACCCGTGGTTCTGGGCGGTGATCGCCACCCGCCCGGTGATGTGGTCGATGACCGGGATGTTGATACCGCGGTGGCCGAACACCATCTTGTAGGTGGACCGGCCCAGGGCGCGGCCCAGGATCTGGTTGCCGAAGCAGATGCCGAACAACGGGATTCCGGCGCCGAGCACCTCACGGGTCACCGCGACGATGTGGTCGGCGGTGGCCGGATCACCGGGGCCGTTGGACAGGAACACCCCGTCCGGCTTGAGGTCGGCGATCTGATCGAAGTTCACCGATGACGGCAGCACGTGGCTGCGAATCCCGCGCCGCGCGAAGTTGCGCGGCGTGTTGGTCTTGATACCCAGGTCGACTGCCGCGACCGTAAACCTGTGGCCGCCTTCCGGTTCCACAACGTAGGAACTCTGCGTGCTGACCTGCCCCGCCAGATCCGCGCCCAGCATCGAGGGCTGGTCCAGCACGCGAGCCACCAGCTCGTCGGTCCCTGCCAAGGCCGATCCCGAAAACAACCCGGCCTTCATCGAACCGCGGGTGCGCAGGTGGCGCACCACCGCCCGGGTGTCGATCCCCGCGATGCCCACGATGCCCTGGCGGATCAACTCGTCGTCGAGCGTCCCACTGGCGCGCCAGTTCGATGCTCGCGGCGAGGGATCACGCACGGCGTAACCGGCCACCCAGATTCTGTCGTCGCGGCTCTCGCCGTCCTCGGAGTTCCACCCGGTGTTGCCGATCTGCGGTGCGGTGGCGACCACGATCTGGCCGTGATAGCTGGGATCGGTGAGCGTTTCCTGGTAGCCCGACATGCCGGTGGAGAACACCGCTTCCCCGAGGGTCTGCCCGACTGCTCCGAAGGTCGTACCCGTGAAGACGCGCCCGTCCTCGAGTACCAGGACCGCCCTGTCATTTCGATTGTTCGTCATGCCTCTTCCTCCAGCCAGCGGTCGTACTCTGCGCGATTGTCGGCGCGGAACCCGGTATCGATCTCGGTGCCCGAAGGCAGCCGCCACCTGATGGCCAGGATTCCGTCGTAAGTCAGTGCCTTGCCTGCGATTCCACGCTCGGTCCTGATAGCGGTGACCGACTCGGCGGGGATCCAGACCGGGCCGGCCCCGCTGCGCTGCAACATGATTCCCTCGGGGTAGCGGGTCAGCACGGCCTTGGCCCGAAAGCCAAGGCTGCCGGCGGCCACCTTGTCGTTCCAATGCGGCACCACGGTGCTGCCGACGTACATGCCCTTCATCGGCGGAATGATCGATGCGCTGACGGTCTCGGGCAGGGGCGGCAGGGTGCCGATCAGTTCAGCCTGGCGCTGTGCGCGATGCAACCAGCCGCGCATCATCTGGCGGATCAGGAACGCGATCAGCACGGCCAGCAGGCCGGCCAGGATCAGCGACGCGATCAGCGTGGGAGTGTTCACGGCGCCGATCCCCGGGTCGTCGCGCCTCTGCCCGCTGAAGGACACTTCCCGTCGAGTGCGGTGATCTTGCCCCGCAGCAATGTGGCGGTCACCGTCGCGGGCAGCGTCATCGATTCGAAGGGCGTGTTGTCCGACCGGCTGGCCAGCCCGTCGCCTTCGACCGTCCAGGTCGCATCGGGATCGATCACCGTGAGGTTGGCAGGCTCGCCCACTTCCAGCGGCCGGCCCTGATCGGGCAGCCCGACGATGGCCGCGGGGGCCTCGCTCATCACCTTGGCCACGCCGCGCCAGGTCAGCAGGCCGGGCCGCACCATGGTCTCGGCCACCACCGACAGAGCGGTCTGCAGGCCGAGCATGCCCGGACGGGCGACCGAGAATTCACAGCACTTCTCGTGCTCGGCATGCGGCGCGTGATCGGTGGCGACGCAGTCGATCACCCCGTCGGCCAGCGCCTGGCGCAGTGCCTCGGCATCGCTGTCCTCCCGCAACGGCGGGTTGACGCGGTTGCGTCCGTCGTAGCTGGCCAGCCGACCGTCGTCGAGCAGCAGGTGGTGCGGGGTGACCTCGGCGGTGATCGAAATACCCTGCGCCTTGGCCCATTTCAGCAATTCCACAGTGCCCGCGGTGGACGCGTGGCAGATGTGCACCCGAGCACCGGCATCGCGGGCCAGGATCGCGTCACGGGCCACGATCGACTCTTCGGCCGAGCGTGGCCACCCGGCCAGGCCCAGCCGGGCGGCGTTGGGCCCTTCATGGGCGACCGCACCGACGGTCAGCCGCGGCTCTTCGGCGTGCTGGGCGATGAGCACTCCGAGACCGGTGGCGTATTCGAGCGCCCGCCGCATCACCAGCGGATCATCGACGCACAGACCATCGTCGGAGAACATCCGTACCTGACCGACACCGTCGGCCATCAGGCCCATCTCGGTGAGCTGCTTGCCCTTGAGACCGACGGTGACCGCACCGACTGGGTGCACGTCGACCAGGCCCACCTGCTGGCCGCGATTCCACACGTGGTCGGTGACCACCGCGGAATCGGCGACCGGATCAGTGTTGGCCATCGCGAACACCGCGGTGTACCCACCGAGAGCTGCTGCCGCCGAACCGGTTTCGATGTCCTCGGCGTACTCGCGACCCGGCTCGCGCAGATGGGTGTGCAGGTCGACGAAGCCCGGCAACAGCAGCTGGCCGGCGGCTTCGACCACCTCGGCACCCTTGGGTGCATCGGAACCGATCCCCGGTCCAATTTCCACGAGCTGCCCGTCGGCGACCAACACGTCGAGCGCGTCGCCCTCACCGTAGAGGCGGACACCGCGGATGAGCACCGGCGGATTCGAGTCTGCGATGTGTCTCGTCATACGCTGATCGCCTCTCGATCCGCACCCACCAGCAGATGGAACAGCACCGCCATCCGCACATGGACACCATTTGAAACCTGTTGCAGAACAGCCGATTGCGAAGAATCGGCAACCGGGAACGCGATCTCCATACCGCGCAGCATCGGGCCGGGGTGCAGCACCACGGCGTTGCCGGGCAGCATGGCCTGACGCTTCTCCGACAACCCGTAGCGCACCGAGTACTCACGCGCGGACGGGAAGAACGCACCGTTCATCCGCTCGGCCTGGACCCGCAGCATCAACACCGCATCGGCAGCGGGCAGTTCGGCGTCGAGGTCGTGCGACACCGTGACCGGCCAGCCGGACACCCCGACCGGCAGCAGCGTCGGTGGCGCCACCAGCACCACCTCGGCACCCAGGGTGGCCAGCAGGGATACGTTCGACCGGGCCACGCGGCTGTGCAGCACGTCGCCGACGATCACCACGCGCCTGCCCTCGATCGAGCCCAGCCGCTGGCGGATGGTCAAGGCGTCGAGCAGGGCCTGGGTCGGATGCTCATGGGTGCCGTCGCCGGCGTTGATCACGCTGGGCCCCCCGCCCCCGTCCTCGGCGGTCCACTCCGCGAGCTGTTGCGCGGCGCCCGAGGCGGGGTGGCGGATGATCAGGGCGTCGGCGCCGGCGGCGCGCAGGGTCAATGCGGTATCGCGCAGCGACTCCCCTTTGGCCACCGAGGATCCCGACGAGCTGACGTTGATCACGTCGGCGCTCATCCACTTGCCTGCGACCTCGAACGAGACCCGGGTACGGGTGGAGTTCTCGTAGAACATCGTGATGACGGTGCGGCCGCGCAACGTCGGCAGCTTCTTGACCTCGCGGCCCAGCAGCGCCTCGCGGAAGCGGTCGGCGTCGTCGAGGATCGCCGTCGCGTCATCCCGGGTGAGGTCCTGCGCCGACAGGAGATGACGTGTCGTCATAGCGGTCGATTCCTCACGCAAGCGTTCGTCATTTCGAAATCACCACCCCGTCACGGTCGTCATCCTCGGACAGCAGCACGTGGACACTCTCGGTGCGCGAGGTCGGCACGTTCTTGCCGACGTAATCGGCCCGCACCGGCAGCTCCCGATGACCGCGGTCGACCAGCACCGCCAGCTGCACCACCCGCGGACGGCCGATGTCGCGCAACGCATCCAGCGCCGAGCGCACCGAGCGACCGGAGTACAGGACGTCGTCGACGAGGATGACCACGGCGTCATCGATGCCGCCGGCCGGGATCGACGTTGCCGCCAGCGGTCGCGGCGGCTTGAAGTTGAGGTCATCGCGGTAGAGCGTGATATCCAACGCACCCACCGGCAACGCCACATCGGCGAACTCGTTGATCTTGGCGGCCAAGCGCCTGGCGAGTGTCACACCGCGCGTGGGGATACCCAGGAGAACGACCCGCTCACGTTCGGCGGGATCGTCGAGAGCGGTCTTTTCGATGATCTGATGGGCGATCCGGGAAACGGTGCGGCCGACGTCCGCCGCAGACAACAATTCCCGGTCGGCACTTGAAGAGCCCATAAGGTGACCCTGACCTCCTTCTCCGCCTCTCGGGACGGATCGTTAAAGGACGTCGAACTGCAGGGCAGCTTAGCAGGCCGCACATCTGCGGCCCGCCACGGTCACCTCGCAGAGTCACTCATGACGGCGTCCAATTCGGTTCCCTTTGTCTCGGGCAACAGCACGGTCGAGACGATGCTGACGACGACGAACGCCGCCATCATCGCTCCAACAGCCCAGCTACCCAGCGTGGCCACCAGAACTCCGGCGACCAACGGCGGAATCGCCCCACCCACGATGCCGGCCAGATTGAACGCGAGGCCGGCGCCGGTGTAGCGGTAGCGGGTGGCGAAGATCTCAGGCAGGAACGAGGCGATCGGCCCGTAGGAGATCCCGAAGATGCAGAAGATCCCGGCGATCGCCACGGCGAAGCCCACCGGTGAACCGGAGTCGATCAGCGGCATCACCACGAACGCCCATGGCAGGGCGAGCCCGAAGCCGGCGAGAATGACGCGCCGCCGACCGTACCGGTCGCACAGCAGCGCCGAGATCGCCGAGAAGATCATCAGCGCGACGCCGGCCAGCACACCGACACCGAGGATCAGGCTGCGCGGGTGTCCGATGCGGGTGCTGGCGTAACTCATCAGGTAGGTGCCGCCCAGAAAGCTCATGGTGAAGATGCCGACCATGCAGCCCGCCGCGAGCGCAACCTGTCGGGTCTGGGTCCGGAACAGTTCGCGCAGCGGCGCCTTGGGCACGCCACCGGCCACCTGCTCCCGGGCGAAGACCGGCGTCTCGTCGATGCTCAACCGCACATAGAGCGCCACGATCAGCAGCACCGCGCTGAACAGGAACGGCAGCCGCCAGCCCCAGTCCAGGAAGACCGCGCTCTTCTCGCCGATGGTCACACTGACCACGAAGACCACCAGGTTGCTCACGGCCAGCCCGGCGCCGGCACCGAGCTGCGTGAACATCCCGTACCTGCCGCGCTTGCCGACGGGCGCGTACTCGGCGCTCAGCAGCGCCGAACCCGCCCATTCCCCGCCTACCGCGAAGCCCTGCAGCAGTCGCAGCGCCAGCAGGATGATCGGCGCGGCGACGCCGATGGTCGCTGCGCTGGGCACCAAACCGACGCAGACGGTCGACAGACCCATGATCAGCAGCGTCGCGATCAGAGTTTTCTTGCGGCCCAATCGATCTCCGAAATGGCCGAACACCGCGGCACCGATCGGGCGGGACAGGAAGGCGACCGCGAAGGTCCCCAACGAGGAGATCGTCGCCATCGTCGGCCCCATGTTCGGGAAGAACACGTGGGGAAAGATCAGGGCGGCAGCGGTGCCGTAGATGTAGAAGTCGTAGAACTCGATCGCGGTGCCGACGAAACTGGCGAACGCCACCCGCTTCATGGGGTTGGCCTCCGGAGTCGCGACGGAGCTCGGTTCACCGTCGATCTGGTCCTGCTGGGTCATCTGCCTCTTCTCACGCCGCGCGCTGTTCGCCCGAGAAGTATCACCCACCCGCAGGGTCAGGCCATCTCGAATCCGTGACAACCCGGCCGGTCAGGTCACCGCTGAATCGACTTGATCTCGAGGAATTCCTCGAGCCCGTAGACACCGGCCTCGCGCCCGTTGCCCGACTGCTTGTACCCGCCGAACGGGGCATTGGCGTTGAAGGCGCCCGCATTGATCTGCACCTGGCCGGCGCGGATCCGGCGCGCGATGCTCTCGGCACGCTGCGGTGAGGCAGACCAGACCGCACCGGCCAGGCCGTAATCCGTTGCGTTCGCGATCCGTACCGCGTCGTCCTCGGAGTCGTAGGCCTCGATCGCGAGGACCGGGCCGAAAACCTCTTCCCGGTGGATCGTCATGTCCTCGGTGACATCGGAGAAAACGGTCGGCCGTACGAAGGCACCGGACGCGTCGGTTGCGGACTCCCCGCCGGTGACGAGGCGTGCGCCTTCGGCCATCGCTGTGCGGATGTGGCCGAGCACCCGTTCCTGCTGCGCCCGGGACGACAGCGGGCCCAGTGCGGTCCCCTCGTCGCTCGGATCGCCCACCGGCAGTGCATCGGCAGTTGCCTTCGCGAGCGCCTCCACCTCGGCCAGCCTGTCGCGTGGGACGATCATGCGGGTCAACGCCGAGCAGGTCTGCCCGGAGTTGAGCATCATCGTCTTGACCGATGCGGGCACGACCGATTTCAGGTCGGCGTCATCGAGAATGATGTTGGGGCTCTTGCCCCCGAGCTCCAGCGACACGCGCTTGACGGTGCGTGCGGCGACTTCCTGTACGCGCCGGCCGGCCCGCGTCGACCCGGTGAAGCTGACGATGTCGACGTCGTCATGCCCGGCGATCGCCTCACCGACATCCGCCCCGGTGCCGAACACCAGGTTGAACACGCCTGGGGGCAGGCCGATCTCGTCGATGATCTCGGTCAGCGCGAGCGCGCACAGCGGCGTCACCTCGCTGGGTTTGACGACCACGGCGTTTCCCGCGGCCAATCCGTAGGCGACCTTCAGCGCGATCTGGTGCAGGGGGTAGTTCCAGGGCGTGATCGCACCCAGTACGCCGAACGGCTCCCGCACGATCGTCGATCCCCGGTACTCGCTCTCGAACCCGTACGCGCGCACGACGTTGGCGGCCTCGGCGAAACTGTTGAGCGGCAGCCCTAGCTGGATGGCCCGCGAAATCGTGATGGGGCAACCCATCTCGGAGGAGATGGTGCGTGCCACGTCCTCGGACCGTTCGGCCAACTTGCCGGCGATCGCGGTGAGGTAATCGGCCCGCTCGCCCACCGGCGTTGCCGACCACGCCGGAAATGCGGCCCGGGCGGCGGCGACGGCCGCGTCGACATCTGCATTGGTGCCCGCCACGACCTCGGCGATCACCTCGTCGTTTGCCGGGTTGATGACGGGTATGCGGGTGGTACCACTCGAGACTGCCCACTTGCCGTCGATGTAGTTGCGGTCCTGGATCTGCATCAGTGCCCCTTGGGTCGGTTCAGTAGTCGGCGTCGGAGTAGACGACGAGACCGCGAAGGTTCTTGCCGTCGAACATGTCCCGGTAGCCCTGATTGATGTCTTCCAGGCGGTAGCGGGTGGTGACCAGCTCGTCGAGCTTGAGATTGCCCGAGCGGTAGAGAGCGAGCAGCCTGGGGATCTGGGTGCGGGGCCCGACACCGCCGAACACCGCGCCTTGGACCCGCTTCTGCAGCAGGGTCAGCTCGAACAGGTTGAGGTCGACGGTCGACTGGGTGAAATCGCCCATGCCCGTGACGATTACCTGTCCGCCCTTACCCGTGAGGCTGAGCGCCTGCTGGATGTGTTCGCCTTTGATCTCACCGACGGTGATGATCGAGACCTGGGCCATCGCTCCCCAGGTGAGGTCGGGCAGCTCGGCAGCGGCGTCCGCCACCGAGGCGAATGTGTGGGTGGCGCCGAATTCGAGCGCCTTCTTTCGTTTGAAGTCGACCGGGTCGATCGCGACGACGAACCGGGCACCCGCGAACCGCGCGCCCTGCACTGCGTTGATCCCGACGCCGCCGATGCCCATCACCACGGCGGTGTCGCCCGGACGGGTGTCACCGATCTCGGTTGCCGAGCCCCAACCGGTCGAGACACCGCAGCCCAGCAGCGCGGCCACCTCCAATGGCACGTCCTTCTCGATCTTGACGACCGAGGTCTGGCTCACCGTGACGTACGGCGCGAAGGTGCCGAGCAGGCACATCTGGATGACCGGCCGGCCATCGCGGGTCACCCGGTAACTCTTGTCCGAGACAGCCTGCCCGGTCAGCAGCCCGGCTCCCTCGTCGCACAGGTTCTGCAGACCGCTCGCGCACGACGGACAAGTGCCGCATGCCGGTATGAAGGCGAGTACCACGTGATCGCCTTGTTCCAGCCCGGTGACACCGGGGCCGACCTTGGTGATGACACCGGCGCCCTCATGCCCACCGAGAACCGGCATGAACGGCACCGGACTGCTGCCGGCGACAACGTGCGCGTCCGAATGGCACAGGCCCGACGCAGCCAATTTCACCTGAACCTCCCCGGCGACCGGGTCTCCCAGGTCAACCTCGCAGATCGTCCAGGGTGCGCCGACCTCCTCGACGACAGCAGCCTTTACTTTCACCAGAGCCCCTCTTTGCGTGCCGCCGGACACAATCTCAGACGGACTGAGATGTGAATCACTATCCCGAACCGTAGAGCGGTGGCTCGTCCAAGGACAGGGCCGCCCCGGCCACAACTCGACATTTCCGGCCATTTTGGCGGATTCTGAGCCCGTTGACCGGGTCTCGCGGGTCGGCAAAACTGGCCGGCATGACCTCTGTCGCCACTGAACCCGCAGATCAGGACGCCCTCCCCGGCTCCCCGGCCCTGCAGTCGACCAACCGGGTCATAGCGGCCATGACGGACCCCTGGGACCACCCGCGCACAGCTGTTTCGGTCGCGATCATGTGCGAGTGGGCGGCACAGCGCGGGTTCCCGGCCGAGTCGGCGCTGGCCGGCTCGCACCTGGACGTCACCGCGTTGGATGACGCAGACACCGTCGTCGAGGCCAGCCAGGAACTGGCGGTGATCCGCAACCTGGCCGCTGTTTCGGCCGACAATCCAGGTTCGGGGGTGGAACTGGGCAGCCGCTACCACTTGACCGCGTACGGCTATCTGGGCTATCTCCTGGCCGCGTCGGCCAGCGTGCGGGACACGGTCCACCGAGGCTTGTACTACGCGATGCTGACTTTCGCCTTCTCGACCATGACGGCCCGCATCGACGATGACCACTACGTCCTGGCCTTCGATGCCGGTGACATGCCCGAGGGTATCCGGAGGTTCGTCATCGAACGTGATCTGACCGCGGTCATGCAGATTCAGCACGACACATTCCCCGACGTCGACGCGGTCCCGTTGCGCGAGATCAGATTCGCCTTCCCGGCGGATCTGGTGACGGGCGACCCGGATGTCTACCGGGATTACTTCCGGGTTCCGGTGTCATTCGGATGCGCCCGTAACGAGATCGTCTACGACGCCGGATATCTCGACCTGGCGCCGCCGATGGCAAACGCGCACACGACCCGGCTCATGGTCGCCCACTGCGACCGTATCCGCGCCGAGCGGTTACACCGAACCGGTGTCGCCGCGCAGGTGCGCGCACATCTACTCGACCAGTCGTCTCTCGACCTCACGCTGGACGACGTCGCGCTGCACCTGCACTACGCGTCGCGGACATTGCGCCGGCACCTCGAGCGGGAGGGCACCACCTATCGGGCAGTTTTGGACGAGGTGCGCAGGAGCGTCGCTGACAATCTCCTACGTGACCGCTTGATCCCGCATTACGAGATCGCCCGCCGGCTCGGGTACCAGGACTGGTCGAGCGTGGTCAGGGCGCGCCGGCGCTGGCGTCGCCGGTGACGCACGGAGGCAGCGCGGATGGCGTCGGCGCCGCTGGATAGGCTGGCGCGGGTGAACCTCGACGGCAATCAATCGTCCATCCGTGAGGCCATCGACGCCGGTCTGCTCGCCGGTGCGGTGACTCTGGTGTGGCAGGCGGGCCGGATCCTCCAGGTCAATGCCCTGGGCCACCGCGACGTGGACGCGGGGCTGCCGATGCAGCCCGACACCATCTTCCGGATCGCCTCCATGACGAAGCCCGTCACGGTGGCCGCGGCGATGACGCTGGTGGAGGAGGGCAAGTTCGCGCTGAACGAGCCGGTCACGAAATGGCTGCCCGAACTGGCCGGCATGCGTGTGCTGCGCGAGACGCGCGGCCCTCTGGACCTCACCGAGCCTGCGCGGCGGCCCATCACGTTCGACGACCTGATGACCCATCGCAGCGGCCTGGCCTATGTGTTCTCGGTCCTGGGCCCGCTGGCATCGGCCTACGGCAAGCTGTCGCTGCGCCAGGACCAGGACCGCTGGCTGGGCGAGGTGGCCAAGCTGCCGTTGGCCCATCAGCCGGGTGAACGCCTCACCTACAGCCACTCCACCGACGTGCTCGGGATCGCGCTGTCCCGGATCGAGGGCAAGCCGCTGGCCCAGGTGCTGTCTGAACGGGTCTTCGCGCCGCTGGGCATGGTCGACACCGGGTTCTCGGTCGACGCGGCCGGCCGGCGACGGGCGGCGACGATGTACCAGCTGACCGCCGACAACACCTTGAACCACGATGTGATGGGGCCGGCGCCGATCACCGATCCCCCGTTCTGCACGGGCGGAGCAGGGTTGTTCTCCACCGCCGACGACTATTTGAAGTTCGCCAGGATGTTGTTGGCCGGCGGGACGGTCGACGGGGTGCGCGTGCTGTCCGAGGAATCGGTACGGGTGATGCGTACCGACCGGCTCACCCCCGAACAGAAGCAGTACCAGTTCCTCGGGGCACCGTTCTGGGTGGGCCGGGGCTTCGGCCTCAACCTGTCGGTGGTGACCGATCCGGCGAAGTCACGCCAGTTGTTCGGCCCGGGTGGATTGGGCACTTTCAGTTGGCCCGGCGCCTACGGCACCTGGTGGCAGGCCGATCCGTCGGCAGATCTGATCCTGATCTACCTGATCCAGAACCATCCGAATCTCTCGGTGGATGCGGCCGCCGTCAGCGGCAACACCTCGACGGCGAAACTTCAGATGGCACAACCCCGATTCGTGCGTCGCACGTATCAGGCGCTGGATTTGTAGTCCTCTGGTCGAGACAGCACCAGCGGTTCAGGATTTCGCAGTTGACTGCAGTGCCGCGGCCATTTTGGCTTCAGCGATCCGGTAGATGCCATCGAGCGCGGATTCCTCGACACTGAGGTACTCGCACACCAACTCACGTGCCACGCCGGCGTCGCGCAACCGCAATGCCAGCGAGTACGGCAACGGCAGCTGCCGCAGCGCCCGTTCATGCAAGTCGCCCTCGTCGGCCATCGATCCAGGATGCGACGGTTTCGCCCGACCAGAGTGAGTACCCCGGTACCCGAATCAGCGGCGGTGCCGTCGGGGCAGCAGCGCGATCAGCTCGGCCCTGGTTGACACCGCGGTTTTCGCCATCGCGCGGTAGATGTGCCCCTCGACGGTGCGGACCGAAAGGTGTAGCCGGTCGGCAATCGCCCGGCTGGACAACCCAGCGCCGATCAGCATCGCGATCTCGCGTTCCCGGTCCGTCAAGGGCAGACGTTCGGCAGCGGTGAGCAACGCCGGTGTGGCCGCTCCACCGCATGCTTCGGCCAGTGCGGTGGCCCGCGTCGCCGCTGCCAGGGCCGACCCGCGCATGTCCTTGCGTCGATACGCCACCGCCGCACGACCGGCCGCGTCGGCCGCTGCCACCAGATCGCCGAGCCCCTCGAATTCTGTTGATGCCTCTGCCAACCCGTCACCGTCGTCGTGGGCCAGGGCCCGGCACAGCGCAGCAGCGGCACCGACTCGCGGCCCCTCCACGAGACCGGTCAACGCGTCGAGCCGCCGGGTGCCGGAATGATCGCCGAACTGTGCCGCGGTCTGCAGGCACAACACCTCGGCCGCGAATTGACGGTTGGCCCCGGCGGTGTCGGCGGCATCGAGCGCGATGTCGACGGCCTCCGATATCGCCCCCTGGGTCGCAGCGACCCAGGCCCGCACCAGGGCGTGCTCGTAGGCGAGGTAGTGCCAACTGGGATGCCGACATTCGTCGAGTTCGACCAGCGAATGGTCATCGGACAAACCGCTGATCGCCAGTGCAGTGGCCCTGGGCAGGTGAAAGCGATAGCCGAATCCGTTCGTCTCCCCCGCTGCCCGCATCATTTCGACCGCCGGATCCAGCAGTTCCGCCGCGTCGCCGAGCTGTCCGGCCCACGCCGCGGTGCGACCCATTAGCGCCATGCCGAACAGCTGTGCCGCGCCGGGCAGGTCGGCGGCCTGCCGGCTGAGCCGCTCGGCCTCCTCGCGTGCCTCGCGGATCCGCCCGGCCAGCAACAGCGCACCGATATGTGCGTCGGCGATGACGAACCGCGTGTGGGCCGCATCGAAGGAGCCGTCCGTGATGCGGTAGCCGACTTGGGCGGCTGCCACGGCCTCGTCGGTGCGGCCCGCGTCGCCGCATGACGCCGCCACGGCCCACGCGGTCACCGCGCCCACGATGGCAGGCAGCGCTTCCAGGTCCAGCCGGCTGAATGCGGCCCAGGCCTGTTCCGGATCACCCATCGCGGCCCAGTACACCGTGTAGAACGCGTCGGTACAGCCACGGGCGGACGCCGGGATGCCCGCCGCCGCATCATCGACATGCCGCTTGGCGCCGGCCGGGTCGGCCAGGGCCCACAACATGTTGGACGCCCGCAGGAAGGCCAGCCGGGCCCGTCCGTCGTCGGTGAGGTCGGCGGTCTCGATGGCGTCGAGCACCGCGTCCGATTCCTCACCCCGGCTCAGCCACGACAAAGCATGGGCCCGAATGAAATTCGCCTCTGCACCGCCGCCGGCCTCGATCGCCCCCTGGGCCAACCGGTCGGCCAGTGACAGATCGGAAAGCCACACCGCACCCTGTGCGGCCCGGGTCAACAAGTCGGGATCGAGCGGCAGATCCGAATCGAGCATCAGCGTGGCCCGCCGTACCACCACCCGCATGGAGTCGTGGTCATCCCGGTCACCGAGCGCGGTGGCCACCAGCCCGCGCAGTCGGCGCAACCGGGAACCTGGCACCCGGTTGCGCCTCACCTCGGAGTACAGCGGATGGGCGACCCTGACCTCCCGCTCGGTGGAATCGATGGTGATCAGACCACGTGTCTCGGCCGCAGCCACCGAATCGGCGTCGGTGATCGCGATCAGTCGATCCAGCTGGATCGGCTCGGCCACTGCCAGCACATCGACGACCTTGCTGACCGACGGTGGTAGTGCACCGATGCGTGCTTCGATCAATTCGACCAGCCCGGGCGGTATCACCGGATCTCCGGTCCACCGCCAGCACCCATCCTCGCAAGCGAGCCGCCCCTGGGTGACTTCTTGTTCGACGATGTTGCGCAGGTAGAGCACGTTGCCGCGAGTCAGCCGCCACAACCGGTGCGCTGCTTCCCCGTCGATCGGGCCCCCGAGCGCGGCGGTCAGCAATTGGGCTGACTCGTCGCGGGACAAGGGTTGCAGGTCCAACCGCTCGAACCGGCCACGCTCGCAAGCGGTCAGAACCTCGGCGGGCACTGGTGCACCTGTCCGCACGGTCAGCAGGAGCTTGGCTGCACCGCGCTGCACGATCTGCTGCAACACGAAACCCGACAACCCGTCGAGCAGGTGCGCGTCATCGACGCACACCAGTATCGGCCGGCCGTCGGATGACCCGGTGAGACCGTCGATCACCCGGCCGACCAGCGCCACACTGTCGGCGTCCGAGGTTCCCACCCACCGTGCGAACGTCCCCAATGGCAGCGCCCGGGCGGCCGATGTCCCTACCGCCCAACGGGTCTCATGGCCATTGGCGCCCACGGTCGAGAGCGCTTCACGGGCAATACGGCTCTTGCCGACCCCGGCAGCGCCATAGATCACGATCCCGGACAGTTCGGCGGAGTCCAGCGCGGCGTCGATCAGCCGGGTCTCCTCCAACCGCCCCGTCAGCGGCCAGGCGAGTCGCACGCATCGAGATTAAGCCGCCGCCCGGTCGTTAGCAGCGGTAACGACGAACTTCGATGTCGTAGAAACCTCTTTACGCTTTCTGCTTACGCGCATAAGCTCGCGGTGGTTTGTCCGCGGCCTCGCGCGCAGACCGACAGTTTTCGCAATCGACGTGCCAGGTCTGCCCCGCAGAGCGACTCGGCGAAAGGACGGATCAAGTGAGCAGCTCCATCCCGGTGTTCAACCCCTCCAACGAGGAGCAGATCGCGGAGGTCCCCGATTCGGATCAGGCCGCAGTCGATGCCGCGGTGGCCCGGGCACGAGAGACCTTCGAATCAGGGGTGTGGCGCAAGCTGCCCGCGGCCCACCGGGCCGACGTACTTTTCCGCGCCGCGGAGATCATCAAGGCGCGCACCGAGGAACTCGCGGAGATCGAGGCGCGGGACAACGGTATGAACGCAATGGCTGCGCAGCAGATCATCAAGGTCGCCAATGAAATGCTGATCTACTACGCAGGTTGGGTTGGCAAGATCCACGGCGAGTCGGCCAATCTCATCTCCGATGGCCTGCTCGGCCACTTCGAGGAATATCACACTTTCACCCAGCTCGAGCCGGTCGGCGTCGTGGGTCTCATCATCCCTTGGAACGGACCGTTTTTCGTCGCCATGCTCAAGGTCGCCCCAGCCCTCGCTGCGGGATGTAGCGCAGTCCTCAAGCCGGCTGAGGAAACCCCGCTGTCCGCGCTGAAGCTCGAAGAGATCTTCCGCGAGGCAGGATTGCCCGACGGTGTGCTCAATGTCATCACCGGGTACGGCGAGACCACCGGCGCGGCGCTCACCGCGCACTCGGACGTAGACAAGATCGCGTTCACCGGGTCAACGGAGGTGGGGCGACTGATCGTCAAGGCCGCTGCAGGCAACCTCAAGCGGCTGACGTTGGAACTCGGTGGCAAGTCGCCGCTGATCATGTTCGACGATGCGAATCTCGACAAGGCGATCATGGGCGCCGGCATGGGGTTGCTTGCCGGTTCCGGCCAGAACTGTTCCTGCACATCCCGTATCTATGTGCAGCGCAAGATCTACGACCGGGTGGTCGAAGGTCTGGCCGCGTTCGCCCAGATGCTGCCGATGGGCGGCTACGAGGATCCCACCTCGGTGTTGGGACCGTTGATCAGTGAGAAGCAGCGGAGCCGTGTGGAGGGCATCGTCAACGACGGCGTGGCCGGCGGCGCCGAGGTGATCACCGGTGGCAAGCCGATGGATCGCAAAGGCTACTTCTACGAGGCCACCATCATCACCAACACCACCCCCGACATGCGGCTGATCAAGGAGGAGATCTTCGGGCCAGTCGGGTCGGTGATCCCGTTCGACGAAGAAGAAGAGGCAATCTCCGCCGCCAACGACACCGAGTACGGCTTGGCCGGCGCGATCTGGACCGAGAACCTCAGCCGCGCCCACCGCGTTGCGAATTCCCTTCGGGGCGGCCAGATCTGGGTGAACTCCGCGTTGGCGGCGGATCCCTCTATGCCGATCTGTGGCCACAAGCAGTCGGGCTGGGGCGGTGAGCGGGGCAAGAAGGGACTCGAGGCCTACTTCAATACCAAGTCGGTCTACATCGGACTCTGACAGCGGCGGTGCCGCTCAACCAGCTAGCGCCTGCCGCGCGTAGGCGCGCACATCGGCGTCACTGTCGTCCAGCGCCACGGTCAGCGCCTGACGCGCCGCCGTCTCCGAATCGGCCCACCGACTCAGGCTCAGCACCGCGGCCTTGCGGACATCGAGGTGCTGATCCTCGAGCGCCCGTGACAAGGTCGGGACGGCCACCTCGGGCAGCGCCCCGGCCAGCGCCCGCGCCGCGCCCTGGCGGATCTGCCAGGCCGATTCGGTGAACGCCTTCTCGACGCTGACCACGTCGTCGTCGGTGCATCCGACCGCGCCGAGGGACGCCAGCGCCGCCGCCCGCACCAGCGGATCGGGATCGTCCAACGCCACCCGCACCGTGTCGGCGCCGGCCCGCAGCGTCGCCAGGCCGCCCACCGCGGCGATCCGCACCTCCCGGTTCTCATCGGTGGTGGCCACTGCGACCCCGGCGTGGTCGTCGACCGACACCAGCGCTCGGACCGCCTCGATCCGAACCCGGTGATCGACGTCGGTCGACGCGGCCCGGTACGCCTGGGCGCTGCCGACGCGCCGGGAACTCGACAGGTACACCGTGGCCGCGCGGACCACCGGGTCGGAGGAGTCCAAGCGGTCGACGAAAGCAGCCGGGTCGGGCAGGACCTCGACGAGTTCGCGAACCGCATCGGCGGTTTCTCGCCGTACCTCGGCGTCGTCGTCGGCCAGGGCGGCCACCAGCGCGGGCTGGTATCCGTCGGGCAGATGCTCGACGAGGGTGGCCACCGCGGTACGGCGCACGCCGGCGTCGCGGTCGGTCAGGTAGGTGTTCAGATCCTCCAGTGTGGGCTCCTCCAACGCCAGCACCGCGACGATGCGAGGTGACGGCGGCTGCACGGATGAGGTCGGGCGGACCCGGGAGTGCTCGGCTGCCGGAGCCCGGCCGCCGTGCAGGTGGGGTTGTTCGACTCTTGTCACGGGATCCTGCGAAGTCAGGTGGTCCAGCTCGGGCACCGCGACGAAATACGGTGCCACGGGCCGCTTCACGAACTGCATGGCACCATCGGCGTCCTTGTAGAGGTTGAGGTGGTAGCGCCACTCCTGATCGTCCCGCTGTGGCAGATCGGCGCGCTCGTGGTAGAGGCCCCAACGGGATTCGGTCCGGGTCAACGAGGACCGGGCCGCCATCTCCGCGCAATCACGGATGAAGGACACCTCGGCGGCACGCATCAACTCGTGCGGGGTACGCGCCCCGATACCCTCGACCTCGACGGCCATGCGCTCGAAGGTCTGTACCGCGATCGAAAGCTTGGTGGCGGTCTTCGGCGGCGCCACATAGTCGTTGACGAACCGGCGCAGCTTGAACTCGACCTGCGGCTGCGGCGGGCCGTTCGGGTGCCGCAGCGGGCGGTAGATCAGCTCGTGCGCCTGCGCCACCTGATCGGCGGGAAGCTCAACCGGTGCAGCCACTTCCGTCAGCGTCGTGGCGGCATGCTCACCGGCGAGGTCGCCGTAGACGAAGGCCCCGATCATGTAGTTATGCGGTACACACGCCAGGTCGCCGGCCGCGTAGAGGCCGGGCACCGTGGTGCGGGCATGCTCGTCCACCCACACGCCCGACGCGGAATGCCCTGAGCACAAACCGATCTCGGAGATGTGCATCTCGATATCGTGGGTGCGGTAGTCGTGCCCCCGGTTGGCGTGGAACGTTCCCCGGGTGGGCCGTTCCGTGGTGTGCAGGATGTTCTCCAGCGTGGACAGTGTTTCATCGGGCAGGTGGCTGACCTTCAGGTAGATCGGTCCGCGGGCCGATTCGATCTCCTCCTTGACCTCGGCCATCATCTGACCCGACCAGTAGTCGGAGTCGACGAACCGCTCCCCCAGCGCATTGACCTGATAACCGCCGAACGGGTTGGCCACATACGCGCACGCCGGGCCGTTGTAGTCCTTGATCAGCGGATTGACCTGGAAGCACTCGATTCCGGAGAGTTCGGCGCCGGCATGGTAGGCCATGGCGTACCCGTCGCCGGCGTTCGTCGGGTTCTCGTAGGTGCCGTACAGATACCCGGACGCGGGTAGCCCGAGGCGACCGCACGCCCCGGTGGACAGGATCACGGCCTTCGCCGCCACAGTGACGAATTCGCCTGTACGGGTGTTGAATGCGGCCGCACCGACCGCGCGGCCCTGATCAGTGAGCACGCGTACCGGCATCAACCGGTTCTCGATCCGGATCTTCTCGCGCATGGACCGTTGCCGCAGCACCCGGTACAGCGCCTTCTTGACGTCCTTACCCTCGGGCATCGGCAGCACATAGGAGCCCGATCGGTGCACGCGCCGTACGGCGTACTCACCGTGCTCGTCCTTCTCGAATTTGACCCCGTACCGCTCCAGCCGCTGCACCATGGCGAATCCACGGGTGGCGGTCTGATAGACGGTGCGCTGGTTGACGATTCCGTCGTTGGCGCGCGTGATCTCGGCGACGTAGTCCTCGGGTTCGGCCTTGCCGGGGATGACGGCGTTGTTGACGCCGTCCATGCCCATGGCCAGCGCTCCGGAGTGCCGAACATGGGCTTTCTCCAAAAGCAGCACCTGGGCACCGTTCTCGGCGGCGGTCAGCGCCGCCATGGTGCCCGCGGTGCCGCCGCCGATCACCAGCACGTCGCAGTCGATCCGGATCGCGTCGTCTACGTCGGGGATCTCGGTCAGTTCAGTCACGGTTGCTCCAGGGCGGCAATGATCTCGGCGCGCAGCGCGGATCGTTCGGGATGGTCGGTTCGGGGCTGGCCCACCTCGATGAGCGCGCGTAACGGTTGCCCGGCGCGGCCGAGCACGGCAACACGGTCACCCAGTGTGAGCGCCTCGTCGACGTCGTGGGTGACGAACACGATTGTCGTCGGATGGGCCTTCCAGGTGTCGATCAGCAGCCGCTGCATGGCCGCCCGGGTCTGCGTGTCCAGCGCGGCGAACGGCTCGTCCATCATGACCGCACGGGGTGCACCGGCCAGCCCGCGGGCGAGCTGGACCCGCTGCCGCATACCTCCGGAGAGGCTCTTCGGCAGGAAGTCGGCGAATCCGGACAGACCGACTTCGGCGATCCAGCGATCGGCCCGCTCCCGACGACCGGCTTTCGGTTCTCCCCGCAACTGCAGGGCCAGTTCGATATTGGACCGCACCGTGCGCCACGGCAGCAGCGCGCTGTCCTGGAACACCATGCCGCGGTCGCGTGAGGTGGTGGTGACGGGATCGCCGTCGGCCAGCACCCGGCCGCCGTCTGGCCGCAGTAGTCCGGTCAACGCGCGCAGCAGCGTGGACTTACCGCAGCCCGACGGACCGGTGAGCACGAGGATCTCGCCGGGCTGCACGGTGAGGCTCAGGTCCTCGATCACCGGAGTGCCGGTGTAGGACAGCCGGATTCGATCGAGTTCCAGCCGCATTCCCGTGCCGGCCAATGTTGCGCTCATCGCGTCGCCTCCCCGCCACGCGGCAGCCACCTGGTCGCCCGGCGACCGATCAGCTCGACCGCCGCGGCGGTGAGGAAACCGAGCACACCGATCGTGATGATGCCGACGAACACGTCGGGATAGTTCAGCACCGTGTAGGCCTGCCAGGTGCGGTAGCCCACGCCCAGGCGGCCCGAGATCATCTCGGCCGAGATCACGCAGATCCAGGCCACCCCCATTCCGACCGAGAGGCCGCCGAACAGCCCCGGCAGGATGCCCGGCAGTACCACCTGACGGAGTACGTCGAGGCGACCACCGCCCAGGGTGCGGACCGAGTCCTCCCAGATGGTCGGTAGGGCACGCACCGCATGCCGGACGCTGACCATGATCGGGAAGTACGCCGCCAGGAACGTGATGAACACGATTCCCGCCTCATCGCTGGGGAACAGCAGGATCGCCACCGGCACGATGGCGATCGCCGGGATCGGCCGCGCCAGTTCGGTCAGCGGGCCGAAGATGTCGGCGAACCACGCGGTGCGTCCCAGCAGGATTCCGGTGATCACCCCGACCACCGCGGCGATACCGAACCCGGTGAGAATCCGGATCAGCGACTGGCCGAGGTCCAGCCAGTACTCCGGGGTGCCCAGCCGGTTCACCAGGGCCGCAGTGATTTCGGTGACAGTGGGCAGAGTGTCGAACCGCAGACCTAACCGCACGTCGTTGGAGGTCAAGAGCTGCCACAAAACAATCGCGCTGACCACCGAGGCCAGACGCACCAGGCGGTGCCGCCAGACCGAAGTCGCGGGACGTGTACGCACCCCCTCCGGCGCGGCCGGCAGGTCGCTGACCGCAGCCGGAGCGGCGTCGGTGGTGGTCACACCGCACCTGCCAGCGCTTGCCGGTAGTCGACGATCGTCGCGCCGGGGTGCGCCGTGGTGTAGCGCTCGGCGCCGGCCTCGGTTCCGAACGGTAGGTAGCCTTCAGCGTCCGATCCGGGCAGACGCACCCACACCGACTTCTCGGCGAACCACCGGGTACCCAGTTCGGCATCGGCGACGTAGGCGGCGCGGACCTTCTTGCCCTCGCCTTCAGCCTGCCGGATCGCCTTGAGCAGGCAGACCGGCGTCGCCGCCGCCGTGGTGGTGTCCGATCCGTCCAGCCAGAGTTCGCCCGCGGTGGCCGGATTGTCGACGGCGCTATGGCAGACCGGGTCGGTACCGCTCAGCCCCGACGGGTTGGCTTTCGAGTTCAGTGCCTTGTCGTAGTCCTGGCCGCGCGCGGAGAACGCCGCCCGCAGCGGCCCGTCCTGCACGAAACCGGGCACATCGAGATCGGCGAAGTTGTCGATCGACTTCAGGTACGGCACATCGCCCTTGAGCGCGTCGACCAGCGACGGTTTGAGCGTGGTGTCGAACGAGGTGCCGCCCGGCCCGTTGTACAGGTACACAACCTCCTGTGGCAGCCCACTGCCCTCGGCTACGAGGCGGGCCGCCTCCAACGGCTTGGTGTTGAGAAAGTCGGTGGCATCCAGTTGGGCCTGAAGAAAGGCGTCGAGGACCTCCGGATGGTCGGCCGCATATGCCCGGCGCACCACCACGCCGTGCAAGGTCGGATAGTTCAGCTCGGCCCCGTCGTAAAGCAGCTTGGCCTTGCCCTGCTGGACCAACAGCCCCGGCCACGCGACAAACTGTGAAAGTGCCTGAATCTGACCCGATTCCAGCGACGACGCGCCGACCTGCGGCTGCTGGTTGAGCACCTCTACACCGGTCTTGGCGTCGACACCGGCCTTGCCGAGCGCTTGCACCAGCATGCCGTGGCCGGCCGATCCGACGCTGGCCGAGACCTTCTTACCGGCCAGATCGGTCAATGACTTGGCCGGCGAATCCGGTGCCACCACAACCATGTTCAGCGCGCCCTTCGGGTTGTACCCGGTGACCGACACGATTTCGGTCTTGGCGCGTTCGTTGGCCTGCGTCTTGGATCCGTTGATGAGCATCGGGTAGTCGCCCATGGAACCGATGTCGATCTTCTCGGCGACCATCTGTGCGGTGATCGGGGCGCCGGTGTCGTAGTCCTGCCACGTCACGTTGTATTTGGTGCCGGTGCGGGTGGTGATGTCGGCCAGGCGGCGTTCCAGGTACCCCTGGGCGCGCAACAAGGTTCCGGCGGTGACGGTGTTGATGGTCTTGGACTGGTAGCCGACGACGACATCGACAGTGTCGGAGGATTTCGTCGCCGAATCGAGAGAACATCCGGCCGCGGCGAGGGTCAGGCCGGTGGTCAGGGCGATCAGGGCTGTTTTCACTGGGGTCCTCTAGCGGATGAGATAGGGCATGTTGACGGTGACGGCGCCGGTGGGACAGCGGGCCGCGCAGGGCCCGCAGTACCAGCACTCGTCGACGTGCATGAAGGCCTTGCCGTTCTCGGGATTGATGGCCAGTGAATCAAGCGGGCAGACGTCCACGCACAATGTGCAACCCTCGATACACAGGGACTCGTCGATGGTCACCGGGACATCGGCGCGTTGATTGACCAGCGTCATACGTCTCTCCTAATAAGGTTGCCGCGCATGGCGATTCGGTCACCACGCATCCTGATGTACTCCAGATCGACGGGCGTGCCATCATCCAGGATGGTCAGCCGTTCGGCCATCAGCAGCGCCGATCCGGCCGGCACCTGCAATGTCGCCGCGGAATGCGGGTCGGCCGAAATCGCCTCCAGGGCAAGGCTCGCCCCACCCAGACGGCGCCCGCTGACCCGTTCGATGAGCGCGAAGATATCGTTGCTCTCCAGCGGATGGCCGATCACCTGCTCACCGATTTCGGGAGCCAGGTAGGTCAGATCCAGCGACAGCGGTAGATCGGCGAGGTAGCGCAGGCGCTCGATGAAGACCACTTGAGTTCCCGGCTCGAGTCCCAGCTTTCGGGCCACCGCCGGCGGGGCCGAGAGTCGCTGCACGGCACGGACTTCGTTACGTACGTCGCCGTAGTCCTTGAAGGTCTCTTTCAGACCCACCAGCGCGTCGAGGCCGTGATCGTACTTGCGGGCCGCCACGTGCGTGCCCACCTTGGTCCCGCGGTCGATCAAACCCTCGGTCTTGAGGACCGCGAGTGCTTCACGGACGGTGTTGCGGGAGACGAAGAATTCGGCGGCCAACTCCGCCTCGGCCGGGAGCGCGCCGTCATACGTGCCTTCGTAGATCTGGTGGCGCAGCACGTCGGCCACCTGGCGGGCCTGATCGGCGCGCGCACGACGGCTCGGCAGCGATACGGGATGGGCTTCGGGCTGCGACGACACGAACTCACGGTAAGCGGCGATTCAGGGGTGTCGCAGTGCGGCGAATCTGTCGTTTGCGCAGGTTAACTGATTGCGCCGCCCACTGACGTGCGGTACCTGGCGAAACCCTCCCTCGAGCGCGCATTGCGCCACCTCGGCCGTGACAAGAATTTACAAATCGCGATGATTGAAACGTCGTTTGGGCCGGCTCAAAAAAACTTCGGCCACATTGGCCACATCGGTCCCAAAGAGCGGATTCTTGTCAGTCAATCGCACTAGTGTTCGAAACATGAAGGTCGGGTTGACGCAGAGCCGGGGCGCGGTACAGACCGCGCTGGCCGACCACCTGGCAGCGACCACGACGCTCGTCAACGTTGATTTCACCGGGTTCGACACCGCGGAGTTACTGGCTATCCAGTCCGAGCGCGAGCGACAGGCCCGAGCGCAGGCGACGGTCGATCACCGCATCCAGTCGGCGCTGATGGCCCGGACCAGTCCACGGGAGATCGGTGGAAAGTCATGGACTGACGTCCTTGCCACCCGGATGCGCATCAGCCGCAAGGAAGCGTCGCGCAGAGTGGCCGCGGCCGCAGACCTCGGGCCGCGATATGGCCTCACCGGCGAGGCGTTGGAGCCGATGCTGCCCGCATGCGCGGAAGCGCTGCGGTCAGGATCGATCAACACCGAACACATCACGATCATCCGCCGCACGGTGGTGGAAGCGGAAAAGTACGTCGGCCCAGCCGAACTCGCCCAGATCGAGTCGGACCTGGTGGCCGCAGCGACCCACGACACTCCCGAAACCCTCAAGGCCGCTGCCGACAAACTCCTGTACCTGCTGAACCAGGACGGCGACAGTCCCGATGTCGCAGCACACCTGCGTGGGCTGTGTATCGGCAAACAGGACGCCGACGGGTTGGTACATGTCGAAGGCTGGCTCGATCCCGAGGCGGCGTCATATCTCACCACGGTCACCGGCGTGTGGGGCGCACCGGGCATCAACAACCCAAGTGACCCACAACCGGTCCACAACCCGACACCCAGCCCACTGGACATTCCCGACGCCCCAGACGCCGAAGCCGCTGACGTTGAGGCCGAGGCGGCTGCTGCCCGCACCACCGCCACATCGCCAGACCAGCAAGCTCAGCAACAGCAGCAGGCCGCCGCCGACCGCGACACGCGAACCCAGGCGCAACGCAACCATGACGCACTCAAAGCCGCGCTGCGCGAACTACTGATGTCCAAACGACTTGGCCAGCACGGCGGCCTCCCGGTCACCGTGGTCGTCTCCACCACCCTGGCCGAACTGGAAGCCGGAGCCGGTATCGCCGTCACCGGGGCGGGCATCCGGATGCCGATGACAGACCTCATCCGGCTGGCATCGCACAGTTTCCACTACCTCATCGTCTACGACCACCACACCGCAGAGCCCCTGTACATGGCCCGCACCAAACGGTTGGCCACCAAAGCGCAACGGCTCCTGCTCTACAACCGAGACCGCGGATGTACCCGCCCGGGTTGCACCGCACCGGCAGACTACTGCGAGGCGCACCACGCCGAAGCCGACTGGCAACACGGCGGACGCACCGACGCCCCCGCCCTCGCCCTGAGCTGCGGTCCTGACAACCACCTCGTCGGACTGGGCTGGACCACCAGTGTCGATCCAGACACCGGCCGCATCCACTGGCATCCCCCGCCCCTGATGGACACCGGCCAAGACACCATCAACCACCACTTCCACCCCGAGGAACTACTCGTTCCCCCGGAAGCCTGTTGACCCAACGAACAGGTCCGATGCAACTCAACTACGCAGGCGTACAACGTGATCGAGTTCCACCAGGGCGGAATCGACACGTACCGCCAGCCCGGCCTTAACCTTCAGCGTCATTGCCGCACTCGAGTGGGGTTTCCGGTGTACGCGGCGACGGAGACCCGAATCTCAGGCCGTCCTCGTGGCACCGAATACACCGGTGAGCCCGACGTTCGGGACAGCTATCTACTGTTCGGAGTTGTCCGGGGTCGCGCCTTGCACAGCCGCGGCGGCGGCCCGGATCTGCGGGGTCACCAACATCACCTGGCCCAGCACACCGTTGACGAACCCGGGCGATTCATCGGTGGACAACTCTTTGGCAAGCTCGACGGCTTCATCGACTGCCACCGGCTCGGGGACGTCCTCGGCATGGAGCAATTCCCAGACCGCCACCCGCAGGATGGCCCGGTCCACGGCGGGCAGTCGTTCCAGCGTCCAACCCTGCAGGTGCGCCGAGATGAGATCGTCGACGTGGGCGGCGTGCTCGGTGACGCCGCGCGCCACCGACACCGTGTAGGGATTGAGCGGCGTGACGTCGGGCTGATCCTCGGCCAGCGCGGCGCGGCCATCGGCCACCGCCTCCGCCGTCAGCCCGCGGGCTTCGGCTTCGAACAGTAGATCGACGGCACGCTTGCGGGCCTGGTGACGGCCCCGGTCACCGCGGCGGTCAGGCATGGTCAGCCATTCACGCGGCCGAGGTAGCTGCCATCACGGGTGTCGACCTTGAGCTTGTCGCCGGTGTTGATGAACAGCGGGACCTGGATCTCGGCGCCGGTCTCCATGGTGGCGGGCTTGGTGCCGGCGCTGGAGCGATCGCCCTGTAGGCCTGGCTCGGTGTGGCTGACGAGCAGCTCGACCGACACCGGCAGTTCAAGGTACAGCGGGGCGGACTCGTGGAAGGCGATCTGGACCGGCAGGCTCTCCAGCAGGAAGTCGGCCAAGCGGCCGACGAGTGCCTCGGACAGCGGGTGCTGATTGAAGTCCTCGGAATCCATGAAGACGAAGTCGTTGCCGTCGCGGTACAGGTAGGTGGCGTCGCGCCGGTCCACGGTGGCGGTCTCCACCTTCACACCCGCGTTGTAGGTCTTGTCGACGACCTTGCCGGACACCACGTTCTTCAGCTTCGTCCGCACGAAGGCCGGGCCCTTACCCGGCTTGACGTGCTGGAATTCGACGATCTGCCACAGCTGTCCGTCGATCTGCAGGACAAGCCCGTTCTTGAAGTCGGCAGTCGATGCCATGAGGGTGCAGCTCCTAAGCTTTTGTCACAAAATGGCCAGTTCCTTGGAGAACCGGGTAAGCAGGTCGGGTATCGCCTCTCCGACGACCAGGGTGTCCTCGATCCGGACACCGCCGCGATCGGGCAAGTAGACACCAGGCTCAACGGTGACCGCAGAGCCAGCAAGCAGTGTACCGGCGGCAGCGGCATTGATTCCCGGCGCTTCGTGGATCTGCAGTCCGACACCATGACCGAGGCCGTGACCGAAGTTGTCGCCGTAGCCGGCATCGGCGATGACCTGGCGCGATGCCGCGTCCACCGCGCTCAGTGAAACGCCGGGGGCCAGCGCGTCGCGCCCGGCCTGCTGTGCGGCGGCGACCAGCTCATAAACGTCGCGCTGCCACTGGGCCGCCGGGCCCAGCACGAACGTGCGCGTCATGTCGGAGTGGTAGCCGGCCACCAGGGCACCGAAGTCGATCTTGACGAAGTCCCCTGTGGCCAGCACCGCATCCGTCGGCCGATGGTGCGGGATGGCGGAATTCGCGCCCGTCGCCACGATCGTCTCGAAGGACGGCCCGTCTGCGCCGTGATCGAGCATCAGGGCTTCGAGCTCGTTGCGGACCTCCCGTTCGGTGCGGCCGGGCCGCAGACCGCCGCGTTCCAACAGCTCGGTGAGCGCGGCGTCGCCGGCCTCACACGCCAACCGCAGCATCGCGATCTCACCGGCGTCCTTGACCTCCCGCAGGGCCTCCACCGTGCCGGCCGCGCGTACCCACTCGACCGAGTCGCCGGCCGCCTTCTTCAGGGCCGTGTAGGCGTCCACCGTCACCACGTGGCTCTCGAAACCCAATCGCAGGGCGCCGGCTCGGGCGGCGCGCCCGGCGAGGTGCGACCCGCAGGCCCGCTCGATGACCACCTCGGCGTCGGGCGACTGCTGCGCGGCCTGCGTGCGGTAGCGCCCATCAGTGGCCAGCACCGGCACGACATCTTCGGCGAGGATCAGCAGGGCCGCGTTCGAACCCGTGAATCCGGACAGATAACGCACGTTGACCAGGTCAGTTACCAACATCGCGTCCAGACCCAAGTCGGCCAGTCGACGCCGCAGCCGGTCCCTGCGCTGGGAAATAGTCACGGTCGTTGACGCTACTCGCTACAGTGTGCCCCCATGAGCAAGTGGTTACTGCGCGGAGTGGTGTTCGCAACAGCGATGGTCATCGTGCGCTTATTGCAAGGAGCACTGATCAATGCCTCGCCGGGTAATGCCACCTGGTTCAGTCTGGGGCTGGTCACGTTGTTCGGAATCGGCGTGCTGATCTGGGGTCTGATCGACGGCCAGTCTGACGCACGTGCCAATCCGGATCCGGATCGTCGTGCCGACATGGCGATGACCTGGCTGGTCGCCGGCTTGTTCGCCGGCGTCGTCAGCGGCGCGGTGGCGTGGTTCATCGGGGTCTTCTACAAGAGCCTCTACACCGATGCGCTGCTGAACGAGATCACCACCTTCGCGGCGTTCACCGCGCTGCTGGTGTTCCTGCTCGGCGTCGGCGGCGTGACCGTGGGCCGCTGGCTGGTGGACCGCAAGGCTCCCCCGCAGCCCCGCCAACGCCACCACGGCCTGGCCGCGGACGACCGCGCCGACACCGATGTGTTCGCCGCCGTGAGCGCCAACGGCGCCGCCGAGACCGCCGACGACACCACTCAGACCATCGAGTACCCCGAGCAGCCCAAGCAGTAGCAAGCCCCTGCCCGCACGGGCAGAGGAGAATTCAGGCGCAGGTGGCGCGGGCGATCAGGCCCGCGCCACTTCTGCGTATGCGGCCGCCAACAGTGAGGGGTCCGGGCCTTCCAACCGGCCTGGCTTGGCCAGTCCGTCGAGCACGACGAACCGCAGTACCCCCGAGCGGTTCTTCTTGTCGCCTGCCATGTAATCCATCAACTGGGGCAGGGCGTCACCGTCGTAGGTGACCGGCAACCCGAGCGCGGTCAGCACGGAGCGGTGCCGCTCAGCGGTCTTGTCGTCGAGACGTCCGGCCAGCCGGCCCAATTCGGCCGCGAACACCAACCCCACCGACACCGCGGCGCCGTGGCGCCACTTGTAGCGCTCGCGGCGCTCGATGGCGTGCGCGAGGGTGTGGCCGTAGTTGAGGATCTCTCGCAACTGCGACTCTCGTTCGTCGGCAGCAACCACCTCCGCCTTGACTGCGATCGCGCGACGGATGAGTTCGGGAAGCACTGTTCCGGTGGGATCCAGCGCCGCCTCCGGATCGGCCTCGATCAGGTCGAGGATGACCGGGTCGGCGATGAAGCCGGCCTTTACGATCTCGGCCATCCCGGCGACGATCTCGTTGCGCGGCAAGGTTTCCAGGGTTGCAAGGTCGACCAGCACCGCGGCCGGCTGATGGAAGGCACCGACGAGGTTCTTGCCGGCATCGGTATTGATCCCCGTCTTGCCGCCCACCGCCGCATCCACCATGCCCAGCAGGGTGGTGGGTACGTGCACGATGTCGACGCCACGCAACCAGGTGGCCGCAGCAAAGCCCGCGACATCGGTGGCCGCTCCCCCGCCCAGGCTGACGACCGCATCCTTGCGGCCAATACCGATGCGCCCCAGCACTTCCCAGATGAAGCCGACGACGGGCAGCTCCTTGCCCGCCTCAGCATCCGGAATCTCGATGCGGTGGGCTTCAATTCCCTTGTCGGCCAAGTGTTGCCGGATAGCTTCTGCAGTCTGGGTCAGCACCGGCTGATTCAAGATCGCCACCTTGTGACGGCCCTCGAGCGTGTTTCCCAGCTCGCCGAGCAGGCCGCTTCCGATGATGACCGGGTAGGGCCGGTCCACCAGTACCTCGACGATTACCGGGTTAGTCATCATGTCGCTCCGCGTTGCGAGCGGCCAGGGCCGCTGGGGTGGGTATGGCTTTCGATTCAGTGCCGGATGTGGGCTTGGCGCCGGTGGCCTCGGAACCGGACGAGGATCCGGATGCCGGACCACGCCGCCACGGCGGGCGGCGCCGGCGCCGTTTGGCTGTCCGCGGCTGTTGCTCCTGTTTCTGAGCCGGGGGGTCTTCCAGCCGCGTGACGATGGTGCGCACCACCGCGCCGGGATTGCGCCGGTTGGTGTTGATCCGCATGGTCGCGACCCGACGGTACAGCGGCACCCGTTCGGACATCAGGGCACGGAACTTCTCGGCCCGGTCAGGCCCGGCCAGTAGTGGCCGGACCGTGGAACCACCCGTTCGGCGCACCCCCTCGGCGGCGCTGATCTCCAGGTATACAACGGTGTGACCGGCCAGTGCGGCACGCACTCCAGGGGTGGTGACCGCGCCGCCGCCCAGCGACAGCACGCCGTCGTGGCTGGCCAGCGCCGAGCGGATGACCTCTTCTTCGATACGGCGGAACTCTGCCTCGCCGTCACCGGCGAAGATGTCGGCGATCGTGCGGCCGGTGGTCTCTTCGATCGCGGCGTCGGTGTCGAGCATCGTGAGGTTCAGCGCCTTCGCAAGCCGGCGGCCGATGGTCGACTTGCCCGAACCCGGCAGGCCGATCAGTACCGCCTTGGGGGCCATCAGCCCAGTGCCTGCGCCGCCGGCTCGCGCTCGGCGACGGCCCGCAGGTAGGCGTCGATGTTGGCGCGGGTCTCGGCCAGTGAGTCCCCACCGAACTTCTCCAGCACGGCGCGGGCCACCACGAGGGCGACCATTGTCTCCACCACCACACCGGCGGCCGGCACCGCACACACGTCGGAACGCTGGTGAATGGCGACGGCTTCTTCGCCGGTGGCCATGTCGACGGTGGCCAGGGCCCGAGGGACGGTCGAGATCGGCTTCATCGCGGCCCGGACCCGCAGCGCCTGGCCGTTGGTCATGCCACCTTCCAGACCTCCGGCCCGGTTGGTCGAGCGCAAGACCCCGTCGGGGCCGGGGTACATCTCGTCGTGGGCGACGCTGCCTCGCCGTCGCGCGGTCTCGAAGCCGTCGCCGATCTCCACGCCCTTGATCGCCTGGATGCCCATGACGGCGGCGGCCAGTTGGCTGTCGAGACGGTTGTCCCCACTGGTGAACGAGCCCAACCCGATCGGCAGACCCGCGACGACGACCTCGACGACACCGCCGAGGGTGTCGCCGTCCTTCTTGGCGTCCTCGATCTCGGCGATCATTGACGTTTCAGCAGCTTCGTCGAACGCTCGGACGGGGCTCGCATCGATCGCCTCCAGGTCGGAGAACTGCGGCGGCGGCCCGTCATATGGCTTTGACGCGCCGATGGAGATGACGTGCGAGACCACCTCGACACCAAGCGCTGCCCGCAGGAAGGCGCGAGCCACGGTGCCGGCCGCCACGCGCGCAGCGGTCTCGCGGGCACTGGCACGTTCCAGCACCGGACGCGCGTCGTCGAAGCCGTACTTGAGCATGCCCGCGTAGTCGGCATGCCCCGGGCGCGGACGGGTCAGCGGGGCATTGCGCGCCACGTCGAGGTCACCTGGATCGACCGGGTCCGGAGACATCACGGTCTCCCATTTGGGCCATTCGGTGTTGCCGATCTCGATGGCGATCGGCCCGCCCAGGGTGGTGCCGTGACGCACCCCGGCCAGCATGGTGACCTGGTCCTGTTCGAACTTCATCCGGGCGCCCCGGCCGTAGCCGAGGCGACGACGCTTGAGCTGTGCCCCGATCTCCTCGGAGGTGATGGGCACGCCGGCAACCATCCCTTCGAGCATGGCCACCAGGGCGCGGCCGTGGGATTCACCAGCTGTGGTCCATCGCAACACGGCTGTCATTCTCCCACGTCGGGGTTTGCCTCCCGAAATCCGTGGTCGGTCAGGCCAGAACCAAGGCAACCGCAGCGGCACTGGCCGCACACATCGACGGTCCGTGCGGCACGGTCCGGATACCGCGCACGGCCGCACCGAGCGCCAGTATCGCGGTCAGCAACGGTGCGCACAGCGCCGCCAGCAGCCACACATCGACACCGAACGCACCGGTCATCGCGCCCAACCCGACCGCGAGTTTGACGTCGCCGCCGCCCATGGCCCGCGGAGCCAGCAGATGGACCACCAGATACGGCGCGCTCAGCCCGCCCGCCCCGACAATGGCGGCGACCCCGTATCCCGACAGCACCGCCACAATCAGGGTCAGCACAGCCCCGGGCAAGGTCAGCCAATTCGGCAGCCGACGCTGCCAGATGTCGTATCCACTCAGCGCCGTCAGCCAGGCGACCGCGATGACGGTAACCCCCACCACCATCCACCGAGGCTAATGGCCACCGACGGTGGTCATTGGCACCTCTTGTGGGCTGACCGGCCCCGGAGATTCGTCGATTTCTACACCAAGGTCGCCACCCCCGATTCCACAACCTTGTTGTAGAAATCGGCACGAGGATCGGCGCGGGCTCAGCGCAGCGCGTCTCTCATCGCCTCTTTGGGAGCGGGCATCCCGGTGAACTGTTCCACCTGAGCGAAGGCCTGGTTCAGCAGCATCTGCAGTCCGTTGACCACCTCGCCGCCTGCGGCCTCGACAGCCTGGGCCAGCGGGGTGGGCCACGGGTCGTAGATGGCGTCGAGCACGCGCGGCACCGTCGCGAGTGTGGCCGCGTAGGCGGCGGCCGCCTCAGCCGGGATGGTGCTGACGGCCGCATCCGCGGTCGCCACCGCGTCGGTCAGTGCCGCACTGCCGATGTCGCACCAGCTGCTCTGTGCCCCACACCGGCCGGCCAACTCCACCAGCCGCGAGGCCTTGCCCTCGTCGCGCGCCACGATGGTGATCCGCTGTACGCCGAGTTCGGCCAGGGCGACCACAGCGGCCGGGGCCGTACCGCCGGACCCGATGACCAGCGCCGTTTCGCCGGCCGTGCCGAGCGCTCCGGTTACCCCGTCGATATCGGTGTTGTCGGCGCGCCAACCACCCGTGGACATCCGGACCAGGGTGTTGGCCGAACCCACCAATTCAGCGCGTTCGGTGCGCTGATCGGCGAATTCCAGTGCGGCGAACTTGCCGGGCATGGTGATCGACAGGCCGACCCATTCCGTGCCCAGGGCGCCGACGAGGCCCGGCAGTTGTTCGGCGCTGCACTCGATGCGCTCGTAGGTCCACGACGGCAGCCCCAACGCCCGGTAGGCCGCCAGATGCAGCTGCGGCGAACGCGAATGGGTGATCGGCGAGCCGAGGACCGCAGCTTTCCGGGTGCTGTCGGGCACGGCGGCGGGCCGCCTATCTGGCACTGTCGAGGACACCGTTGTGCTGCGCCTGTTCGATGTTGGCCAGGTGCTGGTCGTAGTCACGGGTGAACAACGTGGTGCCCTGCAGATCGATGGTCACGAAGTACAACCAGTCCCCTGCCGCCGGATGCTCGGCCGCGGCCAGGGCGTCAGTGCCCGGCGAGCAGATCGGGGTCTGCGGAAGCCCTTGACTCATATAGGTATTCCACGGGGTGGTCTTGGCCCGGTCGTCATCGGTGGTCGCCACTTCCTGGCGGTCCAGCGGATAGTTCACGGTCGAGTCGAACTCCAGCTTGCGGTGTTCGGCCAGCCGGTTGTAGATCACCCGGGCGACCTTGTCGAAGTCCTGCGGCTTGGCCTCGCGTTGCACCAGGGATCCGACCGTGAGGATCTGATACGGCGACATCTGCATTGCGGCGGCAGTGTCGAGCAGACCGCTCTGGGTGTACACGGTGGCGCTGCCGGCGATCAGGGTGGACAGGATGTCCTGCGGCTTCCCGGCCGGGTCGACATTCCAGGTGCCGGGCGCGATCAGCCCCTCCAGCCGCCGGTGATCGTTGGGCATCGCCGCAACCGGACCCGCGGCCCAGTCGGGTACCGCCAAGGCGGCGGCGGGCGCCGTCTGCGCGGCCGCCCGTAGCTCATCGACCGGTACGCAGCGCTTCGCGCCGTCGAGTTCGACGCAGGAGGCCTGCGAGATCAGCGTGAAGATGCCTTCGGTGATGGCCTTGGTCCTGACATCCGCGGTGTCATCGAGCTGACGACCCTCCGGGATGGTCAGCTTGCCCACCCGGCTCTCCGGATCAGCCAGGCGCTCAACGGCGTTGGCCGCCGGGATCTCGGTGCGCAGCTTGTAGAACCCGGGTTGAATCGCCGAGATCGCGTCGTTCTTGTGGGCCGCGTCGACGAAGGCCTTGATCGTGGCGACCACCTTCTGGTCCTGCAGGGTCTTGGCGATCGCCGTCGTGGAATCGCCGTCGTGGACCTGGATGACGACATCGGCGACACCGTCCCCGGCGTAGTCGCTGGCGGATCCGGACATGCCGTGCCACAGCCTGGAGCCCAGGAAAACCGCGCCGATCACCACCACGATGAGCGCTGTGAGAGAGAAGCCCCTGGTGACGCGTCGCTTCCGGTCATTGCGGGCTTTGCGGGCCCGCTCGGCCTTGCTCAGCCCGCGGCGCGGTGGTCCAACCACCTCGGGCTTGGCCTTGTCGGCGCCCCACTTCTCAGCCATCCATGCCCTCTCCGCGCGCAGCCAGAGCCGCACGCCGCTGCTCCAGCCAGCTCTGCAGAATGCCAACCGCAGCGGCTTGGTCGATCATCGCCTTCTGTCCCTTTGCCCGGACCCCCGCTTCGCGCAACGATCGCTGCGCCGACACAGTAGTGAGCCGCTCATCGGCCAACCGCACCGGTATCGGGGCGATCCGGCGGGCCAGCAGATCCGCCAGTTCGATGGCGTCGACGGCGGAGGACCCGGCCCGGTCGGCGAGTGTGCGTGGCAGTCCGACGACGACCTCGACGGCGTCGTACTCGCCGATCAAAGTCACCAGTCTGCGCAGGTGTCTGCCCGACCTGTCCCGCTTGTCCCGCTGAACGGTCTCGACCGGGGTGGCCAGGATCCCGTCGGGATCGCAACTGGCCACACCGATCCGAACGGTTCCGACGTCGATGCCGATACGCCGACCCCGTCCGGGGTCATCGTCCCCTGGGCGGTCCGGTAGCCGGTCGTCGACGGTGTCGGACACGAGGCTAGCCTCGGCCGATCTCGGCGCGCAGCGCGGCCAACGCCGCGTCGATACCCGCCGCCCCCTTACCGGAACCTTGTGCCATGTCCGCCTTGCCGCCCCCGCGGCCGTTGACCGCCGCGCCGAACTGCTTGACGAGTTCGTTGGCGCGCAGACCCAGATCCTGCGCGGCCGGATTGACCGCCACCACGAACGGCACCGAGTCGTCCTCGCCGTCGGCGATCAGCGCGACCACCCCCGGGTCGGAACCGAGCTTGCCCTTGATGTCGCCGACGAGGCTGCGCAGATCACCGGCCGACATGCCGCCGGCCATGCGTTGTGCGACCACCCGGACCTTGCCGATGGTCTCCGCACCCGCGGCCGCATTGGCGGCGGCGGCCCGGGCGTTGGCCAACCGGGCCTTGTCCAGTTCCTTCTCGGCCGCCTTGAGTCGTTCCACCAGGTTCGCCACCCGGGCGGGCACCTCTTCGGAGGGCACCTTGAGCGACGAGGCCAGTCCTGCCATCAGGGCGCGTTCCTTGGCCAGATGGCGGAAGGACTCCAGCCCGACGTAGGCCTCGACCCGGCGCACACCAGAACCGACCGAGGATTCGCCGAGGATGGTGACCGGGCCGATCTGGGCCGAATTGTGCACGTGCGTACCACCGCAGAGTTCCAGTGAGAAGGGGCCGCCGATCTCGACCACCCGCACCTGGTCGGGATAGTTCTCGCCGAACATCGCCATCGCGCCCATCGCCTTGGCCTTGTCCAAGGCGGTGACGAAGGTGTTCACCTGGTAGTCGGCTGCCACCGCTTCGTTGGCGACCTCTTGGATTTCGGAGCTCTGGGATTCAGTCAGAGCCCCTTGCCAGTTGAAGTCGAACCGGAGGTAGCCGGGACGGTTCAGTGAACCTGCCTGAACGGCGCTGGGGCCCAGTACCTGTCGCAACGCGGCGTGCACCATGTGGGTGCCGGAGTGTCCCTGTGTGGCACCGTGACGCCACTTCGCATCGACTGCGGCGGTGACGGTGTCGCCCTCGACGAACTCTCCGGACTCCACGTTGATGCGGTGTGCCCACAGGGTTTTGGCGATCTTTTGCACATCGGTGACGGCCGCCCTGGATGTTCCGGAGGCGCCAGTGCCGGAAATCGTGCCTTCGTCGGCGATCTGGCCGCCGGCCTCGGCGTAGAACGGGGTGCGGTCCAGGATCAGTTCGACGCGCTCGGCGTCCACATCCTCGTGGGTCACCACCGGCACCCGCTTGCCGTCGACGAAGATTCCGAGAATTCGTGCCTCGGTGGACAATTCGTCGAAGCCGGTGAACTCGGTGGGCCCGGCGTCGACCAGCTCGCGGTACGCGGACAGATCGGTGTGGGCCTGCTTGCGCGCGGCGGCGTCGGCCTTGGCGCGCTGACGCTGCTCGGCCATCAACGTCCGGAAGCCCGGCTCGTCGACCGAGAGGCCGGCCTCGGCCGCCATCTCCAGGGTGAGGTCGATCGGGAAACCGTAGGTGTCGTGCAAGGTAAATGCGTCGTTGCCGGACAGCGTGGACTTTCCGGCGGTGCGCGTCGCCGAGGCGGCGTCGTCGAACAGCTTCGAACCCGCGACCAAGGTGCGGTTGAACGCGGTCTCCTCGGCCACCGCGATTCGGTGGATCCGCTCGAAGTCGGTGACCAGTTCCGGGTAGGACGGGCCCATCTCGTCGCGCACGGTGGTCATCAGCCGGCTCATGATCGGCTCCTCGACACCCAGCAGCTTGGCGGCGCGGATGATGCGGCGCAGCAACCGCCGCAGCACGTAGCCGCGGCCTTCATTGCCGGGGCTGACACCGTCGCCGATGATGATCGCCGCGGTGCGACTGTGATCACCGATGATGCGGTAGCGGACATCGTCCTCGTGGCTGCCCGCGCCGTAACCGCGAGGGGCGATCCCGGCGACCAGATCGATCACCGGACGCACCAGGTCGGTCTCGTAGACGTTGTCCACGTCCTGCAACAGGCAGGCGATGCGCTCGACGCCCATGCCGGTGTCGATGTTCTTGCGCGGCAGCGGCCCGAGGATCTCGAAGTCGTTCTTCGAGGTGCCCTCCCCGCGCTCGTTCTGCATGAACACGAGATTCCAGATCTCGATGTAGCGGTCCTCATTGGCCTCGGGCCCGCCCTCGATGCCGTATTCGGGGCCGCGGTCGTAGTAGATCTCCGAGCACGGTCCGCACGGCCCGGGGATGCCCATCGACCAGTAGTTGTCGGCCATGCCGCGACGCTGGATGCGCTCGAGCGGCAGCCCGGCGACTTCCTGCCACAGGCGGATCGCCTCGTCGTCGTCCAGATAGACCGTTGCCCACAGCCTTTCCGGGTCGAATCCGTAGCCGCCCTCGCTGACCGGGTTGGTCAGCAGGGTCCAGGCCAGCTCGATGGCACCCTTCTTGAAGTAGTCGCCGAACGAGAAGTTGCCGGCCATCTGGAAGAAGGTGTTGTGCCGGGTGGTGATGCCCACCTCGTCGATGTCAGGGGTCCGGATGCACTTCTGCACGCTGGTGGCGCGGTCCCAGGGCGGTGTGCGGGCACCGAGGAAGTAAGGCACGAACTGCACCATGCCGGCGTTGACGAACAACAGGTTGGGGTCGTCGAGGATCACCGAGGCACTGGGCACCTCGGTGTGGCCCGCCTTCACGAAATGATCGAGGAAGCGCTTCCTGATCTCGTGTGTCTGCACGTTGCTCGTGTCCTCGTGTTCGTGGGTGGCTGGGGTTGCGCAGGCAACCACCAGTTAGACCGCTTTACATTACCGTTCTGCGCGTTCACCCCGAAAAGGCGACGAGGCGCACGCCGCTGAGCCCGCCGGTCACGCCCCCAGAAAGCTCAGGCGCACCGACCGCTGCGGGTTGTCGCGGTTCAGATCGACCAGCACCACGCTCTGCCAGGTCCCCAGCAGCGGACGGCCAGACTGTACCGGCAATGTCACCGATGGCGAGACCAGCGCAGGTAGCACGTGATCGGCGCCATGGCCGAACGAACCGTGGCTGTGCCGGTAGCGGTCATCGCGCGGCAACAACCGTTCCAGGGTATCGAGCAGGTCGTCGTCGGAGCCGGCACCGGTCTCGATGATGGCCACACCGGCGGTCGCGTGCGGGACGAACACATTGCACAGGCCGTCACGATGGGCCCCGCAGAACTGCCGCACCGCGTCGGTGAGATCGACGATGCGGCGCCGCGAGGTGTCCACGTCGAGCACGTCGGTGTCCATCCGCCCAGCCTACGAGGCGCCCGCGGGCCCATTGCCACCTGCGGCGTACCGGAGGAGGGTGGGAGTGGAACCGGTGGCGCCACCGGAGCGCCGCCCTGGCAGGAAGGGGTGGATCGTGTTCGCACGTTCAACCATGATCGCGGCGCGCACCCAGGCCATCGACGCCGGCATCGCCCATGTCCGCGATGAGGTCATGCCGGCCCTCGACGACATCGACGGCTGCGTCGGCCTATCTCTGATGGTGGACCGGGAATCAGGAGAGTGTGTCCTCACGACGGCGTGGCGGTCCGAAGAGGCCATGCATGCCAGCGCCGCCGCGATAGCGCCGATGCGCCATCGAGTGGTGGAGATATTCGCCGGCACCGCCACGGTCGACGAATGGGAGATCGCGGTGGTTCACCGCGAGCAGTACTCCGGGCCCGGCGCCTGTGTGCGGGCGACATGGCTGCGAACCCGCCCCGAACTGTTCGACCGGGCCGTGGACTTCTACCGGAGCTCGGTCTTGCCTGCGATGGAAGACCTCGAGGGCTTCTGCAGCGCCAGCCTGATGCTCGACCGCGGATCGGGTCGGGCGGTGTCCTCGGCCACGTTCGACAGTGCCGACGCGATGGACCACAACCGCGATCAGGCCAGGGCGTTGCGCACGGCCCGACTGCGCGACCTGAGCGCCGATCAGATCGATGTCGGCGAGTTCGAACTCGTGCTCGCTCACCTGCGTGTACCCGAGATGGCCTGAGGCGCACACCGATCGGAATTGACGATCCCGTTTACACCGGTGCGGGGTTGGGTATCTCTCGTCGTGCCCAACGAGCCCTGGAGGAGAAATGACCGTCACCGGCATCATCAGCGCGATCTTGATCGGCATTGTCGTCGGCGTGATAGGCCGCTTGATCGTCCCCGGCAGACAACCTATCGGCATTCTGGTGACGATCCTGGTCGGTATCGTCTCCGCGTTCATCGGTACCGCACTGGCCCGCACCATGGGCATCCCGACCGCGACCAACGGCGTCGACTGGCTCGAACTACTCGTGCAGGTCATCGTCGCCGCCCTCGGTGTGGCCCTGATCTCGGCACTCATGGGACGCCGGAAGACCGGCATCCTGGGAACGCGACGGTCCGGCCTGCTTCGCTGACCATCTGACCCGAACCACGGTCCCGGTTGAACATTCAACTGGGACCGTGGTTTTCGTTGCTCAGCGCCGCGCGCGGCGAATGATGGCGCGCAGCTTGTCGACCCGGGTCACGAGTTCGCGTTCGAATCCGCGTCCGGTCGGCTGGTAGTAGTCCGTCCCCACCAGTTCATCTGGTGGATACTGTTGCGGCACAACACCATCAGGATGGTCATGGGCGTATTTGTAGCCCACGGCGTTGCCGAGTTTCTGTGCCCCCGAATAATGACCGTCCCGCAGATGCGGAGGCACCAATCCGGCCTTGCCGGCCCGGATGTCGTTCATCGCCGCACCGAGCGCCGTGGTGACCGCATTGGACTTTGGCGCGGTGGCCAGGTGCACGGTCGCGTGCGCCAAGGTCAGCTGCGCCTCGGGCATGCCGATCAGCTGCACGGTCTGGGCGGCGGCGACCGCGGTCTGCAGCGCGGTGGGATCGGCCATCCCGATGTCCTCGCTGGCCAGGATCATCAGCCGGCGCGCCACGAAGCGTGGGTCCTCCCCCGCCACCAGCATCCGGGCCAGGTAGTGCAACGCCGCATCGACGTCGGATCCGCGCACCGATTTGATGAAGGCGCTGACGACGTCGTAGTGCTGATCACCGTCACGGTCGTACCGCACCGCGGCCTTGTCCAACGACTGCTCGATGGTCTCGACGGAAACAACGCCACCGGGCGCTCCGGCTGTTTCACCGGCCACCTCCAACGCGGTGAGTGCCCGCCGCGCATCGCCGGCGGAGAGCTGCACCATGAGCTCGACGGCCTCGTCGGTGACCTCGACCGCACCACCCAGACCCCGCGGGTCGGTGATCGCGCGGCGCAGCACGGTCTCGACGTCCGGCGCGGTCAGCGGCTGGAGCTGCAGGATCAACGAGCGCGACAGCAACGGCGCGACCACCGAGAACGACGGGTTCTCCGTGGTGGCCGCCACCAACAGCACGACCCGGTTCTCCACCGCCGCCAGCAGCGCATCCTGCTGGGTCTTGGAGAAACGGTGCACCTCGTCGATGAACAGCACGGTCTGTTCGCCGTGATGAACGAGCGCAATGCGCGCCTTTTCCAACACCGCGCGGACCTCCTTGACGCCGGCGCTCAGCGCCGAGAGCGCCTCGAACCGGCGGCCGGTGGCCTGCGAGATGAGCGAAGCTAGGGTGGTCTTGCCGGTGCCGGGTGGGCCGTAGAGGATCACCGACGCCGCGCCGGATCCCTCCACCAGGCGGCGCAAGGGCGAACCGGCCTGCAGAAGATGGGTCTGGCCGACGACCTCGTCGAGGCCGGCGGGGCGCATCCGCACCGCCAGCGGCGCCGAAGCGGGGGCCGGCGCACCGGGACCCGCGGGTGCGGGCTCACCGGGCACGTCGAACAAGCTGTCGGACACGTCTTCTGCTTACCACGCTGACATGACTGTCTACGCCGGTGCGGTCACGAAATCGATGAGTTCCTCGACCCGGCCGATCAGCGCGGGCTCCAGGTCGTTCCAGTCGCGTACCTGGCCGCGGATCCGCTGCCAGGCCCGGGCGATGTCGGCCTGGTCCTGGTGCGGCCAGCCCAGCGCGTCGCAGATACCGTGCTTCCACTCCACACTGCGCGGGATGGTCGGCCACGCCTTCATCCCGAGCCGGGCCGGTTTGACCGACTGCCAGATGTCGACGAACGGGTGTCCGACCACCAGCGTGTGCTCACCGCCGGGGCCGCGCCGCACCGCCTCGGCGATGCGCGCCTCCTTGGACCCGGTGACCAGGTGATCGACCAGCACGCCCAACCGACGGCCCGGTCCGGGTGCGAACTCCGCGACGATGTCGGCCAGGTCATCGACGCCGCCCAGATATTCGACGACGACGCCTTCGATGCGCAGATCAGCGCCCCAGACCTGCTCGACGAGCTCGGCGTCATGGCGGCCCTCGACGTAGATCCGGCTGGCCAGCGCAACCCGCGCCTTGGCCCTGGGTACCGCGACCGATCCTGACGCCGTGCGGGCCGGTGCCGCGGCCCGCTTGGGCACCACGAGGCTCACCGGCTTGCCGTCGATCAAAAAGCCCGGGCCCATCGGGAAAGTCCGCACCTTGCCGCGGCGGTCCTCGAGCTCGACGCGGCCACCCTCGATCCGCACCACCGCGCCCACGTAACCACTCTGGGCGTCCTCGACGACCAGGCCCTTCTCCGCAGGCTGTTCGGTCGATCGAGTCAGCTTGGGCGTGTGCGGGTTTCGGGACAGGATGTCGGAGCCGTAGCGATCAGTCACGCCGCGATCCTAGAAACGCCTGCGGCGATCGCGGGGTTGCGACATACCATCGTGATGGTGCTGTTAACTCAGCCCGCAGTGACCTCGTCGACGACTGCGTGCACGAACCGCATCTTCTCCAACACCGCGGGCGCCAACACGAACGGGTACAGGTCGTCGTGTCCCATCGACCGGTTCACCATGTTCAGCGACCACGCGAGCGGCAGCCACATCTCGATGATCGTGTCGAACCCGGCGGGCCCCAGAAAGCGTCGTCCGAACGCCGCTCCGGCGGGGGCGAACCCGAAAGCCGCGGCGGTGTCCAGGGTGTCGCGGATGTGCAGATAGTGCGCGAAGGTCTCGGCCCAGTCCTCGGCGGCGTGCATGGTCGCGTAGGACGAGACGAAGTCGTCCTCCCACCCGGACGGGGGACCCTGTGCGTAGTGGCGGTCCAACGCGGCCTGATAATCGGCGTCGGCGTCCCCGAACAGTTGGGTGAACCGGGCGCGGTAGTCCGCCGACGGCGCAATCAGCCGATAGAAGTAGTGGTGACCGATCTCGTGGCGGAAGTGGCCCAGCAGCGTGCGGTACGGCTCGTCCATCGCGATCCGTAGCTGCTCGCGGTGTACATCGTCACCCTCGGCCAGGTCCAGGGTGATGACACCGTTGTGATGGCCGGTGAACACCTGCTCGAACCCGCTGGAGAGCAGGTCGAAAGCCAGCCCGAACCGAGGGTCCTCGTCGCGGCCGACGATCGGCAGCTTCAGCTCGTGCAGTTCGGCGATCAGCCGGCGCTTGGCCTGCTCGGCGTCGGCGAACGATGCCAACGCCGCGGTATCGGTATCGGCGGGACGGGTCCTGGTGAGCGTGCACGACGCGCACAACGGATCATCACCGATGCGTACCAGCCAATTACATTCGGCCAGATGCAGATTCGCGCACAGTCGGTACTGATTCTCATCGACGGCGCCGGCGTGGCCGCTCTGGTCGGAATCGGTGATCACCAGCAGCGCCATGTCACCGAGCGAGAACCCGAGCGCGCTGCGGCACGACAGGCACAGGCTGTTCTCGAATGCCAGACGTTGTCCACAGTTGGGACAGTTGAAATCACGCATGCAGCAACCGTCCTCGGTCCGGCGGGCACGGCGCCACGTCGACGGACACCTCGATCACGCTGCTGAGAGAATCCGTGTAGATGATGCCGCGGAGCGGGGGGATGTCGGCGTAATCGCGGCCGAATCCGGCCACGATGTAACGCTCGTCGACCATCTGATCGTTGGTGGGATCCATTCCCATCCAGAGGTTCTGCGGCGTCCAGACGGATGCCCAGGCGTGCGTGGCGTCCACCCCGATCATGCGTTCCTTACCGGGCGGCGGATCGGTGGCCAGGTAACCCGAGACATAGCTTGCCGCCAGACCGTTGGCCCGCAGGCAGGCGATGGCCAGCCGGGCGAAATCCTGACAGACTCCCTCGCGCGCGGCCAGCACCTCGGCCACCTGGGTGGACACGGTCGTCGAACCCGACCGGTAGGTGAAGTCGGAGTAGATCCTCGATGTCAGTTCACGAAGCACCTCGATCAGCGGCCGTCCGGGCACGAAACTGGGTGCGGCGTACTCGCGCACCGCGCCAGTGATCTCCGGCGGTGAGAGGTCGAGGGTGAACTCCGCGGCCAGCGCACCATCGCCGCCGATCGGGCGGGCCAACTCCCAGGGGGCCTTGGCTGATGCGCCCGAATAATGTTCAGGCGCAAAGGGATCCACCTCTACCACGGATTGGCCGGTGACGCTCAGGGTGCGGTGGCGGTCGGTGACATGAAAATACGAACTGATGTTGCCGTAAGCGTCACGGCTGGTGGAACTGTCGGCCGCCTCCGGGTCGATCACCAGGCGGTGGGACAGGCACCGCTGCCACGGCAGGTCACGCGGCGTGAGAAAACCGCGCCCGTAAGAGCTGGTGACATCGTCGGAATAGCGATAGACGGTGCGGTGGGTGATCTCGTAACAGCGGGTTCCCGCCGACTCGCTGGGCCCGGTCATGGCATTACCCGCCGCTCGTCGGGCCCCCACAGCGGTTGCATCCCGCCGGGCAGTGACAGGTGCGCCGCGGTGATGACACCCGAGAGATCGCGCAGGCCGGCATGCACACCGTCGAGTAGGCCGGCGAGTTCGGCTCGGGCCCCGTCTGCGGCGACCTCCTCGAGATCTGCCGGGTCGAGACGACGCAACCGGGTGGCCAGTTCGTCGATCAGGCGTTCCGGGCGCGACGAGCCCGATGCTCCGGGCAGGGGCTTGAGGTCCGAACGGATGCGCTCCAACTGGTAGATCAGCGATCTGGGGTTCTCGGCGTCGAACAACAGCAGTTCGGCGATCGCGGCGACGCTGATCTGCCCCGGGTTGCGCCGCCGGTAGATCACCGAAGATTCACAGACCACCAGGGTCGACTCGGCCACCGCGCGTTCGGCCGACGCACTGCGCACCGTCGTCAAGGTGGCTCGCAGCAGCGCGGTCAGCGCCATCCCGCGCTCGATGCGCTTGCCGAGATCCATCACGGTCCAGCCGACGTCCTGCACCATCGATTCCGCGGACACCCCGGACAACGCCAACATTCCGGCCAGGGTCTGGCTGTGCGCGGTGGCGAGGTAGGCCTCTGCGACATTGGGCGACTGGGGTGGGACAGCCGATGGTCGGATCACCGCACGTTCGACACCGGCCAGCACCATCCAGGTGTCGTTGGACATCTGGTCACGGACCGCCCGGGCGGCCAGCCCGAGCCGTTCCACCGATTGGGCAAGCGATCCCGGCCGATGCCGGTCAGCGGTGGCCGACCACAACGTGGTCGGGGCGATCGCGATCATCTCGTGGGCATCGGCGGCGTCTCCGGTGTCGGTGCCGGTGATCGCGCCGATCGCTGCCAGCAGCACCGGAACACACTGACTCTCTTCGAGTTCCCGGCGGTAGCGGTATTCGTGGTAGCGCTCCCGGGTGACGGTGAGCAGCCGCGCCATGCCCTCGGCACGTTCGGCGTACCGGCCCATCCAGAACAGGTCGGCCAGCACCCGCGGCGAGCTGACCGCCCGGGTCGGGCTGGGTACCGCGCCCGCGGAGACCAGCTCGACCGAGACCGTCGGGATGCGCTCGGCCGTGACGCGTTGCGGACTGTTAACCCAAACATCCTTGGCGGCAAGGGTGTTCATTCGATAGGCAGAATTTCCGGGAGCGACGACGTAGCCCAGTCCACCGATCATCGGCGCGTACCCGCCGCGCTGGGCCACGGTGAACAGCCGCATACCGACGTTGCCCGCCGACATTCCCGTGGACCGGTAATTGGTTGGTGCGGTGGAGAACTGGGGCAGTTCCTGCCCCACCCACTGCGCGGGATCGGCTTCGATGCGCGCGGCCAGGTCCTCGCGGTCGGTGGTCGCCAGTGTCGGCCCCACGATCGTGGCGCCTCCGCTCACCGGCCGGATCAACAACGACGACAGCTTGGTGAGCAGATGGGAGCGCTCGATGTCGATCCCGCCCCAGTACATCGGCGCGGTCGGCAGTTGGGGTTTCTCGTCGAGCAACAGCTCGGCCAGCTGCGGCAGAAACCGTGCCAGACCGGGGCTTTCCAGAATTCCGCTGCCCAAGGTGTTGACCACCGTCACCGAACCGCGACGCAACGCCTCGACCAGACCGGCCACGCCGAGCCGGGAATCGGGGCGCAGATCCAGCGGATCCACATAGTCGGCGTCGATCCGGCGCAACACCACGTCGACGCGTTTGAGAGTGCCCAGCGACCGCATCCACAACGTGCCGTCCCGGACCACCAGATCCGCACTCTCCACCAAAGGGAAGCCGAGCACCCCGGCCAGGTAGGCCTGGTCGAAGGCAGTCTCGGAATGGATCCCGGGGCTGAGCACCACGACCATCGGCTCTTCGGCGGCCTCGGGAGCCGCGTCGAGCAGCGCCAGTCGCAAGGCCTGAGCCCACGGCGAGGAGGGGCGCGGGCCGACCCGCTCATACAGGTCGGGGGCCGCGTGCACGATGACCCGGCGATCGGCCAAGGCGTAGCCGGCACCCGAGGGTGCCTGTGTCCAGTCCGCATTCACCGTGAACGCGCCGTCGTCGCCGCGGCTGACGTCGCAGCCATGGAGAAACAGCTGATGACGTCCGGGCACCACGATGCCGCGCGCGGCCCGCAGGTAGCCGGGGTGGGCGAACAACAATCGGGCCGGCAGCACCCCGCTGGTGATCGAGCGGCGGGCGCCGTACAGATCGGTCAGCACCGCATCGAGCAGCCGGGACCGCTGCACCAGACCTGATTCCAGGCAGTCCCAGTCCGTAGCGGAGAGCACCAGCGGCAGGGCGTCAAGATGCCAGGGGCCCGGCACCGCGGTGCCGTCATCGTCGGTGACCACGTCCCCGTGGCGATCCATCTGGATGTAGGTGATGCCGTCGTTGTCGACGAGGCCGCGCACCACGGCACGCAGCCGGTCCAGGCCGTCACGGCCACGCTCGCCGACGCCCGCGGCCAGCTCGCGCCAGGCCGGCCGAACATTGCCCAAGGCGTCGACCAACTCGTCGTAGCCGGCGCCGAAACCGTCGTCCCGAACTTCGAACAACGCACGCTGGGCCCGGGACCGGCGGTAGGCGGCCAGCACACCGTCGACGTCCATACCGTCGACGTCGCCACGCCCACCGGTGTCCAGGGCAACACCGGTGGCCTGAGCGGACTCCGGTGAGCCGTTCGCACGTAGAACCATCAGTGAAGAACGGTACGCACCCGACGATGATCCGGGCTTGCTGGCGCACCCAGATCAGCGGATTCGGCCGGATTCGCCCGGCGCTGGTTGAATTCAGCGTTGAGGTAACCGAGGCGAAGGGATGTGGCCGCCGGCGATGTGGAGCACCGTGCTGGTGATGGCCGTTGTGGCGGCGGTCGATCCGCTCAGAATCGGGGTCGTTGCCTTCATGCTGTCGCGGTCACGGCCGGTACGGTTGCTGCTCCCCTTCTTCCTGTTCGCCTTCACCGCCAATGTCGCGGTGGGCGCCGCGGTGGTGTTCGTGTTCAAGAACGTCAGCGGCGACGGCGGGCGCACCATGCCTCCGAGCCTGGAGATCGGCATCGGTGTCGTGGCGCTGGCGATCGCCGTACTGTCCGTCACGGGTGTCCTCGAACGCCTGGTCACGCGGGTGCGCGCGCGACGGGCGGCGCCGGCCGCAGCCACGGACGACTCGGTTCCGGGCCTGTCGAAACTGCCGGCCGGCATGCAGGCCGCGTTGCGCGGCGAGGCGCCGTGGGCAGCCGGACTGCTGGGCCTGATCAACGGTTTCCCCACCCCGTACTACCTGGCCGCGATGGCCGCCGCCCTGACATCGGGCGCCGTGGTGACCGAGCAGATGGCCGCGATGGTCGTGTTCAATCTGGTCGGTTTCCTCGCGGCGATCATTCCGATCATCAGTTTCTGGGTCGCGCCGGCCGCCACCAGGTCCGGCGTCGAGCGGATCTACGAGTGGATGGGCATCCACCATCGCCTCGTGGTGGCCGTGATCGCCGGTGCCGTCGGCCTGTACTTCCTCGCCACGGGCATCAGTCACCTATGACGGCGCCCTCGCGTCAGCGGGTCGCGAATCTGCGGTAGAGCGCGAGCATCACGACACCCGCCATCGTGATGCCCATCAGGTTCACGCCCAACTGCAGCACCGACCGGGCCGCGATGTCCCATTCGCCGACCGTCGCGGCGACCACCGCGAAACCGGCCGCAGGAACCGTCGTCACCGAGATGAAGACACCCACGAGTGCCGCGGATTTCGCCGACACGAGCGACAACATCCCGGCCGCGCCGGCGAGCAGAGCCACCACCAACGAGAAGGGGCCCACCTGGAAGATGAAATCCACCTCCTGGAGGTTGCGGAAGCTGGTCAGCGACACCCACCCCAGGGCTTCGAAGCCCAATGTGGCGAGGGCGGTGACGGCCATTGCGACGGGGAAGCCGACCAGCAACGCCACTCCCGCCCGGCGGGCCAGCGACATCCGCTGCTGCACCAGCGCGACCGCCAGCGCCGCCAGCGGCCCGAACTCGGGTCCGACGACCATCGCGCCGACAACGGTGACCGCGGAGTCGGTGATGACGCCGATCGCGGCGAGCAGGCACGCGATGCACAGGAACATCAGATATGTCGCGTTGAGGCTGGACTCCTCGCGGGTACGCGACACCAACTCGTCCCAGATCACCGCATCGGCACCGTCTCCCTCGGTGGCGTCCTCGGCATGAAAGGCCGCTGCGGACAGGACGGTGTCGAGTGGCTCAAGGGTGATGGCCCCCGAGTGCGGCACATCAAGGGATTTAAGGCGCTCCACCACATCGTTGGCCGCCTCCCGGACCACGATGGCCGTGATCTCGTCTCCGGCCGGATCTCTCGCATCCCCGGCGTGCACCACGACATTGGTGACGCCCGGGTCCCGGTCGAGGACGTTCAGGATCGGCTCTCGCAGATCGGTGGGCGCGACGACGCGTAAGTGCAGCACGGGCCGAGAGTAGCGTTCTCAATCCCACCAGAAGACCCACAGCGGATGCGCCGGCCTGCGCGCCAGGATCTCCAGCGCACGTGTGCCTACCGTCACGACGTCGGACGCTCGAAGCGGACGACGAGTTCGTCGGCCGGCACGGGGTGTCCTTGCTCACACCGGATTTCGACTCCGGCCAGTGCCCCGCATCCGTCGTGGGCCAGCCGCAGTCCGGTGTCGCCGAGATGTTTGCGGCCCCACTCGAACATGGCCCACACCACCGGCATGAAATCCGTTCCGGATTCGGTGAGGACGTACTCGTCGCGTTCCCGCTGACCGGGCTCGCGATAGGGCCGCTTGGCCAGCAGCCCGGCGGCCACCAGGTCGGACAGCCGCGCCGAGGTCGCCGCCTTGGTGATCCCGACCCGGCGAGCGAAGTCGTCGAACCTGGTGGTGCCGTAGAAGGCCTCGCGCATGATCAGCATCGCCGACTTGGTGCCCGCGAACGCCATCGTCCTCTCGATCGGGCAGTGCCCCACCGCAGACCAGGTGTCACGGTCGGCCAGCTTGCCCTGCAGCATTCCCACGGAATCAAACCCCATCTCTGAGTTGTTCTAACTATACCCAGGTGCTATACCTAGGTACTTAACACAATACTCAGCGTGGAGCATCAGGAGGCCAAGATGACCGGATATGCAGACCGGGACGCAGTCATCGTCGGAGCGGTCCGGACCCCGATCGGCAAAGGCAAAGCCAACGGCGCGCTGCACGGCGTCCTGCCGGCGGATCTGCTGGCCCACAGCCTGCGGGAGCTGATCACCCGCACCGGCGTCGACCCGGTACTGGTCGAGGACGTCATCGCCGGAGCCGTCACCCAGGTCGGCGATCAGGCCGTCAACATCGCCCGTAACGCCCTGCTGGGCGCGGGCTTCCCGGAAACCGTTCCCGGGACCACCGTCGACCGCCAGTGCGGCAGCAGCCAGCAAGCGATCAGCTTCGCCGCCCAAGGCGTGCTGGCCGGCGCCTACGACATCGTGATCGCCGCCGGCGTGGAGTCCATGTCGCGGGTGCCGATGGGTACCTCGGTATTGCCGGGCAGCGACCCGTTCGGCGTGGCCTTCGCCGAGCGCTACTCCGAAGGTCTTGTGCCGCAAGGGATCAGCGCCGAGTTGATCGCAGCGAAATGGGGATTCTCCCGCGCCCAGCTCGACGAGTTCTCCGCGGGCAGCCACGAGAAAGCGGCCCGGGCCACCAAGGACGGATTGTTCGAGGCCGAACTAGCCCCGATCGCCGGGTTGAGCACCGACGAGATCATCCGGCCGGGGACGACGGTCGAGACCCTGTCCGGGTTGAAGCCGGCGTTCTACAACGAGGCCTACGCCGCACGGTTCCCCCAGATCAACTGGGAGATCACCCCGGGTAACTCGTCACCGCTGTCCGACGGCAGCGCGGCGGTGATGATCACCAGCGGTGCCACGGCACGGAAACTCGGGCTCAAGCCGCTGGCTCGGATCCACACCACCACGGTGGTCGGATCGGACCCGCTCTACATGCTGACCGGTGTCATCCCGGCCACCGAGAAGGTCTTGGCGCGTGCGGGTTTGACGCTGGCGGACATCGACCTGTTCGAGGTCAACGAGGCGTTCGCGCCGGTGGTGCTGGCCTGGGCGGCCGACACCGGTGCCGATCTGGGCAAGACGAACGTCAACGGTGGCGCGATCGCGATCGGGCATCCGCTGGGCGCCAGCGGGGCCCGCATCATGACCACCCTGGTCAATGCCCTCGAGGGGCGCGGCGGACGTTACGGCCTGCAGACGATGTGTGAGGGCGGCGGCATGGCCAACGCCGCCATCATCGAGCGGCTGGACTAGCGCCACAAAACGTCCCAGCCCCGTCGTGTGAGGGCTGGGACGTTTCAGGTCACGGTATCCAAAACTGGTGCGCTCAGTATTTGCCGCCCCGGCTTACGTTCGACTGGTGCGAGATCTCGACACCATCGACAGTGAACTTCGACTTCTGGCCGTCATCCGTGAATCGCTTCGCGGGCTGGGCGGAGTGCCATCGATGTGCGGCGTTGATCAGCTCCTGGACGAATGGCCGCAGATGCGACAGCGGCCCCGATCTTCGAGGACTGCTGATGTGACGAGGAGGAAAGGACGGTTTTCGCGCGGGGAATCAGACGGGTCGGCTGGGGAGCTTCTGTGCAATTTCCTTCAGCGCATCGAGTATTTCGACTGGCACCGCCGACAACTGATCACCCTTGGTATCATCGCCGTACGTCGGGGTCGAGAAGATGCTCCGACCCACTTCAAGAATCAGTTTGTCACGGTTCTCAGGTGAGGAAAGCTGCTTTGAAAATGCCTCGACAGAATTTATTTGGACCGACGCTGTCTTGGCCCATCGGGCAAGGAGTCGATGATGCCGAGCGATTTTTGAGGCGTACGTCGCGGCGCCCACTATCGGTAGAACCACGACAAGGTGAAAGACAGTTTCTTTCCATCGCGACACATCTAGGTTTGAAGCAATCCAGATGCTCGATCCGATCACGGCAACTACCGATCCGAATGCCGCCAGAGTCCAATACCACGCTTTTTTACTATCGTCGGTCGCGATCTGCCAAAAGTGGGCACCCATTATCAAGGCGCCGGTTTCGGATGCTGCACGACGGGCTGCATCTCTAGCCTGGGCCGCCTCGTTAGCGGCCTCGCGCGCAAAAGCTGCTGTTTGAGCGAGATCAAGTGCCTGACTGAACCTGCTGCTGGACTCCTGCAGCTTACCGGCCCAGCGGTAGAGGGCAGCGTTAGTCGACGCTCTGTGTTCTTTCTGCGCGGCTAGCTGGATTGTGGAATTGAGCTGGCCGTTCCATGTCTGCAGATAGTGGGTCAGGGTATTAGCTTCTGGTGGTGGGTTTCCCTCGCTCGCTTTGGTGAAGAAATGGGACACTGCCCGATTGAAATCTTCTAGCAGCGAGTTTTCCATAAACTCGATCATGTAGACGTCGCCGCCATCTGCACTGAAAGTGGGAAATTCCAGTGGAGAGCTGAAGAGGAGTTCACTTAGTTCACTCGTAAAATCACTAACAGCGCGGCATTGTCCAACATTGAATATATCAGCCAGCATCTCGATGTCTTGTCCGCGCATACGACTTGGGACTTTGGAGTCTGCGGCCCCACGAAAAGCGTCTGTAAGCGTTGTTAGCAAGAGCTGCGTATTGGTTCGGAGATCAGCAGTGGGCTGATCACTACCCCTCCAGGTTGGGACACTGACATCCTCGGCCATCTGACTCATAGAGGCATATTAGGTATTGCGTACGACAACGGCCCCCCATCTTGAAGGTGAGTCTGGGAGGCCGTTGGTGCGCACCGCGACGACGGGCGCACTGCGTGGGGGTGAATAGTCCCCGTGGTCCCGCACCTGGATCCTCAAACAGGTCGGGGCCGTGCGGCGGGTGGATTAGTCCCGCCAACCACCTGAGCCATCGCAAACTCCGGTGGATGTTTTGGTTGCCGACCGGGTCCGCTTCGGTCGGCAAGTTTCTAGTTGGCTGTCGAGGTGATCGTCCACCAGTCGAACCTGGGAGGCGTGGCCACCAGGCCGCGTGTCTGCCACTGCGGCAGTCCCTGAATTTTGAACCTCACTCCGTCAATGACGAGTAGGTCACCATGGCGCGGTTCGTTAGGTTCGGTGACAGGAACGCCAACCATGCCGGTGGTGTTCACGATGTCGCCCCGGTCGTTGATTGGTCGCCACGATGGGCCACCCATCACCAGGCCGTTGATCTCGCCCACTTCGGTGCCGTCGCTGCCGACTCGCACCAAGTTGCCGTCAGCGTCGACGGGATCGTCATGCTCATTGCGCTGTGCTGCACGGTAGAGAATGCCGGTACTCACATCGCACGCTGTCAACGTCGGGGCGATCGCGATCGGGCACCCGCTGGGGGCCAGCGGTGCGCGCATCATCACCACCCTGGTCAATGCGCTCGAGCAGCGCGGCGGACGCTACGGCCTGCAGACCATGTGTAAGGGCGGCGGCATGGCCAACGTCACCATCATCGAACGCTTGTCACCCATTGACCAAGGACCGGGCTGCGGTGGTGCCTTCCATAGCCCGGTCCTTCGCGTACTAGGTGTGGAACTTTGCGACTACCGTGCTGTTATGACCCTGATCCTGGGGATGAGCAAAGCGGAGGGGATCTACCTCTCGGCCGACTACCGCCTGACGGACGCTCGGACCGGCAAGACGGTTGACGATCAGTCCGTCAAGTTTTTACAGATGGATTTCCCGCCGCAAGAGAACATGCTGCGCGTGCTGATGGCGTTTACCGGCATCGCACGGCTTCGGGACCAGACGCCGATTGGCGACTGGCTGCGACAGACGTTGCGCGGCGGCGGGCTTAAAGATGATTTCAGATACGCAATGGAGCTGCTGAAGGATCGCCTCGATCGAGACATTGCGCCGTTGAAATACGGATTCGTCTTGAATCTCCTTGGGACCCAGGGAGATCAACGCTTCTTTGGCGGATTCACCAACACGCTAAAGGACGGTACAGTTGAGCCGAAGTTCGCCTTCGCATTGTTTCCGGTGACGGAGCCAGGGGCATTTGGCAACGGGTCAGGAGCTGACCGGGTGATCAAGGATGGGTACGTCGATTTCCTGAAGGAACAGGCCCACATACGACCGCGCAAGCCGGAAGACCACATGAACTTATTGGCCTCCTTGAATCGACGAGTTGCGCAGGTAGACAACGGCGTTAGTCCGCATTGTCATGTCACATTCTTGAGTGCCGACCCAACCGAAACAGCAGCGAAGTCACACGTATTTACCAAGCCCGGCGAACCTAGACCGCCATACAGGATTCCGCACATCTGGATGGGGATTGACTTCTCGATGTTCGAGGAGGGGGCGGTGGCGATGGCCAAAGGCGAGCCGAAAGAAAAATGGGGCATGACCAAGGAAAAGGCAGTGCGGTATCTAAAGCCCCGCGACTGAACGCGCTATGGCACGACTCTCGGCGTGGCGTGCAAGTGAGTGTTCCGTGAGACGGCGCGACGATCAGCGGCATTGTTGCGTGGTTCGCCTGGGCGTGTCGCTGGCCGCCCTGGTGTGGAACGTCGCGCAAACCTACATTCGGCGGGCACTACGGCCTGCAGACGATGTGTTGGCGGTGGCATGGCCAAAGCCACCATCATCGAGCGGCCGTAGCCGGTTTGTCAGGCTGGAGTGGCACTCGACTTCCACTGCCACTCCAGCGTGACAGTTGACGTGCAGTTAAGCGCGAACCAGCTCGAAAAGCGGGATGGCCCGGGTGGTTTTCGACTGGTACTCGGCGAACACCGGGGCACGCTCGATGATCTTCGGGTAGGCGGCGTCCCGCTCGTCGGCGGGCAACTCGCGCGAGACGACGTCATAGGCCTCGACACCGATCTCGATCCGGGCCCGCGGGTTGGCCCGCAGGTTGTGCACCCACGCGGGGTCCTTGGGCCCACCCGCGTAGGAACCGACGATCAGCATCGCGCCGTCGATGTCCAGATAGGCCAGCGGCGACAGCCGGGGCTGACCGGATTTGGCTCCTGTGGTGTGCAGCAACAGCAGCGTGCCGCCCTCAAAGGGCCCGCCCACCTTGCCGCCATTGGCCCGGAATTCCTCGACGACATTGCGGTTGAAGTTGTCGAGGGCCGCCACGTCGGCGACCAGTTCGGTCTTGTCGAAGTTCGGATCGATATCGCTCATGCCTTCTCCAGCTTCTCCGGTAGGGCCTTCTATTCCAGACTCAAACTTCGCCGTGGCGAACCGCGCACGGAGAGCCGAGAGGTGTTAGGCCTTCACCTGCGGCTTGTCCTCGGGCTTGGCCTTCGACTCGGGCTTCGCGTCGATCCCCGATTCCTTGCGCTGCTGCGCGGTGATCGGCGCCGGGGCATCGGTCAGCGGGTCGACGCCGCCGCCGGACTTGGGGAACGCGATCACCTCGCGGATCGAGTCGACCCCGGCCAGCAGCGCGGTGATGCGGTCCCAGCCGAAGGCCAAGCCGCCGTGCGGCGGAGCGCCGAAGGCGAAGGCGTCCAACAGGAATCCGAACTTGTCCTGGGCCTCGGCGTGGTCGATTCCCATCATCGCGAACACCCGCTCCTGGATGTCGCGCCGGTGGATACGGATCGAGCCGCCGCCGATCTCGTTGCCGTTGCAGACGATGTCGTAGGCATCGGACAACGCGTTGCCGGGATCGCTGTCGAAGCTGCCCTCCGATTCGGGCTTCGGCGCGGTGAAGGCGTGGTGCACCGCCGTCCAGGCACCCGAACCCACCGCGACGTCGCCCGAGGCCGTCGCCTCGTCAACGGGCTCGAACATCGGGAAGTCCACCACCCAGGTGAACGCCCAGGCGGCGGGGTCGATCAGGTCGAGGCGCTTGGCGATCTCGATGCGGGTGGCGCCCAGCAGCGAACGCGCCGGCTTGACCGGGCCTGCCGCGAAGAACACGCAGTCACCCGGCTTGGCGCCGACGTGGGCGGCCAGACCGTCCCGCTCGGCGTCGGTGAGGTTCTTCGCCACCGGACCGCCCAGCGTGCCGTCCTCCGCGACCAGCACGTAGGCCAGCCCCTTGTGACCCCGCTGCTTGGCGAACTCCTGCCAGCCGTCAAGGGTGCGGCGTGGCTGCGACGCCCCACCGGGCATGACGACAGCGCCCACATACGGCGCCTGGAAGACCCGGAACGGGGTGTCCTTGAAGTACTCCGTGCACTCGATGAGTTCGACACCGAACCGCAGGTCGGGCTTGTCGGAGCCGAACCGGCGCATCGCGTCGGCGTAGCTGATCCGGGGCAGCGGCAGCGGCACGTCATAACCGATCGTCGACCAGACCGCCTTCAGAACCTGCTCGGCGAGCGCGATGACATCGTCGGCGTCGACGAAGCTGAGCTCCATGTCCAGCTGAGTGAACTCCGGCTGGCGGTCGGCACGGAAATCCTCGTCGCGGTAGCACCGGGCGATCTGGTAGTACCGCTCCATGCCGGCCACCATGAGCAGCTGCTTGAACAGCTGCGGGCTCTGCGGCAGCGCGTAGAACGAGCCGGGCTGCAGACGCGCGGGCACCAGGAAGTCGCGGGCGCCCTCCGGGGTCGAGCGGGTCAGGGTCGGCGTCTCGATCTCGACGAAGTCGTGCTCGGCCAGCACGTTGCGTGCGGCGGCATTCACCTTGGAGCGCAAGCGGATTGCGTTGCCCGGGCCCTCGCGGCGCAAATCCAGGTAGCGGTACTTGAGCCGGGCTTCCTCGCCTGCGGTCTCGTCGAGCTGGAACGGCAACGGGGCGCTCTCCCCCAGCACCGTCAGCGACGTCGCGTTGACCTCGATCTGGCCGGTCGGGATGTCGGGGTTCTCGTTGCCCTCCGGCCGCACCTCGACCACACCGGTGACAGCGACGCAGAACTCGGCGCGCAACCGGTGGGCGGCAGCGAGCACATCCCCCTGGCGGAACACCACCTGCGACACGCTCTGCCCATCGCCTTGCCCACCACCAGCCCCGTCGCGCAGGTCGATGAAGATCACGCCGCCGTGGTCACGGCGGCGCGCCACCCATCCCGCCAGGGTGACCGTTTGACCGGCATCCGTGGCCCGCAATGAACCGGCGGCATGACTGCGCAGCACGAAAACTCCTCATGAAGAAGGTTGGGACGAGTGACCAGTCTAGAGAGTCGGTCTACGGCGGTAACTTTGCGATGTGGATGAGCACTCGCGCGAAGACCCAGCGGCACTGAACTCTCCCACCGCGGTCATCGGTCCGGGCGCCATCGGGTCGACCGTCGCGGCGCTGTTGCACGCCGCCGGCCGGCAAGTCCTGCTGTGCGGACGCACCCCGCGCGACGGCATCGAGGTCCGGCCCGACGACGGCGCACCGATCCGGTTGCCCGGGCCGGTCCACACCGATCCGGCCACCGTCGACGGTCCGCTCGAGGTGGTGTTTCTCGCGGTCAAGGACACCCAGAACGCCCAGGCCGCGGTCTGGCTGGACCGGTTGTGCGACGAGAAGACCGTGGTGTGCGCGCTGCAGAACGGTGTGGAACAGGTCGAGCGCGTGAGCGCGGTCAGCCGGCACACCGACAAAGCCCACGTCGTGCCCGCGGCAGTCTGGATCTCGGCCGAGACCCAGCCCGGCGGCTGGGTGCGGTTGCGCAGCGAGGCCAGGCTGGTGCTGCCCGACACCCCGGCGGCGGCGGTCGTGGCCGACGCGGTGGGCGGCACCGCGATCACCGTCGAACACGATCCCGATTTCCGCCGCGCCGCCTGGCGCAAGCTGCTGGTCAATGCCGTGGTCGGGTTCATGGTGCTGGCCGACCGGCGCGCAGGGATGTTCCGCCGTGACGACGTGGCCGCACTGGCCCGGCGCTACCTGACCGAATGCCTGGCGGTGGCCCGGGCCGACGGCGCGGATCTGGGTGAAGAGGTGGTCGACGAGATCGTCGGCATGCTCGCCTCGGCACCGGAAGACCTGACCACCTCGATGCTGACGGATCATCAGGCGGGCCGTCCGCTGGAGTGGGATGTGCGCAACGGCGTCATCGCCCGCAAAGCGGCCGCACATGCGCTGCCCACCCCGATCAGCGATGTCGTGGTCCCGCTCTTGGCGGCCGCCGGCGACGGCCCGGGCTGACCCACCACTAGACACTCTCCCCTAGGGTGTCTACCCATGGCCCGGACCTACCCGTGCGAACGCGTCGAGTTGGACTTCATCGACCGTGCGCCGTTCCGCTTCGTCAGCACCGTCGACCTCGCCATTACACCCGAGCAGTTGTTCGAGGTGCTCAGCGACGAGACCAGCTGGCCACACTGGGCGACGGTCATCACCAACGTGGAGTGGACCAGTCCCGAACCCCGAGGGGTCGGCACCACCCGCACCGTCACGATGCGCGGGCACATCACCGGCGAGGAGGAATTCCTGGCCTGGGAACCCTTCTCCCACATGGCTTTCCGGTTCAACACCAGCACCTCGAACGCGATCTCGGCCTTCGCCGAGGACTACCGCGTGGTGGAGACGGCCGACGGTTGCCACCTGACCTGGGTGATGGCCATGAAGCCCAGCGGACTGGCCGGCCGACTCGGGATGACCATGGGCCAGCCGGTGATGGCGTGGCTGTTCCAGCGGTTCCTGCACAACCTGCGCCGGTACACCGACGAGCGTTACGGCAACTAGCCGAGCCCTTCCCACACCCGGCGTCGCACCGCGTCGGGATCGGCCACGGTCTCGTCACGCGTGGACCGGATCACCCGGGTCAGCCGCCGGTCGACGTCGTACTCCGGCCAATCGGCAACCTCGGCCCGGGCGAAATCGAGCCAGGTACGTTGCATCCGCCGACCGACCGACGGCTGCACCCGGCGGCCCAACGGGTGCAGCTTGCGTCCCAGATACGACCCGTAGCTGTGCTGGATGTGCACGATCTCGCTGCCGTGCGTGGCGCCCAACCCCAGCATCTTGAGCGTCCAGGTGGTGTGGTCGAACCGGTACACGTGGGTCGGCGCGTGCGCGCTGTAGGCGTCGGCGAACGCCCAGGTCGGTGCGCCGAACATGACGTCGGAGCCGAACGCGATCAGTGCCCGTCGGCGCGGGAAATCGGGATAGGCGGCCAGCACCCGATCCCTGGCCTGCGGGTCGTGGCGGCGGAGATAGTCCTCGACGCCGGCCAACGTGGTCGGCAACATCGGCGGCTTGCCCCAGGCGAACATCGACGCCTCGTGGCTGTTCGTGCCGATGATCAACGGCACCGCGGACACCGCACCCGCGTGTGCCGCCGCGACCGGGTGCAACGGCAGCAGATCGACGCCGTAGGTCAGCCCGTAGGCCAATGTTGGTGTCTGCTGTGCACTTTCCAGTTGCAGCTGCCCGGCGGCGCGGCGCAACTGCCGCTGCGGCAGCACTTTGAGTTGCTCGGCCCCCACCCCGAGCAGTTGCATGAAGCGGCGCGACTGACGGGCCCGGTCTTCCCGGTCGGCGATCAGCGGCAACGCCGGACTCTGCGCGATGCCCCGGGCGAACAGCCCGTCGGCCGCGGGGCTGGCCAGCAGAGCCAATACCGATGTGGCACCGGCTGATTCACCGAAGACCGTCACCTGCTCGGGATCGCCGCCGAATGCGGCGATGTTGTCGCGCACCCACTGCAGCGCGGCAATCTGGTCTCGCAGACACAGGTTGTCGTCGAATCCCTCGCCGAGGTCACCGAGTTCGAATCCGCCGAACACGCCGAGCCGGTAGGTGACGTTCACCACCACCACGTTGCCGTTCTCCGCCAGCCGCGAGCCGTTGTAGAGCTGCAACTGGCCGGCACCGTAGACGAAGGCGCCGCCGGGGATCCACACCATCACCGGCAGCGACCCGCTCGTATCCGGAGACCAGACGGTGACGGTCAGGCAAGCCTCGTCGCGGACCTTGGGGTCGTCGCGGCCTCCCCCGACGAAGGAACGGCCTTGCGGCGGCAAGGGGCCGTGCTCCACGGCGTCGCGGACCCCGGACCAGGGCACCACGGGCTGCGGCGCCAGGAAGCGCAATGCGCCGATGGGCTGCTGGGCGTACTCGACACCCCGCCAAACGCTGACCCCGCCTTCACGGGTGCCGCGTAACCGCCCCAGCGAGGTGTGGGCGATGGTCGAATGTTCCGCAAGGACGGACACGTCTGAATCGTAGTGTGAAAAGCTTAACGGGCTGTTGAGCACGCACCTACCAGCGAATGCGATGGAGTGACGGGATGACCTTCAACGAGGGTATGCAGATCGACACGAGCACCACCTCCAGTTCCGGCGGTGGCCGCGGCCCCGGCCGTGGCATCGCGATCGGCGGAGGTCTCGGCGGTCTGTTGATCGTGGTGCTCGCGATGTTCCTGGGTGTCGACCCCGGCACCGTGATGCCTCAACAGCAGCAGCAAATAGACACCAGCGGGGCCGGGGGCGAGGGTTTCGACCTGAGCCAGTGCAAGACCGGCGCCGACGCCAACAGCAAGGTCGAATGCCGAGTGGTCGCCACCGGCAACTCGGTCGACGGCGTGTGGCAGCAGCTGCTCAAGGGATACAAACGTCCGCAGGTACGACTGTTCAAGGGGCAGGTTCAGACCGGATGCGGTCCGGCCACCAGTGACGTCGGCCCGTTCTACTGCCCCGTGGACAAGACGGCGTACTTCGACACCGACTTCTTCCAGGTGCTCGTCGACCAGTTCGGTTCCAGCGGAGGCCCCCTCGCACAGGAGTACGTCGTCGCTCACGAGTTCGGCCACCACGTGCAGGACCTGCTGGGTGTCCTAGGCCGGGCCCAGCGCGACCCTGAGGGCGCCACCGGCGCGGGCGTCCGCACCGAACTGCAGGCCGACTGCTACGCCGGTGTCTGGGCGCATTACGCGTCGATCACCCGGCAAGAGGGTACCGACGTGCCGTTCCTGGAACCACTGAGCGACAAGGACATCACCGACGCCCTGTCGGCGGCCTCCTCGGTGGGCGATGATCGCATCCAGAAGCAGGCCACCGGCCGGGTCAACCCGGAAGCCTGGACCCACGGTTCCTCCGAGCAGCGGCAGAAGTGGTTCACCATCGGTTACCAGACCGGTGATCCGAACAAGTGCGACACCTTCGCCGCGAACAACCTTGGCTAGGGCCGCCACTGCCGTCGACGCGGTAGCCGAGCGCTACCTCGACACCTATGCACGGCTGGATCCGTGCGCCGCAACAGAACTGGGCATCACCGGCCACGACGATGAGGTGACTGACTACTCCCCGCAGGGGGTGGCCGCCCGCGCCGAAGCGGCCCGCGCGACCTTGCGGGAGCTCGACGGGATCGAGCCCGCCGACGAGGTCGATGTGGTCACCGTGGCCGCGTTGCGCGAACGCCTCGGCGCGGCCGTCGACGTGCACGATGCCGGCCTGGACCTGGGTGAGATCAACGTCATCGCATCGCCGCTGCAAACCATGCGCGACGTATTCGACCTGATGGCCACCGACACCGAGGACGATTGGGCGCTGATCGCCGCGAGATTGGCGAAGGTGCCCGAACGTGCCGCGGGCTACGCGGATGCGCTACGTGCGGCGGCCCACGGCAGTCATGCCCCGGCCCTGCGTCAGGTGACCCGCGGCGTCACCCAGGCCCGGCAGATCGCCCAGTTGTTCGCCGAGATGGCTACCGGCGCGGCACCTGGAAACCGGCGGCTTCAGGCGCAGCTACGGCAGCGCACCGAAGCCGCGGCCGATGCTTACCGGCAGTTGGGCGATGTGCTGCGTGAGGAGATCGCCCCGCGTGCGCGTCAATCCGACGCCTGCGGGCGCGACGCCTACGGGCTCATGTCACGGTTGTTCCTGGGCACGTCGGTCGATCTCGACGAGGCCTACGACTGGGGGCTGGGTCTGCTCGATGCCGTTGTGGCCGAGCAGGAATCGATCGCCCAGCAGCTCTATCCGGGTGCCACCGTGGCCGAGACGCTGCGCCGGCTCGACGAGGAGCCGCGATACGTCATCAGCGGTACCGATGCGCTGCAGGCCTGGATGCAGGAGCTTTCCGATCGCGTGGTGGACGCGCTGGCCGGCACCCACTTCGACATCGACGGACCGCTTCGCACCCTGGAGTGCCGGATCGCGCCGACCCAGACCGGCGGCATCTACTACACCGGGCCGTCCGAGGACTGGTCGCGGCCCGGACGCATGTGGTGGTCGGTTCCGCCCGACGTCGAGCGGTTCCACACCTGGCAGGAAACCACCACGGTGTTCCACGAAGGTGTCCCCGGTCATCATTTGCAGATCGGCCGCGCGGTGGCCCTGGCCGACCAGCTCAACCGGTGGCGCCGGCTGGGCTGCTGGGTTTCGGGCCACGGTGAGGGCTGGGCCCTGTACGCCGAGCGGTTGATGGCCGAGCTGGGCTGGCTCGACGATGCCGGTGACCGCATGGGAATGCTTGATGCACAACGGTTCCGCGCGGCCCGTGTGGTGATCGACATCGGCGTGCACTGCGGCCTGACCGCACCCGACGGTGAGGTCTGGGATGCCGAACGGGCATGGAACTTCCTGACCTCGCACTCGGCGATGGCCGAGGAGAACCTGCGCTTCGAATTGGATCGCTATCTGGGCTGGCCGGGCCAGGCGCCGTCGTACGCCATCGGTCAACGGATCTGGCACGAACTCCGCGACCAGACCCTGCGCCGGGGATCGTCGTTGCGAGAGTTCCACAGCCGCGCACTCGATCTGGGCGGGCTGCCGCTCGATGTGCTCCGATCGGCGTTGTCGGCCGACTGACCGGCGACCACACTGGCGACATGGAACCCCTCGACCCCGACACCAAGGACTGGACCTGGGTGCTGTCCCACGCCTGCACCGAGTGCGGGTTCGACCCGACGACGGTGCGGAGCAATGCGGTGGCCGGCCTCATCCGGGACGATGCCGCACTGTGGGTGCCCCGGCTGCACGGCACCGCGGTCAATGTCAGGACCCGCCCGGACCGATGGTCGATCCTGGAGTACGGCTGCCACGTCCGCGATGTGCACCGCATCTTCGAGCACCGGGTGCAGTTGATGTTGACCGAGGACGATCCTCAGTTCCCGAACTGGGATCAGGACGCCACCGCGATCGCCGACGACTACGGGTCGCAGGATCCGGGGACTGTCGCAACCGAGCTGTTCGAGGCGGCCGGGGTTGTCGCCAACACCTATGACCGGGTGCCGGCCGACGCCTGGTCGCGCCGCGGGTTGCGCAGCAACGGCAGCGAATTCACCGTGGCCACGATCGCGGTCTATCACCTGCACGACATCGTCCACCATGCGCACGACGTCGCCACCATGTGACGCGGTTCACAGCCGAAGGCTGTCACGGTTCGGGTGCCGAGCGGTGTCTGAGAGTGTGACGCCAAGGGCATAGGGGGATCAACTGAACGCGACCGAGATATTCGCCGGGCACCGCCCGCTGCTCTTCACGCTGGCTTACGAGATTCTGGGGAGCGCCGCCGACGCAGAAGATGTGGTGCAGGAAAGCTACCTGCGCTGGATCACGGCAGGCGACGTGACGCATCCGCACGCGTACCTCGTGCAGGTCGTCACGCGGCAGGCCCTCAATGCGCTGCGGACCAGCAAGCGCCGACGCGAGGACTACGTCGGCAATTGGCTTCCCGAACCGATCCAGACCGCGTCGGACGTGAGCGAGGACGCCGTCCTCGCCGAATCGGTGTCGATGGCAATGCTGCTGATCCTGGAGACACTCGGCCCCGACGAGCGCGTGGTGTTCGTCCTGCACGAGGTGTTCGGTTACAGCCATCCCGAGATTGCGCTCGTGGTGGGTAAGTCCGACACCGCGGTGCGCCAGATCGCCCACCGCGCACGCGAACACGTGCAGGCCCGGCGGCGACGCTTCACACCGGACAGACAACTGGCACGTACCACCGTCACGAAGTTCCTGCGGGCCGCGCACACCGGGGACATCGACGGCCTCGTCGCGGTGATGGCCCCCGAGGTCGTGGCATTGTCCGACGGCGGCGGACAGGTGTCAGCTGCGCGTCGCCCAGTCGTCGGACCGCAGCGCGTCGCGCAGTTCATGGCGGGACTCGCCCAGGGCGGCATGGCCGGACTCGACATCTCGTTCGGCAGCTACAACTCGATGCCGGCCGTCTTGTTCCGCCACGACGGGGCGCTTGACTCGGTCTTGCTCATCGAGGTGACCGACGGCCTCGTCTCCGCGCTCTATGCGATGCGCAACCCCGACAAGCTCCGCGACGCCGCCGCAACCCGCACCCTTACCAGACAGCAGGAGGACTGATGCAGACCATCACCGTCGAACGGATCATCGGAGCACCGCAGGATGAGGTGTTCGAGTTCATGAGCAACGCAGCCAATTTCACGCGCTCGCCGTTGGTGCTTCGACAGCGGCTGGCCGAACCCGGCCGGCAGGCCCCCTATGGACAAGGAGCGGTGCGGATCCTGGTCTGGGTGATCGGCTGGTTCCGGGAACGCATCACCGCCTACGACGCGCCGCATTCCTTCGACTATTCAGTCGAACGCAGTTTCCCACCCTCGGAACACCGCCACGGTCGAGTCGGCTTCACCACGGTGGACGGCGGCACCCGCGTCACCTGGACCACGACGTTCCAGGTGAAGTTCCCATTCATCGGCGGGGCCCTGACCCGTTGGGTGGGCCGACCGATGCTGACCAAGGTCTTCAACGACGTGCTGGATGCCGCCGCGGAAGATCTGGCGAAACGCTGACCAGATTGAACATATTTCGCTAATGTGTTCAAATGCGCGACGCGGAGCGAGTGGTGCCACCCGCACTGCTCGCCGCCGCCGCTGCGACGCTCAGGCGTTTGGGCCCAAGACAATTCAGCCTCACCGCGGTGGCCGAACACGCCGGAGTATCCCGAGGTACCGTCCACAACGCCCTGGGCAGTCGGGACAACGCCATCAGAATCGCGCTGGACCACCTGGCCGGCGCGTTCATCGAGACCATCGCGGCCGAGGCCGGTCGCCACGACAGCCTGACCGATCAGGTGGCCGCCGCCGCCGTCGTCATCTGCGCGCACCGCCAGCAGTCGGACTCCGTGGCACCGCGCGGCATCAACGAGAGCATTTTGGTGCTACTGCTGCGCAACACCGGCGATGACCTGATGCGGCGCTCGATCGACCTGTGGAAACCGTTCGTCCGCGCAGCCCAGGAGCGCGGCGAGGTCGGGCCCGGCATTGCGCCGGCACGGGCGAGCGAATGGATCGTGCGCCTGTTGCTGAGCTTCGAACTCCTCCCACCGATCGGCGTGAACCTCGACAGTCCGCGTGCGGTGAAGCGATTCGTGGCCGACCACATCGTCGTCGGCCTGACCGGAAGGCAGCAATGACAGAACCAGCCTACGAGGTGGCGATCATCGGCGCCGGACCCGGCGGTATTGCAGTAGCACACCTGTTGCGCCAGAAGGGTATTCACGACTTCATCATCGTCGAACGCGGCGGTGACTTCGGCGGGACCTGGCGCGACAACCACTACCCCGGCCTCGCCGTCGACATCCCCACCCTGTGGTATCAGCTGTCGTTCGCCCCCAACCCGAACTGGACCAGGTTCTTCGCGCCCGGCCCGGAGATCCATCGCTACCTGCAGGACACGGCGGCCGGCCTCGGACTCTACGAGCACCTGCGTCCCAACTCCGAGGTGATCCGCCAGCAGTGGGACGACGAACACGGACTGTGGCGACTGCAGATCCGCGACGGGGCACCGGTGACGGCACGTTTCGTGGTCAGTTCAGTGGGCGGATACGTCAATGCCAAGAACACCGTCGACATCGACGGCGTCGAGGACTTCACCGGAACGATCCTGCGCCCCAACGCCTGGGACGACAGCTACGACACCAGAGGGAAGCGCATCGCGGTCATCGGCACCGGATCCTCCGGCGTCCAGATCACCGCCGCGCTGTCCGCGGAGGCAGACAATCTCGATGTCTACCAACGCACCCCGGCGTGGGTGCTGCCGAAGGTCGACTTCGACATCTCGCCGTGGATGCGCCGGCTGTTCCGGCTGCCCGGACTTGTCCCAGTCGTCAACGCCGCCGGCCGGCTGGCGATGGACATCTTCATGGTGGCGCCCATAGTCCACGTCTTCTCCCGGCTGCCGGACACGTGGTTACGCCGCCTCATGCCGCTCTACGACGGCTGGTCCCGGCTGCTGTACCGGCTGCTGCTGCGCGCGGTCGTCGACGATGCCGCGACCCGGCGAAAGCTGGTGCCGCGCTATGGGATCCTGGCCAAACGGCCGGTGATCTCCAGCGCGTTCCTGCCGGCGCTGAACAATCCCAACACCAACCTGATCACCACGCCGATCGAACGGATCACCGCGACCGGCATCCGCACCACCGACGGCGTCGATCATCCGGCCGACCTGCTGGTGCTGGCCACCGGCTACGAACTCTGGATCGACCCGGAGACCTACCGGCCGGGGACCGTCCTCGGCCCCAACGGATTCGATCTCGCCGAGTATTACCGGGCACACGGTCTGCACAGCTACGCGGGCACGGCACATCCGCGCCTGCCCAACCGCTGGGAGATCGTCGGCCCGCTCGGCTTCGTCGGATTCGCCTGGCTGGACTATGTCGAGACCGTGGCCGCACACGCCGTGCGGATCATCGATGAGACCCGCCACCGCGGCGCGCAGGTCGCCACCGTCAGTCAGGACGCGTTCAACGTGTGGAATGCCCGGATGCGCCGGGATGGCCGTGTCGCCCACCTCTATTACACGGCGGCGTCGGGCCTGAACTCCTATTTCGTCAACTCCCAGTACGAGACTCCGTACTACCGGCCGCAGACGATCACCGGATCCCGACAGTTCGCCCGCCACTCCCCGTTGTCCGACTATCAGTTCACCAATGCCCGCGTCGCGGCACTACCCGAGGAGCAACTCGCATGACTACCCCACTGGCCGGGCGGGTCGCCTACGTCACCGGCGCCGCGCGTGGGCAGGGCCGCTCGCACTGCGTGCGGTTGGCCCGTGCCGGAGCCGACATCGTCGCGCTCGACGCCTGCGCGCCCGTCGCCGCGCAGAACGGTTATGCCGCCGCCACTCCGGAGGATCTCGCCGAGACCGTGGCGCTGGTCGAGGGTGAGGGACGCAAGATCCTGGCCCGTGAGGTGGATGTCCGCGATGCCGAAGGCCAGCGCCGCCTGGTGGCCGATGCTGTCGAACAGTTCGGCCGCCTCGACATCGTGGTGGCCAATGCCGGTGTGCTCAACTGGGGCCGGTTGTGGGAGATTTCGGCACAGCAGTGGCAGGACATCGTCGACATCAATCTCACCGGGGTGTTCAACACGGTTCAGGCGGTGGTGCCGCCCATGATCGAGGCGGGCAACGGTGGTTCGATCATCGCGGTCAGCTCAGCCGCCGGCATCAAGGCCGTTCCAGGTTGCGGTCACTACTGTGCGAGCAAGTTCGGCGTCGTCGGGCTCACCAATTCACTCGCGGTCGAGCTGGGTGAGTTCGGTATCCGGGTCAACTCGATCCACCCGTACGGCACCGACACCCCGATGGGCAACGACCTGTCGATGTATCAGATGTTCGCCGACCACCCCAACTACATCCACAGCTTCTCCCCCGGTGCCCTGCCGACGGATTCGCTGGCCCCGCCCGACACCATCTCCGACATCGTGGTGTGGCTGGCCGGCGACACCTCGTCTTTGGTCACCGCCGCCCAGATCCCCGCGGACAAGGGATATCTGAAGATCTGAGCGGCGGCGCCGGACTCACAACCGCGAGTGCGCGGAAATACCGGTGTCGGTGGTGCGCAGCGGACGGATCAGCCCGTCCTGACTGAACGACGCGATGAGTTCGCCCTCTTCGGTGTGCACCGCACCGCGCACGTACGACATGCCCGAGCCGACCTGGGTGCTCTCGTGGCTGTACAGGAGCCAGCCGTCCCACCGGACCGGCTCGTGGAAACTCACCGTGACCGTCATCGGCGCCGTCGAGACGGTGAGGTGGGCCTGGGCGGTGCCGATGCCCTCATGCGCGCGCATGGTGGTCGAAATACCCAGGTGCCCGGTGAAATACGCGATCAGTGCCTTGGCCAGGTCGTCGCGGACCGGCACGGGGTCATAGTGCAGCCAGGCGTGCAGCTCGGGCGGGCCGACCTCGTCGGGGCTGTTGACGTCGACGACGTCGACCAGTCGCAGCTCACGTCCGATCATCGGCATGGGCGAGACATTCGCATCAGCCGGGCCGGCGACCTCAGGCCGCGGCAGGTGATGGCGGATGACGTCACCGGACGGCACGTCGGTGAACACGGTGATGGTGATGCACCGCTTGCCGTTCTGCGAGGCGGCGATCACCGCCGTGGCCGTTGATCGGCCCTCGCTGATCACATCGATGTCGAGCTCCACCGGCGGGCCCACCATGACCGCGCGGGCGAATACCGCGTGTGCCGAGCGAATCGACTTGTCCGGGAAGCGTTTCGCCGCCGCGACGATCGCCGCGCCGACGATCTGCGTTCCTTCGACCACCTGGCGCTCGTCCACACCGGCGATACCGGTCGGGACGGTGAAACGGTTCTCCCCCGCCGGTTCTGCATCGAACAGGTCGAGCAGCATCTGCAGCGTCCACTGCGTCGGTTCGGTCCCGGTCGCGGCGGGTGCCTCGTTGGTTCCAGCTGTCATGTCGTTCCTCTCTGTCACGTGTTGATGACTGTCTCGGCGAACTCGGAAATCGTCTGGGGTGCCGCGAAATCGGCGAACCACACGTAGAAGCGTTCGACGCCCTGGGCCGACAGTCCGGCGAAATGGGCGGTGAGTTCGGCAGCGTCGCCGCACACCAACCCGCCGCCGAGGTGCCCGAACAACCGGGTGCTACGTTCGATCACCGCCGAGCGATCGGCACCGCGCCCCACGAAGCCGACCATCTGTTGCAGGGAGACCCGTGCCGAACCCACGGTGGGCAGCAATGCGGGCAAGCGATCCAGCTGATGCGACGGAATGTTCCACCAGTCGGCGTGGGCGCGCACCAGTTCCATCATGCGCTTGCCGGTTCCGCCCAGTACCAACGGAATTGGATGGTCAGGACGCGGGTTCTGCGCCCGGTCGTCGTCGCCGCCCCAATACCGCTGCAGCAGAGCCAGATTCTCACCGAGCCTGCGTACCCGGGCCGCGGCGTCACCGGTCTCGACACCGAACCGCTCGAACTCCTGCGGCCACGAACCCGAGCCCAGCCCGAGCTCGAACCGGCCGCCGCTGGCCGCCGACAGCGTGACGGCCTGTTTGGCCAGCACCGCCGGATGACGGAAGGCGTCGCACAACACCAGGTGGCCGATCCGCAGGCGTTCCGTGCGGGCCGCCACCCAGGTGGCGACAGTCATTGCCTCCCAGATGTTTTGGTGGGTTGCCCCCGGCGCTTCCAGATGGTCGATGAACGCGATGCCATCGAACCCACTGGCCTCGGCCACCCGCGCCCGTTCGACGACGTCGTCGATGCCGAGCCGTACCTGGGGCAGGAACAGGAACCACTCACTCACCGCTGCACCGCCCGCGGTCGATCCAACACAGTAATCACAAGCCGCCTATTGCTTCTACCGAAACGGTAACGTCATTCTCGCAAGTGCAGCATGACGGAGGTGATGGCGCAATGGCCAGTCCGGCCGGAAGACCGACCGAAGGCGCGCGCGCCGAGGCGCAGGCGGACCGGGCCCGCCGATTCATGAAATCGGCGCTCGCCATCCTTGGCGAGACCGGGCGCACCGACTTCACCGTGCTGGAAGTCGTGGAGCGCTCGAAGACCTCATTGCGGTCCTTCTACCAGCATTTTTCCAGCAAGGACGAGCTGCTGCTGGCCCTCATCGACAAGATCATGGCCGAGTCCACACTGCGTTGGCGCGCGGATACCGAGGGGCTGGCCGGACCCGAGGCGCTGCGGTCGCTCATCGAGCGAATCACCGTCCCGGCGGCCTCGAGCACCCAGGACAGCATCAACCGCGGCCTGACCTTCTACAACGACCATCTCGCCGAGTCCCTGCCCCGTGAATACGCACGGGTGCTGGCGCCGTTACACGAGCTCATCGGCGACATCCTGCGGCGCGGAATCGAAACGGCCGCTTTCCGTTCTGGGATCGACGTTCAGAGCACCGCGGCCCTGATCATGCAGTCGGTGCTGGGTGCGATGCGACTGCGTTCACTGGGCGTTGAACTCAACGGCGCACCGATCGACGGCGAGCACATCTACGAGTTCTGCGTGCGCGGCCTACAGGTGCCTGAATCCCCAGCCTGACCAGGAGTTCCCCGCCTTCCTGAGCGATCGCCCGAATGCGCTCGTCCGCGCTGGTCGCCCCGTGGTAACGTCATTACCAGTTTCGAAAACACGACTCTCCCAGGAGGCGAACATGCCGTCACGCGAGCTTCCCTATCCGGTGTTCGACGCCGACAACCACTTCTATGAGCCCAAGGAAGCCCTCACAAAATTCCTGCCGGAGCACCGCAAGGGCGTCATCGACTACATCGATGTCCGCGGCCGGACCAAGATCATGGTTCGCAACGTCGTCAGCGACTACATCCCGAACCCGACATTCGAAGTGGTCGCCCGCCCCGGCGCGCAGGAGGACTACTTCCGGCACGGCAGCGGTGGCAAGAGTTACCGCGAGGTGATGGGCAAGCCGATGAAGGCCATCCCCGCCTTCCGGAATCCGCAAGCGCGCCTTGAGGTTCTCGACAGCCTCGGCCTGGACTACACCCTGATGTTCCCGACGCTGGCCAGCCTGGTCGAGGAGCGACTCAAGGACGATCCGGACCTGATCCTCGACATCGTGCACGCACTCAATGAGTGGATGTATGAGACCTGGCAGTTCAACTACGAGGGCCGTATCTTCTCCACGCCGGTCATCAATCTGGGCAACGTCGACCGCGCACTCGAGGAACTGGAATGGTGCCTGGAGCGCGGCGCCAAGACCGTCCTGGTCCGACCCGCACCGGTGCCGGGCTATCGCGGTAGCCGCTCCATGGGTGTGGAGGAGTTCGACCCGTTCTGGGACGCCTGCGTGAAGGCCGGTATCCCGGTGTCGATGCACGCCTCCGACAGCGGGTACTCCAATTACCTCAACGACTGGGAACCTGCCACCGAGTTCAAGCCCTTCTCACCTACCTCGTTCCGGATGGTCGCCATGGGCAAGCGTCCGATCGAGGACACCATGGCCGCGCTGGTCTGTCATGGCGCGCTGACCCGTAACCCGGACCTGCGCATCCTGTCGGTGGAGAACGGCGCCTCCTGGGTGCCCTACCTGCACTACCAGTTCAAGGACGTCTACTCGAAGATGCCGGATGGATTCCCGGAGGATCCGATCGAAGCGTTCAAGCGCTGCGTGTACGTCGCGCCGTTCTGGGAGGACGACTTCAAGAAGATGGCCGACCTGTGCGGCATCGACCGGGTGATCTTCGGCTCCGACTGGCCGCATCCGGAGGGCCTGGCCGATCCGATCAACCTGGTCGACGACCTGCAGGCACACGGCCTCGACGATGAAGGCGTCCGAAAGGTCATGGGCGGTAACCTCGTCGATCTCTTCAAGGTCGAGAACAAGAAGGTCTACCGGCCCGATGTCCCGGCGCTCGTACTGAACTGATTCAGTCCTCCCCTCTACCTACGAAGCTGAGCCGACTACATGACAGATGTGGCAAATCCTGAACAGATGCTGTTCGCCTCCACCGCACAGGCCTTCCTGGAGAAGGAGATGCCACTGAGCCGAGTGCGTGAACTACATGCCGCGCGCATTCCGTTCGACACCGGATGGTGGGGCCGCGCAGCCGAATTGGGGTGGGCCAGCCTGCTGGTGTCCGAGGAACTGGGAGGCGGCAGCCCATCGGGGGACGGTGTGACCGACCTGGCGTTGCTCGCCGAGCAGGCCGGCCACACCGTGGCCCCCGGTCCGCTGCATCCGGTCAGCATCGTGCTGGCCGGACTCGTCGAATCACCCGGCGGGCACGAGGAACTGATCGAATCGCTGGTCGCCGGCGACGCCGTGGCGTCCTGGGCGGCCTATGAACCCAAGCGGCCGTTCGGAGCTCTCGAGGCCGTCACCGGGATCGGCACGACCGCCACCCGGACCGAGGCGGGCTACCGCATCGACGGCGTCAAGGACCGCGTCGAAGCCGGCGACCAGAGTGACATGTTGCTGGTGGTGGCCGCCTGCGACGGCCAGATCCGGCAGTTCATGGTGCCGGCCGATGCCAATGGGGTCACCGTCACTCCCCAGAATTCGGTGGACCTGGTCAAGCGCTACGCCCGAGTGCAGTTCGACGGCGTCACCGTCGGTGAGTCCGCCGTGGTCGGCACCCCCGAGCAGACGCCCGGGATCATCGAACGTCAGCGCCAGGTGGCCCTGGTCCTGCAGTGCGCCGAGATCGTCGGAATCCTGGACGCGGTGCTCACGATGACCAATCAGTGGCTGGCAGACCGGCACAGTTTCGGCCGTCCGCTGGCCTCATACCAGGCCCTCAAACATCGTGCCGCCGACATGAAGATGTGGTTCGAAGCCGCGCGCGCCACCACCGCAGGAGCCGTCGCCGCGGTGGCCGAACGGTCCCCGGAAGCGCCGAAGCTCGTCAGCGTCGCGAAAGCCTATGTGGCCGAACGTGCTCCCGTGATGCTGCAGGACTGTGTGCAGTTACACGGTGGCATCGGCGTGACCTGGGAACACGACCTGCACCTGTACCTGCGGCGGGTTGCGTTGTATCGGGCGTTGTACGGCTCACCCGAAGACCACCATCGCACGGTGTATGCACTGAGCCGCAAGAACCGCGCAGCCGAGGAGATCGGGGCATGACCGACACCGTGAGCACCACTGCAACCACTGAGTCTGTCGAGGAGTTCGCCCTCCGTGCCCGGACCTGGCTGGCCGAGAACATGCCGCCCGTCGATCCGGACAACCCTCCGTTCTCGGTACGTGCGGAATCCGAATCCTGGGAACGGGCAAAGGAACTGCAGAAGCGGCTCTACGAAGGTGGATTCGCCGGCATCTGCTTTCCCCGCGAGTACGGCGGCCTCGGCCTGGACTACGCGTACCAGAAGGCATTCAACGACGAGTGCCGAAACTACGAGATGCCGCTGATCCTCAACACCCCGTCGTTCACCATCTGCGGCGCAACGATTCTCGACATGGGCAGCGAAGATCAGAAACGTGAGCGCATTTCGGCGGCGATCCGCGGTGACGAGGTGCTCTGCCAGTTGTTGTCCGAGCCCAGCGGCGGGTCGGATCTCGCCGGCGTGATCACCCGAGCCGAGCTCAAGGGCGACACGTGGATCATCAACGGCGCCAAGACCTGGAGCACCAGCGCGTTCGCCGCCGACTACGGATTGATGCTGGCCCGCACCGACTGGACCGTGCCCAAACACGAGGGCCTGACCATGTTCCTGGTGCCACTGAATGCACCGGGTATCACGATGCGCCGGATCACCGAGGTGAACGGCAACGAGGAATTCTGCGAGGAGTTCTTCGACAACCTGGAGCTTCCCGCCGACGCGGTCGTGGGCGAGGTCAACGACGGCTGGACCGTGGCCTCTCGCCAGCTGCACCACGAACGTCGGGCTGTCGGTGGCGGTTCCGAGTTCGCCAGCGGGACCGGGGCCGAGAACGCGAACGAGATGCCGCCCGACCATGTCGGGCTGGCCGAGGCCACCGGGCAGGGTGACGACGCCCGGGTTCAGGATCTGGCCGGTCGTGCCCTGGTGCGCCGCATCGTCAAGAAGCAGCTCATCGATCACGTCAGCAAGGCGATCGGGAACGGTTCGCTGCCACCGAATGCCGGCACGTTGATCCGGCTGTTCCATGCCGAGACCACCGAGCTCGAGGTGGACACCGCGTTGGCCATCGCAGGCACGGCCGGTGTGGTCGATGAAGGCGCCGAAGGTACCCCAGAGTTGGCCGGTCTGATGGAGATCGGTGTGCGCTACCTGTCTCGGCAGACCGGGTCCCTGGGCGGCGGCAGCTCGGAGATGGCACGCAACGTCATCGGCGAGCGGATCCTCGGTTTCCCACGCGAGCTCGCAGCCGACCGCGGCGTACCGTTCAATCAGGTCAAGCGCAACAAGAGCTGAATCTCTCCGCGAGCAGACGCATATGTACCCAATTTCAACGGTTTTGGGGGCGTCCGAATCCAGAGCAATCTCTTGTGCTTCAAGAGGTGGCGCTGCCTGCTTGTTCGGGAGTAAGCTCCTCGATTTCGTCTTCGCCACCCGGAACGTGCCCGCGAGTCAAGACCAACAGCACCGTCGCCGCCAGCGCGGCACAGGCGAACATCACCGCACCCATCGGCACCGCGCTGTGGTCGCCGGCCAGACCGACCGACGGTGACATCGAGCAGCATCAGCAGCGTCACGATGACCATCGCCGAGACGCCGCCGAACAGAAGCTTGCGTGGCGAGACGGTGCGAACCAGCCGTGCCGACGGATGCGGTTGCCGCAAGGGTCTCGGCCGCACTCGCGGCAATCCCCGAACGCTACGTCAGCGCATTGGACAAGGCCGCCCCCGCGATGCGGGCACTCACCGATCAGGTTGGGGCGGCACCGTGGTGATCCGTGGCCGACGCACCGCTAGAACAGCGTTGGCTGTTGCACAGGCCCGATTCGCTCGACACCGGCGGTTGGCATCGGCCGCGACCCGGAGGCCAGCCCGTGCCGGGAGATCAACGGCCGGACTCGGTCGCGCAACATCGCGCGGTACTCGGCGGGCAGATATGCGCCCCGCCGATACAACTCGCGATACCGACCGACCAATTCGGGATGCGACTGCGCCAGCCAGGACATGAACCAGCCCCTGGTCGAGCCGCGCAGGTGCAGGCCGAAGACCGTCACACCGCCGGCTCCGACTGACGCGATCCGGCCCAGCAGCGCGTCGAGCTGCCCGACCGAGTCGGTCAGATACGGCAGCACCGGTGCCACCATGACGTGGCAGTCCAGGCCGGCATCCCTGATTGCGGCGATCAGCGCCAGCCGGGCCTGCGGCGACGGGGTACCCGGCTCCAGACCGTGGTGAAGGTCCTGGTCACCGATAGCCAGTGACACCGCAACGCTCACCTCGACGCGGCGGGATGCCTCGGCGATCTGCGGCAGGTCACGCCGCAACAACGTGCCCTTGGTGAGGATGGAGAACGGAGTTCCCGAATCCGCCAACGCCGCAATGATTCCCGGCATCAGGGCGTATCGACCTTCGGCACGCTGATACGGATCGGTATTGGTGCCGAGCGCGACAGTCTCGCGCGTCCAGGATCGACGATGCAGCTCGCGCGCCAACACGTCGGCCACGTTGGTCTTCACCACCACCTGGGTGTCGAAGTCTGTGCCGCTGTCGAACTCGAGATACTCATGGGTGGGACGGGCGAAGCAGTACCGGCAGGCGTGGCTGCAGCCGCGGTAGCCGTTCACGGTGTACCGGAAGGGCAGCATCGACGCCGCCGGCACTTTGTTCAGCGCCGACTTGCACAGCACCTCGTGAAACGTGATCCCGTCGAATTGGGGCGTGCGGACGCTGCGGACGAAGCCGAGCCGCTGTAGCCCGGGCAGCGACCCGTCGTCAACGCGCACCGACTGGCCGTCCCATCGCATACCCATATCGAACAATTGTTCGATATGTATGTCAAGGTAATTCCGCCCGTGTCGATCTCGAAGGAGGCTGGGTGCGCCGATGCCGCGGTTTCGGGTACGGCATCGGCGCGCGCCGTGGGCGCTTGCCCAGCCACTTGCGCATTCAGGGGGCAGCGGAACCGCTCCATACGCACCCGACTATCGAACAACAGTTCGAACCATCTCGCAACCCTGATCCCAATCCGTGGGATCAGGGTCAGTCTGTCGAGCCGCGCCCCGGCTCGAGTGCCAGCCGAACCTGCGATTCGATCGCGGCGACGACCGGACGAGGCAGGTGCACCCGGCCGCGCCCATCGAGATCGACGACTATCTGCTGCACCTTGCGCAGGTAGGACGTCTTCTCCCCGGGCTGATCGGTGGCCTGCGCATGGTTGTAGAGCTTGGCGGCGGTGTCCAGGTCGGCACGGTCCTCGTCGGCCAGGTAACTGGTTCCCGTGGCTTTGCCGTCGCGCTCGCACCGTGCCCACCGGCGCCGCAGTGCGTCGACCGCCGCGCGGTAACGGCCGGCGAATCCGGCGTCGCCCGGGTAGGTGTCGGTGGCCAGCGCCTGGGCCTCCTCCAACGCGGTATGGAAATCCATCACGTGATCACGGGTGATGTCGGTGACTCCCGGATACCGCAGGTACAGCGCGGGATCCAGCTCGTAGGCGCCGTATTCGGACAGCACCCGCCGGTGGACGACACGCGCGGCCTCCCACAGCCGGAGGTCCGCCGCCGGAGACGCGCTCGGCCCGGGCACCGGGGACACAGACGGCTCGGCCGTCGCGACCTCCGATTCGACGGGCTCGGGCGGTGCTCCCTGCGCAGCCGCCGCAGTGGACTCTGTGGATGTGCCGCGCTGACCCGCCGGCCTCATCGGCTTGTGCTTGCGCGGCTTCTCGGGGACCGCGCGCCGCAGGCGCCGCAGGATCTCGGCGGCGACGGGATCGTCCTCCAGGACCGCGACGTGATAGTCGGCGCCATCGCGGAAGGTCAATTGCAGATAGCGCGCACCTTTGACGCGAAGATCCCGGCCAGCAGGCGCGATGCGGGTCTCCGGCGACTCTTCGGCGGACAGACCGACGTCGACGAGATCGCCCAGCGGGCGCACGACATCCCCGCTGTCCTCGGTGCCGATGAGAACCTGTCCGTCGACCAGCGCGAGCCGGACCGCGGCTCGTCGACCTGTCATTCGACCCACGACGCTGTACAGGACCGAACTGGTCAGTGACCCGCCCACCACCACCATGACGATCCCAGGGGCGACTCCACTGGCGACGAGGATGAGCAGCAGCGGCACCGCGGCGAGCACCAGCGCCGCGCAGACGCCCTTGCGGACGCGGGCCTGGCTATCGAGGTATTCGGTGCGGGAAATCAGCGCGAGATTCTCGCCGGCCGGCGCGTCAACGCTCATGCTGCCGCAACCGTCCAACGCACCCCGACGACACTACCGTGCGGCCACTGGCCAGTGGCGTCTGCGTATGGTTGACCCATGCCTGAAGACCCGCAGCAACGCCGACGGGCCAGGCCTGGCCGCCGAAAGGTGGTTGGGCAGAGGTGAATCCGATGGTTCGCGCGATCGTGGGCGGCGTGTGTGTCGGTGGCGGCATCGCGATCGGCGCCTACTCGGGTGGCTGGTTCCTCGTGCTCGCGGTCGTTCTCGCCGCGATGGGGATCGGACTGGTCGCCGGTGCGCTCACGCAGTCGGTCAAACCCGGCGCGGGCGGTGAACTCATCCCGGTCACCGTCGACCTGATCGACCGGTCGGCGTCGAACCCGGCGGTTGCGTCCACCGTCATCGCCGGTGAGGCGCGGCCACCGGGCGACGCTCCATTCCGGTTTCACAGCCATGCGAACCTGTTTCGCGCCCAGCTCGCAGGTATCGTCGCCGACGGTCACGGCGAGTTGCCGACGGAGGTCCTCGGTACGCCGGGCAGCCCTGCGGTCACCGAGCATCGCACGATGCGGGCACACGCACCGGCGGCCCTGACGGCGGTGGCAGCGATGTGGGCCACGATGCTGCTGCCTCCGACCGATATCTGGGACCTCAAGCCTCTGACGCGCAGCGTGTCGGCCGCGGTCCCCGGCATCACGTCTGAGTCTGACGACCCCGATGCGCGCCCGCTGTGGCAGTGGTACGACGAGGCGCTCAACCACCTGCGCACCGAAGCGCCCGAATCGCTCGGCGCCCTGCTGAGCTTCGACATCCGTGATACCCGCGTCGATGTAGAGGTGTACTTGGGCGGCGACCGGATACGGGCCTACCAGGGCGACGTCGACGGTTGGGAAACCAGCGAACAGTCCACCAACTCCCGCAGCCGCGACACGTTCACCATCGACGACCTGCAGGGATTCTCCGCACAGGACTTCCTGACCGGCGCGGCGGCGCAGCTGCCCGCCGACCACACAGTGGCATCCGAGTTGGAGATCGCCCGCAACAGCGACAACATCTTCGGCGCCGAGCGTCCGGTCCTGGCCAAAGGTACGTTCGGCCAACCGAGCATTTACATCAGAGGTAAGACAGACGGCACCATCGCACCGTGGTGGCCCGTCGACGATCTCGCGGCAGGGCTGCGCCAGGTCGAGGCCGCATTGGCCGCCCGAGGGGTTCCCGCCGATGCACCCGACATCAAGAACATCGACCTTTCCACGGGCAGTGACGGCAACTTCTCGGTCGACTTCTACCGGGGCGACATGTACTACCGGACCCGCGGAAAGGCAGGCGGATTCGCGTCGCCCGACGATCCCATCGGAGAGGGTCGTTACAGCACCCGCTTCCGGCTCGCCGACGTCTCCCCTGACGTCCTGTCCGCGGCGCGCGACGACGCCATGCGCCGGTACGACGTCGATCCGGTGGACCGCGGAAAGGCGCACGTCACCATCGGTGAATGGGGCAGCGGCGGTGCCCGCGAGGACGAGATCGTTATCGAGATGAATTTTCACGACGCCCACGGCGGGACCGCGATCTACGCGTTATCCGGCGAGTACCTCGCCGGATAACGCGAGCAGATCGAACTACTGCCGACCTACCACTGACCGAGCTGGCACCGCGGGCTGTACGGATGATCGTTCTGGACGGCGATCTGACCGTCGACAGCGATCTCACAGTGCGCGTTGGGCTGGGCCTGGCCGCCGTGCGTCGTGCTCGCGACGGTGAAGATCGCCCACTGCGGGTCGGCGAGCGTGGTCTCGAAGACCCAGGGCGCGTCGGGACCGACGTTCACCGTCGCCTTCTGCAGGTATTTGTACGCATCAGCGTTGTAGGCGTCTTTACTCGCAGGCTGCGTCGTCAGGTAGTAGAGGTCGAATTCGTAAGGCGCGCCGGACGTGAGCGTGTACTTCACCTGATGGCCTTGGCCCGCCGGGTCCGCATTCGACGTTGCGTTGGAGACCGCCATACCCGCAGCCGCCAGAACCAGCGCCGCACCGACCGTGGTTGTCGCTTTTCGCACATTCGTCATACCCGTCATATCCCAGCACGCTACCGCGTTGTTACAGGTGCGACGAATGAGTGGGGTGAGCCCGAGCCAACGGCAAACCAACTCGCCCTAGCTTGAGGTTAATTTGTTTGTCACACACAGACATTTCCCAGTAACAGCGGCGCTCTAACGTCCCGATTCGACACCCGCACAGTGTGTTTAACCTCTTGCACCGCCGCCGGCCGAGATCGGCCGAGAAGCGCTGCAATTCAAGGGAAAGGTCGCCCATGCGAGTTCCGCAACGTGCCCAGTTACGCCGGTCGGCAATAGCCGCAGGGAGTTTGATCGCAGCCACCAGCCTGTTGCTGGCCGGCTGCGGTAGCCGGGCGAGCGAGACCGACGCAGCAAACGCGGCATCATGCGTGGACACCTCCGGCCCGAAGATCAAAGTCGGATCGCTGAACTCGCTGTCGGGCACAATGGCCATCTCCGAGGTGACGGTGCGCGACTCTATCAAACTCGCGGTCGAGGAGATCAACGCCAAGGGTGGCGTTCTGGGCAAACAGATCGAGCTGATCGGTGAGGATGGAGCCTCCGAGCCCACGGTGTTCGCCGAGAAGGCCGAGAAGCTGATCAGCAGCGACTGCGTGGCCGCGGTGTTCGGCGGCTGGACCAGCTCAAGCCGCAAGGCCATGCTCCCGGTGTTCGAGAGCGCCAACTCCCTGCTGTATTACCCGGTGCAATACGAGGGCCTGGAGTCGAGCAAGAACATCTTCTACACCGGCGCCACCACCAACCAGCAGATCGTCCCGGCGCTGGACTTCCTCAAGGAGAAGGGCGTCAAGTCGCTCTACCTGGTGGGCAGCGACTACGTGTTCCCGCAGACGGCCAACCGCATCATCAAGGCCTACGCCAAGGAGAACGGGATCGAGATCAAGGGCGAGGATTACACCCCGCTGGGCTCGACCGACTTCTCCACCATCGTCAACAAGGTCCGTAGCGCCGATGCGGACGCGGTGTTCAACACCCTCAACGGCGATTCCAATGTCGCGTTCTTCCGTGAGTACAAGAACGTCGGCCTGACTCCGGAACAGATGCCCGTGGTGTCGGTCTCGATCGCCGAGGAAGAGGTCGGCGGTATCGGTGTGCAGAATGTCGCCGGTCAGCTCACCGCGTGGAACTACTACCAGACCATCGACACCCCGGTGAACAACGCCTTCGTCAAGGCCTACAAGGATTTCGTCAAGGATCCCAAGAAGCCCACCTCGGATCCCATGGAAGCCGCCTACGTCTCGGTCTATCTGTGGAAGAACACCGTCGAGAAGGCCAAGTCGTTCGACGTCGCGGCGATTCAGGACAACGCTGACGGCGTCAGCTTCGACGCGCCAGAGGGCAAGGTCACCATCGACGGCGAGAACCACCACATCACCAAGACCGCCCGCATCGGCGAGATCCGCCCGGACGGCCTGATCTACACGATCTGGGAGTCCAAGGATCCGATCGATCCCGACCCGTATCTGAAGTCCTACCCGTGGGCTGCGGGCCTGTCCGGCTGACGGCCGAGCGAAGCGACGGGGAACCAATCACAGCATGGACATCCTCATCGGCCAGCTGGCAACAGGGTTGAGCCTCGGCTCAATCCTGCTGCTGGCCGCACTGGGCCTCTCACTGACCTTCGGCCAGATGGGGGTCATCAACATGGCGCACGGCGAGTTCATCATGGCCGGCTGCTACACCGCCTACGTGGTGCAGCAGATGATCACCAATGCCGGTGCCTCACTGTTGATCTCGCTGGCAGTCGGGTTCCTCGTCGGTGGCGCCATGGGTGCGTTGCTCGAGGTGACGCTGATCCAGCGGATGTACGGCCGCCCGCTGGACACGCTGCTGGTCACCTTCGGCGTCGGCCTGATCCTGCAACAGGTGGCCCGCGACATCTTCGGTGCGCCCGCGGTCAACGTCGTTGCCCCGGATTGGCTCTCGGGCGGCGTCGAGATTCTCGGCGCGGTGGTGCCCAAGACCCGAATCTTCATCCTGGTGCTGGCCGTCGTGTGCGTGGCGGTGCTCGCCACCGTTCTCAAGACCAGCCCGATGGGGCGGCGCATCCGGGCGGTGGTGCAGAACCGGGATCTGGCGGAGACAAGCGGTATCTCCTCACGAAAGACCGACATCACCACGTTCTTCATCGGATCGGGACTGGCCGCAGTGGCCGGTGTGGCGCTGACCCTGATCGGCTCCACCAGTCCGACCATCGGCCAGAGCTTCCTGATCGACGCGTTCCTGGTTGTTGTGGTCGGCGGACTGGGCCAGATCAAGGGCACGGTCATCGCCGCGTTCGCCCTGGGCTTCCTGAACTCGTTCATCGAATACAGCACCACGGCGTCGCTGGCCAAGGTGATCGTATTCGTCATCATCGTGGTCTTCCTGCAGGTACGACCGCAGGGATTGTTCACGGTTCGAACCAGGAGTCTGGTATGAGCACACTCACGCAAGGACTACGAACAAACCTGGGACGCTGGCAGACCTGGGCCGGCTTCGGCGTGGCGGCGGTGTTGCTGTTCGGTGTGGCTCCTGCGGCACTGTCGGACTTCCGGCTGAGTCTGCTCGGCAAGTTCGTGTGCTTTGCGATCGTGGCGGTGGGCATCGGATTGGCCTGGGGCCGTGGAGGAATGCTGGTCCTCGGCCAGGGCGTGTTCTTCGGCCTCGGCGGCTACATGATGGGGATGCATCTCAAGATCGCCGATGCCCAGATCCGCGGGCACAACGTACCCGACTTCATGCAGATCGCCGGGGTACGTCAGCTACCGGGCTATTGGGAGCCGTTCGGCTCCCCTGCGTTCGCGCTGCTGGCGATCCTGTTGATCCCGACCGGAATCGCGGCCCTGCTCGGTTTCGGTGTGTTCAAACGCCGGGTCAAGGGCGCCTACTTCGCGATCCTCTCGCAAGCACTGGCAGCGGCGCTGGCGATCCTGCTCGTTGGCCAGACCAGCCTCGGCGGCAGCAACGGATTGACCAACTTCCGGACCTTCTTCGGATTCAACCTCAATGATCCGGCGAACAAGCGGATGGTGTACTTCATCGCGGCAGCCACCCTGTTGATCGTGGTCGCCGTCGTACGCCAACTGATGTACAGCCGTTACGGCGAGTTGCTGGTCGCCGTGCGCGACGGCGAGGAACGGGTGCGATTCCTGGGATACGACCCGGCCAATATCAAGGTCGTCGCCTACACGCTGGCAGCGCTGTTCGCCAGCATCGCCGGTGCGTTGTTCGTGCCGATCGTCGGATTCATCGCGCCGTCACAGGTCGGCATCGTGCCGTCCATCGCGTTCCTGATCGGGGTCGCGATCGGCGGGCGTTCCACACTGCTCGGCCCGGCGCTCGGCGCCATCGGCGTGGCCTGGGCGCAAACCCTTTTCTCCGAACGCTTTCCGTCCGGATGGATCTACGCACAAGGTCTGTTGTTCATCGTCGTCGTCGGGTTCTTCCCCGCCGGGCTGGCCGGGCTCGGTGTGCTGTTCGCCCGGTGGCGGCGCGAACGGTCGGCCTCACCGGATCCCGGGGGCTCCCAGCCCGAGACCGCGCCGGACGCCAATCCTGACGCCGAGAGAGTAGGTGCCGCGTCGTGACCGAAACCGAACCGGTGGCCGGCGGAAACGCCGGGATGGGCACCGAGTACCTCGAAGTACGCGGTTTGACAGTCGATTTCGACGGCTTCAAGGCAGTCAGTGATGTCGATCTGACGCTGTTCCAGGGTGATCTGCGCTTTCTGATCGGCCCCAATGGTGCAGGCAAGACGACCGTGATCGACGCGATCACCGGACTGGTGGGAGCCACCGGTTCGGCGAACAAGTCGGGGGTGGAACTCCTCGGGAAGAAGGTGCACCAGATCGCCCGGTCCGGCGTGGGCCGCACATTTCAGACCGCGAGCGTGTTCGAACAGCTGACGGTGCTGCAGAATCTCGACATCGCCGCAGGCGCGGGCCGATCCCCCTGGACGCTGCTGCGCCGGCGGCGCGGGATCCTGCCCGCGATCGAGGAAGCTCTGGAGATCACCGGGCTGGCGGATCTGGCCGAGAAACCGGCCGGGGTGCTGGCCCACGGCCAGAAGCAATGGCTGGAGATCGGCATGTTGCTGGTGCAGAACGCCGATGTCCTGCTGCTCGACGAACCGGTGGCCGGGATGAGCCATGAGGAACGCGAGGAGACCGGAAACCTGTTGCGTCGCATCGGTGGAGCTCGCACCGTAGTGGTCGTCGAACACGATATGGACTTCATGCGGGCATTCGCGACCTCAGTGACGGTGCTGGCCCGTGGTCAGGTGATCGCCGAGGGTTCGGTGGCCGAGGTACAGGCCAACCCAAAGGTCCAAGAGGTCTACCTCGGCACGGCCGCAGCCGGCGTGGAAGGAATGCCCTGATGCTCGAAATGCTCGATGTCCGAACCGGTTACGGCCGCTCCGAAGTCATTCACGGCGCAAGCATCGCGGTGCCTTCCGACGGTGTCGCGGCGGTGATGGGTCATAACGGCGCGGGTAAGACGACGCTGCTGCGGGCGGCGGTCGGCCTGCTCAAATGCACCGCGGGCAAGGTGCTCTACGAGGGAGAGGACATCACCAGACTGCGCCCTAGTGCCCGGGTGGCCCGTGGTCTGGCGTACGTACCACAGGGCCAGCAGTCGTTCGGCCAACTGACCACCGCGGAGAATCTTCAAGTGGTCGCCGATGGCCGCCGCAACGGCAAGGCGCTGATCGACGAGCAACTGGACCTGTTCCCCGCGCTGAAGGAACTACTCAACCGGCGGGCCGGCCTGCTCTCGGGCGGGCAGCGTCAGCAGCTCGCGATTGCCCGGGCGTTGATCACCAGCCCACGGACGCTGATCCTCGACGAGCCGACTGAGGGCATCCAGCCCTCGGTGGTGGCCGAGATCGAGGCGGCCATCACCTCGCTGACCGCCCGCGGTGATCTGGGCGTACTGCTCGTCGAACAACACATCGGGTTCGCGCTGGAATCCGCCCAGAGCTACTACATCTTGGAGTCCGGCCGGATCACCTCCAGCGGCACCGGAGGCGCCGCATCAGAAGCCGACGTCCGCGCCGCCATGGCGATCTGACTCCTTAGCTCGCGGTGCATAGGGGCGGGCGGGACCAGCTAGCGGGATAGGCGGGAAAGCACCTCGGCGACAACGGAATCGGCGGCGACATCTACCTGCTCGCCGGTCGAGAGATCCTTGAGACCGATGGTGCCGGCCTCGATGTCGCGGTCGCCGGCCACCAGCGCGTACTTGGCGCCGGAGCGGTCGGCGGCCTTCATCGCGCCCTTGAGCCCACGGTCGCCGTAGGCCAGGTCCACGCGCACCCCGTCGGCCCGCAGCCGCGCGGCCAGCTTGGCCAACTCCAGCTTGGCGGCATCGCCAAGCGGCACGCCGAACACCTCGACGCCGCCGACGCCGGCCACCGACTTGCCCTCGGCCTGCAAGGCGAGCACCGTGCGGTCGACGCCGAGGCCGAAGCCGATCCCCGAGACGTCCTGCCCGCCGAGCCGGCTCATCAGACCGTCATAGCGGCCACCGCCGCCGATGCCGGACTGCGCACCGAGGCCGTCGTGCACGAACTCGAAGGTGGTCTTGGTGTAGTAGTCCAGGCCGCGCACCATCCGCCGGTTGATCACGTACGGCACGCCGAGTGCGTCGAGGTGCGCCAGCACCACCTCGAAGTGGGCCTTGGCGCTGTCGGACAGGTGGTCGAGCATCAGCGGCGCGTCGGCGGTCATCTCGCGCACGTGCGGTCGCTTGTCGTCGAGAACGCGCAGCGGGTTGATCTCGGCACGGCGCCGGGTTTCTTCGTCCAGGTCCAGCTTGAACAGGAACTCCTGCAGCAGCTCCCGGTAGGCCGGGCGGCAGGTGTCATCGCCCAGCGAGGTGAGCTCGAGGCGGAAACCGTCCAGGCCCAGTGAGCGGAACCCGGCGTCGGCGATCGCGATCACCTCGGCGTCCAGTGCCGGATCGTCAACCCCGATGGCCTCGACGCCGACCTGCTGCAGCTGGCGGTAGCGCCCGGCCTGGGGGCGTTCGTAGCGGAAGAACGGACCGGCATAGCAAAGCTTGACCGGCAGCGCGCCCCGGTCCAGGCGGTGCTGGATCACCGCCCGGATCACCCCGGCTGTGCCTTCCGGGCGCAGGGTCACCGAGCGGTCACCGCGGTCGGCGAACGTGTACATCTCCTTGGACACCACATCGGTCGACTCGCCGACGCCGCGGGCAAACAACGCGGTGTCCTCGAAGATCGGCAGCTCGATGTCGCCGTAGCCGGCCCGGCGCGCCGAGGCCAGCAGGCCGTCCCGGACCGCCACGAACTGTGCCGACTCGGGCGGTAGATAGTCGGGCACGCCCTTGGGCGCCTGGAATGCAGAAGTCACAGAGTCAAACCTTCGAGAAACGGGTTGGTACGGCGTTCTTGCCCGATGGTCGTGCGCGGGCCGTGCCCTGGTAATACCACGGTGTCGTCGTCGAGTACCAACAGCTTTGTCACGATCGACTCGAGAAGGTCACGTCCGCTGCCACCAGGCAGGTCGGTGCGGCCCACCGAGGACCGGAACAGCGTATCGCCCGTGAATGCCGTCTGGGCGGCCGATGCGTTCTCCGGGCCGCCGGAGACCCGGAACACCACCGATCCCCTGGTGTGCCCCGGCGTGTGATCGACCGTGACCGAAATACCGTCGAAATCGAGCGTCTGGCGGTCCTGGTCCAGCTCAACGAGCTGTTTCGGCTCGGAGAACAGCACACCTAAGGCGAGCTGCGCCAAGCGTGGCCCGAACCCCTTGATCGGATCGGTCAGCATGAAGCGGTCTTCGGGGTGGATGTAGGCGGGGCAGCCATAGGTATCGGCGACTTTCTGGGCCGACCAGATGTGATCGATGTGGCCGTGGGTCAGCAGGACCGCCGCCGGGGTCAGGCGGTTTTCGTCAAGAATCCGGCGCAGCCGGTCCATCGCCCGCTGACCCGGGTCGACGACGATCGCGTCGGCGCCTGGTCGCTGCGCCAGGACGTAGCAGTTGCACGCCAGCATCCCGGCCGGGAATCCGGTAATGAACACGGCCCCAGTTTCCCACGTGGCCGCTTCCCCGAAGCGCCGCGACCTTGCGGTTCCCGCGGGTCGCAGAACCAGCACGCAGGTTCGCCTGGCAGACTCGTGGCCAACCTCAACCGCCTACAAGGAGGACTGCAGCGGTGCCGACCAACGAACAACGGCGTGCGACGGCCAAGCGCAAGCTGGAGCGCCAGCTGGAACGCCGCGCCGCCCAGGAACGCAAACGACGCATCCTGACCATCACCGGGACGGCGGTCGCGGCCCTCGTCATCATCGGGGCGGTCGTGGCCACGTTCGTGTTCACGAACAAGGACTCGGGCAGCACCACCGCCTCGGCGGCCACCACCACCGCCACGCCGGCCCTGCCGGCCGCCGAAGGTCAGCTGCCGGCCTTCGCCGCACCCGCCGACCTCGGTGCCAACTGCCAGTACCCGGCCGCTGCCGCTGCCAGCAAGCCGGCCACCTCGCCGCGCACCGGCAAGGTCCCCACCGATCCGGCCACGGTCAGCGTCAGCATGGTCACCACCCAGGGCAACATCGGGCTCCAGCTCGACAACGGCAAGGCGCCCTGCACGGTCAACAGCTTCGCGAACCTGGCCGGGCAGAACTACTTCAACGACACCCCGTGCCACCGGTTGACCACCAGCGGTATCTCGGTGCTGCAGTGCGGTGACCCGACCGGCCAGGGCACCGGCGGCCCCGGCTACCAGTTCGCCAACGAGTACCCGACCAACCAGTTCCAGCCGGACGACCCGGCGCTGCAGAAGCCGGTGACGTACCCGCGCGGCACGGTGGCCATGGCCAACGCCGGACCCAACACAAACGGCAGCCAGTTCTTCCTGGTGTACCAGGACTCCCAGCTGCCCCCGGGCTACACGGTGTTCGGCAAGATCGACGACACCGGCCTGGCCACCCTCGACAAGATCGCCGCGGCCGGTGTGGCCGGAGGCGGAGCCGACGGTAAGCCGGCACTGGATGTTCAGCTGAAGTCAGTGGCCCTGGACTAGACCCCTTGACTGTCCCGCCCCCCTACGGCGGTTACCAGCCGGCCGGTTATCCCCCGCCCGCCCACACCAACGGCATGGCGGTCGCCGCACTGGTGTGCTCGGTCCTGTTCGCGCCGCTGGGCATCCTCTTCGGGCACATCTCGCTGTCGCAGCTCAAACGCAGCGGTGAGCAGGGTCGCGGCATCGCGATCGCGGGCCTGGTCATCGGATACGTGATGACGGCGCTGGCTCTCGTGGCGGTGGTGTTGACGGTGTTGTTCGCCGTCATCGTCGTCAAGGCCGCGGAGAACATGCCACGCCAGGACCGCTACACGGCCTCACCGGGGGCCGGTCAGGAACTCCCCGCATTCGCGCCGCCGCAGCACCTCGGCGCCAACTGCCAGTACCCGGCCACCACCGAACCGGCCGCCAGGCCGGCTATCCCGCCACGCGCCGGCACCGTGCCGACCGAACCCGCCACGGTGCCCGCGAGCATCGTCACCGACCGTGGCACCATCGGCCTCACGTTGGCCAACGGCAAGGCGCCATGCACGGTGAACAACTTCGCGAGCCTGGCCGGGCAGGGATTCTTCGACAGCACCCAGTGCCACCGGCTGACCACCGGCGACCTCGCGACACTGCAGTGTGGCGACCCATCTGCCAGTGGAACCGGCGGGCCAGGTTACCGGTTCCCCAACGAGTACCCGACCAACCAGTACCGGCTCTCCGACCCCGCCGTGCAGCGGCCCGTGGTCTACCCGCGCGGCACCGTCGCGATGGCCAACTCCGGACCGGGTACCAGCGGCAGCCAGTTCTTCCTCGTGTACGAGGACTCGCTGCTGCCGCCGACGTACACGGTGTTCGGCACCATCGACAAGACCGGGCTGGCCACGCTCGACGCGATCGCCGCGGGCGGGGTGGCCGACGGCAGCGATGACGGTAAGCCCGCCACACCGGTGACGATCACATCGGCGAGCGTGGACTGATCGGGCACAGCCGGATCGCGACTAGGCCGCGCTGGTGATGCGGTAGACGTCGTACACGCCTTCCACGTTGCGCACCACGCTCAGCAAGTGGCCGAGGTGTTTGGGATCGCCCATCTCGAAGGTGAATCGGCTGATCGCCACCCGGTCGTTGGAGGTGGTCACCGATGCGGAGAGGATGTTGACCTTCTCGTCGGCCAGCACCCGCGTGACGTCGGACAGCAGACGGTGCCGGTCCAGCGCCTCGACCTGGATGGCCACCAGGAACACCGACGACGGTGACGGCGCCCAGTTCACCTCGATGATGCGCTCCGACTGTTGTTGCAGCGAAGCCGCATTCGTGCAGTCGGTGCGGTGCACGCTGACCCCACCACCGCGGGTCACGAAGCCCATGATGGTGTCGCCCGGCACCGGGGTGCAGCACTTGGCGAGCTTGGTCAGGGTTCCGGGCGCCCCCGGTACCGCGACACCGGTGTCGTCGGTGCTGCGCTGACGCACCGGCATGGTCAAGGGCGTGGACCGCTCGGCGAGTTCGTCCTCGGCCGCGTCGTCGCCGCCGAACTGGGCGAGCAGACGCTGCACGACGTGGCGCGCCGAGACGTGGCCCTCGCCGACGGCGGTGTACAGCGCGGAGACGTCGGTGTAGCGCAACTCGCGAGCCAGCGCGCCCATGGAATCGGCATTGATCAAGCGCTGCAACGGAAGTCCGCCCCGGCGGACTTCCCGCGCGATGGCGTCCTTGCCGGACTCCAAGGCTTCTTCACGGCGTTCCTTGGCGAACCACTGCCGGATCTTGGCCTTGGCCCGCGGCGACACCACGAACGTCTGCCAGTCGCGCGACGGACCGGCGTTGGGGGCCTTCGAGGTGAACACCTCGACGACCTCACCGTTGTCCAGCTTGCGTTCCAGCGCGACGAGCCTGCCGTTGACCCGGGCTCCGATACAGCGGTGCCCCACCTCGGTGTGCACTGCGTAGGCGAAGTCGACAGGCGTCGATCCGGTCGGCAGGTTGATCACGTCACCCTTGGGGGTGAAGACGAAGATCTCTTTTACCGCAAGGTCGTAACGCAAGGACTCGAGGAACTCACCGGGGTCGGCGGCCTCTCGCTGCCAGTCGAGCAACTGGCGCATCCACGCCATGTCGTCGATCTCGGTGGCGGCGTGACTGTGCGGAACTCCGTTGCGGCCCTTGGCTTCTTTGTAACGCCAGTGCGCCGCGATGCCGTACTCGGCGGTGCGGTGCATGTCGCGCGTGCGGATCTGCACCTCCAGCGGCTTGCCCTCGGGACCCACGACCGTGGTGTGCAGCGACTGGTAGACGCCGTAGCGCGGCTGGGCGATGTAGTCCTTGAACCGGCCCGCCATCGGTTGCCACAGCGAGTGCACGACGCCGACGGCCGCGTAGCAGTCCCGGATCTCGTCGCACAGGATCCGCACGCCGACCAGGTCGTGGATGTCGTCGAAATCGCGCCCCTTGACGATCATCTTCTGATAGATCGACCAGTAGTGCTTGGGCCTGCCCTCGACCACCGCGTTGATCTTCATCGCGCTCAGTGCCACGCCGATCTCGGCGCGCACCTTGGCCAGATAGGTGTCGCGCGACGGCGCCCGGTCCGCGACCAGTCGCACGATCTCCTCGTACTTCTTCGGGTGCAGGATCGCGAACGACAGATCCTCGAGCTCCCATTTGACCGTCGCCATACCGAGCCGATGTGCCAGCGGCGCAATCACTTCCAGAGTTTCGCGGGCCTTGCGCGCCTGCTTCTCGGGTGGCAGGAACCGCATGGTGCGCATGTTGTGCAGCCGGTCGGCCACCTTGATCACCAGCACCCGCGGATCGCGGGCCATCGCGATGATCATCTTGCGGATCGTCTCGCCCTCGGCGGCCGAGCCGAGCACCACCTTGTCCAGCTTGGTGACCCCGTCGACCAGGTGACCCACCTCGGCCCCGAACTCGGCGGTCAACGCCTCCAAGGTGTAGCCGGTGTCCTCCACGGTGTCGTGCAGCAGGGCGGCCACCAGCGTGGTGGTGTCCATGCCGAGCTCGGCCAGGATGTTGGCCACCGCCAGCGGATGGGTGATGTAAGGATCACCCGATTTGCGCAACTGGTCGGCGTGTCGCTGGTCGGCGACGTCGTAGGCCCGCTGCAGCAACTGCAGGTCGGCCTTGGGGTAGATCTCGCGGTGTACCGCGACCAGGGGCTCCAGAACCGGGTTGAACGCACTGCGCTGCGCGGTCATCCGGCGGGCCAGCCGCGCGCGCACCCGGCGGGAGGCACTGGTCTTGGTCGTATCCGGAAGCTTCGCCGCGTCCAGCGCCTTGGTGGGGTCGGATTCGGTGGATCCCGGCAGCGTCGGGGGCAACTTGACTGTCTGGCCCGTAGTTGCGTCCGTACCCGTATCGCCGGCCATCGTCACCTCCCGATTTTCGCTCAGATCCCGAGGATATCCCTCACACCGTGTGCAGGCTGCTGACCGTCAGCGGTGCCACCACGTCCCGGCCGCCCAGGGCCGTCAATTCCAGCACCACAGCGGCGCTCAGCACGTTGGCACCGCCGGCCTCGAGCAGCCGCATCGCCGCTGCCAGCGTGCCGCCGGTGGCCAGGACATCGTCGATGATCACAATGTTGCGCCCGGCGATGTCAATCCCGTCGGCCGGGATCTCCAGGGTCGCGCTGCCGTACTCGAGCTGATAGGTCACGCTGTGCACCGGAGGCGGCAGTTTCCCGCCCTTGCGTACCGCCAGGACACCGGTGCCGAGTCGGGTCGCGACCGCGGCACCCAACAGAAAACCGCGCGCGTCCAGGCCTGCGACCAGGTCGGCGTCGGCCGCGGTGGCGGCCAATGCGTCGGTTACCGCGCTCAGGCCCTCGGCGTCGGCCAGCAACGGGGTCAGGTCCTTGAACTGCACCCCGGGTTCGGGGAAGTCGGGGACCTCCCGGATCAGTCTCCTGACCAGCCGGGAAACATCTTGGCTCATGTGGACAACTTCCAGCGGTCCATGTTCCAGCCCGCGCCCCACCGCGTCGGATTGCTGCTCACGGCATACATCTTGTTCGATGTCAGCACGGTGCGCTGCTGGCGGTACAGCGGCAGGGTCGGTATGTCGTTCCACAGGATCGGTGCGCCCTCCCCTGCCAGCCGGGCCAGTTCCTTCGGATCGCTCGTGACGGCCTGCGCGTCGATGATGCCGTCGATCCGCTCGTTGAAATAGGCGGGCAGGTTGTTGCCGTTACCGGAGTGGAAGGCATAGGCGTCGATCGCCGAAGAACCCGAGGAACCGCTGCCCGCGGCCCCGCCCGTGCTGGCCAGCAACCCGTCGATCTCGTTGTTGCGCAACGCCACCGGCCCGGCCGTCGCTGATCCTGCGTCCTGCACGGTGATGCCCGCGGCGGCGCACGATTTCGCGATGGCGCCGACGGTCGCGGCCAGTCTGGCGTTGGGCGTCTGATACCCGATGCGTACGGTCAACGGCTTGTTGTTCAGGGCGGCGCGGGCCGCACCGATGTTGGCCACAGCGAATTGCGCGGCCTCGCCGACATTCTCGGCCGCGCTGAACGCGTCGTCGCTGACCGGGCTGAGCCGCGAGTTGACGATGGGCGTCGCGGCGTTACGGGCGATCACGTCACGGGGCGTGCACAGCGCAACGGCACGCCGCGCCGGTGGGGCAGCCAGCGGACCACCCGGTGCGAAGATCAACTGCTCGATACCGGCGGACGGGCTTTCGGTGCTGACGTAGTCATCGGGCAGGTTGAGCAGGCCCGAGGATCCGGACTCGATGTCGACAACGTCGAAGGATCCCTGGTTGACCCGCTCCTGGATGTCGGCCCCGCGCGGCCATACCGCGATCCGGTTGGTGACGGGCGGGGTGCCCCACCATTTGTCGTTGGCGACCAGGACCACCACGCCGTCTTTGGACACCGAGTCGATCCGGTAGGGACCCGACGAGGGGAACCGTTTGAGGTCGAGGTCGGGCTTGAGATCCCAGATGTTGTTCCACGCCTTGGCGATGCGGTCGATGGTCGGCTGGTCGCCGTTCTGCAACGCCGTGGCCACCCCCCCGTCGCCCAGGTCGAGTTCGTCGGCGAGGACGTGTGCAGGCATCAGCGCGGTGGCCGCGAACAATTGGCCGTAGTCGAGGAATCCGCGGTCCTGGGCGAAGGACACCCGGGCCCGCTTCTGACCGGGTGTGCAGTCCACCGAGCCGATGTCGCGGTAGCCGGCTTGGCTGGCGGCGTCGAACACGGGGAACCTGCCGGACTGAGCGCCCCAGGTCAACACCAGGTCATCACAGGTGATCGGCTTGCCATCGGAGTAGACGGCCTTGTCGCTGATCACGTAGTCGAGCACCAGCGGGGCGCGGCCCACCACCGACACCGAACCAAAGTCGTTGTCGGCGACCACCTGACCTTCGGGGCCGTGATAGGCGAACCCGGTCAACGCCCGCGCGAATGCCTGAGGTCCGGCGGACGCGGCTCCGGCCACCGTGTTGGTGTTGTAGGTGGTCAGTGAGCCGTCCACGGCATAGTCGATCTCGTCGGCCGAACTGCCCGAACATGCCACCAGACCCATCCCGGCGACCACGGACAGTGTGGCCACCACCGCCGCCGTTGTCCGTGCCCGGCCAACGGCCCGCCAATGAACCATCGGCGTTTACCGGCGGGTGTTCCGCTTGCCCGACGGACGCCCGGTCCGCGGGCCCGGACGTGCGCCCGGTGCCGGCTTGGCGGGTGCAGGCTCGGCAGCGACCGACACGGACACGGTCTCGCCGGCGGTGTCTTCGGCGTCAGGGGTCGCGGCCGTGTCTTTGGTGGCAGTCGCCGACTTGGCGCCTTTCTCCCGGCGGTTGAGCACCCGCTTGGTGTGCTTGCGCACCAGCTCGGTGCGTTCGCGCAACGACACGAGCAGCGGCGTGGCGAAGTAGATCGACGAGTACGTACCCACGATGACGCCGACCAGCTGGACCAGAGCCAGGTCCATCAGGGTTCCGACGCCCAGGAGCCACACCGCCACCACCATCAGCGCCACGATGGGCAACACCGAGATCAAGCTGGTGTTGATCGAACGCATGAACGTCTGGTTGACGGCGAGGTTGGCCTGCTCGGCGAAGGTTCGGCGAGTCGTGTGCTCGAAGCCCTGGGTGTTCTCCTCGACCTTGTCGAACACGATCACCGTGTCGTACAGCGAGAAGCCCAGAATCGTGAGCAGGCCGATCACGGTGGCTGGGCTGACCTCGAATCCGACCAGCGAATAGACGCCGGCGGTCACGACCAGGTCGAAGACCAGGGTGGCCATCGCGGCCATCGCCATGTAGCGCTCATAGCGCCAGGCGATGTAGATCGAGGCCAGCACGATGAACACCACGAGCGCGATCAGCGCCTTGTTGGTGATCTGGCCGCCCCAGGTCTCCGACACCTTCGAGTCGCTGATCGCCTGCTTACTGGGCTGGCCATCGGCGCCCTTGGGGTGGAACTCGTCGAACAGCGCGGTCCGCAGCTGCTCGATCTCCGGTTCGGACAGAGTCTCCGAACGGATCTGGACAGTGGCCGAGGCGCCGCTGCCGACCAACACGACCGACTCGGGCGTCCGGTTCAGGGTCTTGCTGTAGACGTCCTCGACCTGCTGGACCGAGACGATCCCTGCGGAGCCGGCCGACGGCATCGACACCTTCGTGCCGCCCTCGAAGTCGATCCCGAACGTGAACCCGCGCAGCACCATGCTGGCGATGCAGATCGCGACCATGATGCCGCTGACCGCGTACCAGAGCTTGCGACGGCCGATCACCTCGAAGGCGCCGGTGCCGGTGTAGAGCCGGACGAAGAACCCGTGCTTGGGCAGTGCCGCAGACGTGGATTCGATGCTCGGCGTCTCCACCGAGGTGTCCTTCACGTCCTCAGCGGTGGTGTCATTCTTTGCTGCCATGTGCCTATCCCCGTCCCGCGGTCGCATGCGAAGCCTCCCGGCGTTCCCGCGCGATCTGCTGCACCGCACCGAGACCGTTGAGGGCAGGTTTTGCCATCATCGGGGACTTGGACGCCAGGTACACCAGAGGCCAGGTCACCAGGAACACCACCACGATGTCCAGGATCGTGGTCAACCCCAGTGTGAACGCGAAGCCCTTGACCTGACCGATCGCCAGGAAGTACAGCACCGCGGCGGCCAAGAAGGTCACGGCGTTGCCGGACACGATCGTCTTGCGGGCGCGCGCCCAGCCTCGAGGTACCGCCGACCGGAAGGACCGGCCCTCGCGGATCTCGTCCTTTATTCGCTCGAAGAACACCACGAAGGAGTCCGCGGTGGTGCCTATACCGATGATCAGACCGGCGATACCGGCCAGGTCCAGCGTGTAGCCGATGTATCTGCCGAGCAGCACCAGGATGGCGAAAACCATTGCGCCGGCAGCGACCAGCGACAGGGCCACCAACAGACCGAGCACCCGGTAGTACAGCAGCGAGTACAGCAGCACCGCCGCCAGACCCACTGCGCCTGCGATCAGACCGGCCCGCATCGAGGACAGACCAAGGGTCGCCGAAACGGTCTCGGCTTCCGACGACTCGAACGACAGCGGCAGCGACCCGTACTTGAGGACGTTGGCCAGTTCCTTGGCCGTGTCCGCGTTGAACTGGCCGGTGATCTGGGTGTTGCCACCGGGAATGGCTTCCCGGATCTCGGGGGCGCTGACCACCTGCGAGTCGAGGGTGAAGGCCGTCTGTGTGCCCACGTTCGCCGCCGTGAAGTCGGCCCAGGTCTTGGCTCCCCCACTCTTGAAGGTCACGTCGACGACGTACTGGCCCTGCTGCTGGTTCAGGCCGGAGGTGGCGTTCTCGATCTCTTCACCGCTCATGATCGACTTGCTGAGCAAGTACACCGTCTGCCCGTCTTGCGAGCAGGTGATCAAGGGCAGATTCGGATCGTCGTTGCCGGCGAGGACATCTTCTTCACCGCACCGGGTGGCTTGGTACTGCAGCGCCAGGATCTGGATCGACGGGTTGTTGCTCTGCCGCAGTTCCTTCTCGTCGGAAATGCGCTGCGCCATTGCTGCCTTGGCGTCACCGGGCTTGGGCGTGGGCGCCGGAGCCGGAGCGGAGCCGGGTGCAGGCGCCGGGCCGGGCTCACCCGGGGCCGGGGCCGGAGTCGGTTCACCCGGAGTCGGTGCCGGGTCCAGCGGGTAGGGCCGCGGTTGGGGTGCCGGGACAGGCTCCCCGGCCGGCGGCGCGGGCTGCTCTCCCGCCGGAGGTGGCGCAGGGGCCTCGCCCGGCGCACCCGGCGCCAGCCCCGGAATCGCACCGGGCAGGCCGGGCACAGCACCCGGCGCACCGGGTGCTCCCGGTGCGACCGGCGCGCCCGGAGCCGCGGGGGCACCCGGCGCTCCGGCACCCGGCTGCTGTCCCTGCTGGGCCGGCGGCTTGGCGGGCATCGCGTGCACGACAGGCCGGATGTACAGCCGGGCGGTCTGGCCCAGGTTGCGGGCCTCGCTGCCGTCGTTGCCGGGAACAGTGATCACCAGGTTGTCGCCGTCGATGACGACCTCTGAGCCCGAGACTCCGAGACCGTCGACGCGGGCACTGATGATTTGTTGGGCCTGGTTGAGTGCCTCTCTGGTCGGCGTCGAGCCGTCCGGGGTGCGCGCTGTCAGCGTCACCCGGGTACCGCCCTGCAGGTCAATGCCGAGTTTTGGCTTGACCTGCTTGTCGCCGGTGAGGAACACCAGCAGATATACGCCGATCAGAAGGACCAGGAAAAGTGTCAGGTAGCGCGCAGGATGCACCGGCGCCGAAGACGATGCCACGTTTCTAGGGTCTCCTCGAGATCAGTTCGTCAGCACCGCAAAGGGTACGTGCTTGTCCTGGGTGCTCTGCGGTCAGTCTTTCTTGAGACTGTCGGTGTCGGTGACACCGGTGCTCTCGGTCAGTTCGGTCGCCGCCGCCGATACTTCAGGATCGGTGTCCTCGTCGGTGTCCACCTCGATGCGATCGCGCACGGCGAGCTTCATCCAGGTGGTGACGACGCCGGGAGCGATCTCCAGGTCGACGTTGTCGTCGGTGATACCGGTGATCGTGGCCAGCAGGCCCGAGGTGGTGTGCACGCGATCACCGATCTGCAGCGATTCGTGCAGGTCGATGGTGGCCTGCATGGCCTTCTTCTGACGACGCGACGCGAAGAACATAAACGCGCCCATGACGATCAGCAGGGGCAGGAAAATGACGAGATCCATGTCGACTATGTCTTTCGTGTTGTGTCATATGTCAGGGCGACCGAGGCCACGATACCGCCGCCGACCCGGGCCACCCCATTCGCCGCCGACAGGCGGGTGAGACGACTAGGCTCGAAACGCGTTCTTTCCGACCCCGCCCTTGCAGTAACCGGCGGTGCCGTTGCAGTTTTCAGGAGGCAGTGTTGAGCCATCCCGAGCAGAGCCGCCATCTGGCCACCGCGATCCCGGGCCCGAAATCGCAAGCGTTGATCGGCCGGAAAACGGCCGCGGTTGCCCGTGGTGTCGGCAACACCATGCCGGTGTACGCCGCCCGCGCCGGGGGCGGCATCGTCGAGGACGTCGACGGCAATCGGCTCATCGACCTGGGCTCGGGCATTGCCGTCACCACCATCGGCAACTCGTCGCTGCGCGTGGTCGAGGCCGTGGCCGCACAGGCCGGCGAGTTCACCCACACGTGCTTCATGGTGACACCGTACGAGCAGTACGTCGCGGTCTGCGAGCACCTCAATCGGCTCACACCGGTGCGCGGCGAGACTCGTTCGGCCTTGTTCAACTCCGGTTCCGAGGCCGTGGAGAACGCGGTCAAGATCGCCCGGTCCTATACGCACAAGTCTGCCGTTGTCGCCTTCGACCACGCCTATCACGGGCGCACCAACCTCACGATGGCGCTGACCGCAAAGTCCATGCCCTACAAGCACGGTTTCGGCCCGTTCGCACCCGAGATCTACCGGGCGCCGCTGTCCTACCCCTTCCGCGATGCCGAGTTCGGCAAGGAGCTGGCCACCGACGGCGCGCTCGCGGCCAAGCGCGCCATCGACGTGATGGACAAGCAGATCGGCGCGGACAACCTCGCCGCGGTCATCATCGAACCGATCCAGGGCGAGGGCGGGTTCATCGTCCCGGCCGACGGGTTCCTGCCCGCGCTGCTGGGATGGTGCCGCGACAACAACGTCGTGTTCATCGCCGACGAGGTGCAGACGGGGTTCGCCCGGACCGGCGCGATGTTCGCGTGTGAGCACGAGGGCATCGATCCCGATCTCATCGTCACCGCCAAGGGTATCGCCGACGGTCTGCCGCTGTCCGGGGTGACCGGACGCGCCGAGATCATGGACTCGCCGCACGTGTCGGGACTGGGCGGCACCTACGGCGGCAATCCGATCGCGTGCGCGGCGGCGCTGGCCACCATCGAGACCATCGAGGCCGACGGTCTGGTAGCCCGCGCCCAGCACATCGAACTGCTGATGAAGGACCGGCTGGGCCGGCTGCAGGCCGAGGACGACCGGATCGGCGACGTGCGCGGCCGGGGCGCGATGATCGCCGTCGAACTGGTCAAGGCAGGCACAACCACACCCGACCCGGATCTCACCAAGGCGCTGTGCGCCGGCGCCCATGCGGCCGGCGTGATCGTGCTCTCGTGCGGCACCTATGGCAACGTGCTGCGCTTCCTGCCGCCGCTGACGATCAGCGACGAGCTGCTCGTCGAGGGGCTCGATGTGCTCGAGCTGATCCTGCGCGACCTCTGACGCGTCAATGCGCGTGCGTGTGACGCCTGCCGAACATTCCGCCCCACGACCGGTGCTTGCGCGCGCCCACCGCTTCGGTCGGCTGAGCGTCGGCGACCGCTTCGGGCTCGGTTGACACAGCCGAAGCGACGGGCCGTCGCACGTATTCGACGTCGCGCACGCTGCGGACCGACAGTCGGCCCACCGCGACGGCTCCGAGGAACACGATCAATGCGCCCAGCCCCGAGAAGTAGGCCAGCTCGAGGCTGACGCGCTTGGCGTCGGTCACGGCTATCGGCATCCCGGCGTCGCCGATGCCCAGCGGCCCCGCCAACGCACGGCCCACCACGAACCACGCTCCGCCCAGTACGGCCAGCCAGCCACCGAAATGAGCCGTGGCCCGGTTACCCGAAACCAGGAGTAGCAGACCGCCCAGCGCCGTGACAGCGCCAGGAAGCACCTCCAGCCAACCGCGCGCGGACGTCCAGAACCAGCTCTGATCCGGCGTGAACGCGAAGTCGAAGTACGGCCCGATGAACGGGATCAGCGCACCCCAGATTCCCAGCAGCACCAGCAGAAACCCGCTGGCTGCTCCGCGGCTGCGTGGCATGCGTAGCCGGCTGCCGCGGGTATCGAATTCGGTCATGATGCCTCCTTTGACATCCCGGTGGGTACCCCAAACTCAGTGGCAGTAACGCTCCTACCCGGAGGTCGACTTGACTGCTGTTCCAGCTATCGGCTGACTCGGGATCAGACCTCCCTGGTTCACGCGAAGAAATGACCAGACTCACAGCACATTGACAGCCGTAAAGCTGGTTTTCCGGAAATAAGTTTAGTTTCACTAACGTAGTAGTTCGTTAGCGCAACGTTGCGCCGGTGATTATTTCTGCTATCTGTAAAGAGGGTTCTTGATGTCGTTTGACACTCGCGATGAACAACTGGCGATCCGTATCGCCGATCTGACCGCTACCGATCCGCAGTTCGCCGCCGCGATACCGAGCGACACCGTCACCGCCGCCGTCGACGTCCCCGGCCTCCTGTTGCCCGAGATCGTCCAGACCCTCCTGCAGGGTTATGCCGAACGGCCGGCGCTCGGTGAACGCGCACAAGAATTCGTCACCGACCCGACCACCGGTCGGACCACTGCCCGCCTGCTCCCCCGGTTCGACACCATCAGCTACGGCCAGCTCTGGGACCAGGTCCGCGCCGTCGCCGCCGCCTTGCACGCATCGGGCGTCGCAGCCGGCGACCGGGTTGCCATCCTGGGTTTCACCAGCGCCGACTACACCGTGATCGACACTGCACTGGGCCAGATCGGTGCGGTGTCGGTCCCACTGCAGACCAGCTCCTCGCCCGACGCGCTGGCGCCCATCGTGACCGAGACCGAGCCGCGCGTGATCGCCGCGAGTGTCGACCACCTCGCCGATGCCGTCGAGCTGGCGCTCACCTCCCACACCCCGGCCCGTGTGGTGGCCTTCGACCACCACGCAGAGATCGACGACCATCGCGATGCCGTCGCATCCGCCGCCGAGCGGCTGGCGGGGACCGGCGTCGCCGTCGAGACCCTCGCCGACCTGCTGGCCCGCGGGAGCGAGCTGCCCTCGCCCGAGGCACCCAAGGCTGACGGCACCGATCCGCTCGCGCTGCTGATCTACACCTCGGGCAGCACCGGCGCCCCCAAGGGCGCCATGTACCTGCAGAGCTCTGTCGGCAAATTCTGGCGGCGCAACAGCAAAGCCTGGCTCGGACCGGTGAGCTCGGCCATCAATCTCAGCTTCATGCCGATGAGCCATGTGATGGGCCGCGGCATCCTGTACGCGTCGCTGGCCGCCGGCGGCACCTGCTACTTCGCGGCCCGCAGCGACCTGTCGACGCTTCTGGAGGACCTCGCGCTGGTGCGGCCCACCGAGCTGAATTTCGTTCCGCGCGTGTGGGAAATGATCCACAGCGAGTTCCAGAGCCGGGTCGATCACCGCCTGGTCGAGGCAGACCAGGACCGGGACGCGGTCGAGGCCGACGTGCTGACCGAGGTGCGTGACGAGGTCCTCGGCGGACGGTTCGTCGCGGCCATGACAGGCTCGGCACCCATCTCGGCCGACCTCAAGGCCTGGACCCAGGACATGCTCGGAATCCACCTGCTCGAGGGTTACGGATCGACCGAAGCCGGTATGGCACTGTTCGACGGTGTGGTCCAGCGACCGCCGGTGATCGACTACAAGCTCGTCGACGTCCCGGATCTCGGGTATTTCGGCACCGACCAGCCGCACCCGCGTGGAGAGCTGCTGATCAAGACCGAGAATCTGTTCCCCGGCTACTACAAGCGTCCCGAGGTCACCGCTTCTGTGTTCGACGAGGACGGCTACTACCGGACCGGCGACGTCGTCGCGGAGATCGGCCCGAACCAGCTTCGCTATGTCGACCGGCGCAACAACGTGCTCAAGCTCGCCCAGGGCGAGTTCGTCACGCTGGCCAAGCTCGAGGCGGTGTTCGGCAACAGCCCTCTGGTGCAACAGATCTACGTGTACGGCAACAGCGCGCAGCCCTACCTGCTGGCCGTCGTGGTGCCCACCGATCTGACGGTTTCGAAGGAAGCGATCAACGAATCCCTGCAGGAGGTCGCCAGGGACGCCGACCTGCAGTCCTACGAGATCCCCCGCGATTTCCTCGTGGAGACAACACCTTTCACCCTGGAGAACGGCCTGCTGACCGGCATCCGCAAGCTGGCCTGGCCGAAGCTGAAGGCGCACTACGGCGATCGGTTGGAGCAGCTTTACGCCGACCTGGCCGAGACGCAGGCCAACGAGTTGCGCGCGCTGCGTAGTGGTGCGGCCGACGCCCCGGTGGTGGAGACCGTGAGCCGGGCCGCCGGCGCCCTGTTGGGTGCCGCGGCACCAGATCTGGAGCCCGACGCCCACTTCACCGACCTGGGCGGAGATTCCTTGTCGGCGTTGACCTTCGGCAATCTTCTCCGGGAGATCTTCGACGTGGATGTGCCAGTGGGTGTGATCGTCAGCCCGGCCACCGATCTGGCCGGCATCGCCGAGTACATCGAAACGCAGCGCAATGGATCCCACCGCCCGACCTACGCATCGGTGCACGGCAGGCACGCCGCCGAAGTCAGTGCCTCCGATCTCACGCTGGACAAGTTCCTCGATGCCGCAACCCTGGCCGCTGCGCCAGGCCTGCCCAAGGCCCCCGCCGAGGTCCGCACCGTGCTGCTCACCGGCGCCACCGGCTTCCTCGGCCGCTACCTGGCCCTGGAATGGCTGGAGCGCATGGACCTGGTCGACGGCAAGGTCATCGCGCTGGTCCGCGCCAAGAGCGATGCCGAGGCGCGTGCGCGCCTCGATGCAACGTTCGACAGCGGCGACGCGAAACTGCTTGCGCACTACCAGGATCTGGCCGCCGACCACCTCGAGGTGATCGCCGGCGACAAGGGCGAGGAGAACCTCGGACTGGACCAGCAGACCTGGCAGCGACTGGCAGATGACGTCGACCTGATCGTCGACCCGGCCGCACTGGTCAACCACGTGCTGCCCTACAGCGAACTGTTCGGGCCCAACGCCCTGGGCACCGCCGAGCTGATCCGCATCGCACTCACCACGAAGATCAAGCCGTACACCTATGTGTCGACCATCGGCGTGGGCGATCAGATCGAGCCCGGAAAGTTCGTCGAGGATGTCGATGTCCGCCAGATGAGCGCGGTCCGCAAGGTCAACGACGGCTACGCCAACGGCTACGGCAACAGCAAGTGGGCCGGTGAGGTCCTGCTCCGCGAGGCCAACGATCTGTGTGGGTTGCCGGTGGCGGTGTTCCGCTGCGACATGATCCTGGCCGACACCACCTACTCGGGTCAGCTGAACCTGCCGGACATGTTCACCAGGATGATGTTCAGCCTCGTCGCCAGCGGTATCGCGCCCGGCTCGTTCTACGAGCTCGACGCGGCCGGCAACCGGCAGCGCTCGCATTACGACGGCCTGCCCGTCGAGTTCATCGCGGAGTCCATCTCGACCCTGGGCGGGCAGTCCGTGGAGAGCTTCGAGACCTACCACGTGATGAACCCGTACGACGACGGCCTCGGCATGGACGAGTTCACCGACTGGCTGATCGAGGCCGGCTACGCGATCGAGCGCATCGCCGACTACGGGCAGTGGATCCAGCGCTTCGAGAGCACCCTGCGCGCCCTGCCGGACAGGCAGCGTCAGGCCTCCCTGCTGCCGCTGCTGCACAACTACCAGAAGCCCGAGCGGCCGATGCTGGGCGCCCTGGCCCCGACCGACCACTTCCGGGCCGCGGTGCAGGAAGCCAAGATCGGGCCGGACAAGGACATCCCCCATGTCAGCCCGGCGGTGATCGTCAAGTACATCACCAACCTGCAGCAGCTCGGCCTGCTCTAAGCCCCCGTGCGCCCGTTCCACATCGGAGTGGGACGGGCGCACGTCGGCGTGACGAATCTCGCATGCGCCGGACTGGCATCTCGAAATATAATTAGTTTTACTAACGTAGTAATTAGTAGGCGCGGCAAACGTGCCGACCATAGTTATTTTGATTTGCTCAGGGGACCCGATATGACCACCGAAACACGCGAGGACCGGCTCCAACGCCGGATCGCACACCTGTATGACACCGATACGCAGTTCGCCGACGCCCGCCCCAGCGACGCCGTCAACACCGCCCTCGCCCAGCCGGAACTGCGGCTGCCCGCCATCGTCAAAGGGGTATTCGCCGGGTATGCCGACCGCCCCGCGCTCGGGCAGCGCGCCGTCGATCTTGTCACCGATGCCGCCGGCCGCACCACCGCGGTACTCCAGCCTCGGTTCGAGACCATCACCTACCGCCAGCTCGGAGACCGCGTTCAGGCCGTGACCAACGCCTGGCACAACCATCCGGTGAAGCCCGGCGACCGCGTCGCCATCCTCGGGTTCACCAGCGTGGACTACACCACCATCGACACCGCCCTCATCGAACTGGGCGCTGTCTCGGTGCCGCTGCAGACCAGCGCCCCCGTCACCACACTGCGTCCCATCGTCGCCGAAACGGAACCGACCGTGATCGCGGCGAGCATCGACTTCCTCGACGACGCAGTCGAATTGGTCCGGTCGGGCCCCGCACCGCGGCGCCTGGTGGTATTCGACTACCGGCCCCAGGTGGACGCTCAGCGTGAGAGCTTCGAGGCGGCCAAGGCCGCACTGGCGGGTACCGACGTGATCGTCGAACCATTGGCCGACGTGCTCGACCGCGGACGCTCGCTGGCCGACGCACCGCTCTACACCCCGGGCCAGCCCGACCCGCTGACCATGCTGATCTACACCTCCGGCAGCACCGGCACCCCCAAGGGCGCGATGTACCCGGAGAGCAAGGTCGCCAACATGTGGCAGCTCGTTTCGAAGGCCACCTGGGACGAGAACCAGGCCGTGCTGCCCGCGATCACCCTGAACTTCATGCCGATGAGCCACGTGATGGGCCGCGGCATCCTGATCGGCACGCTGAGCTCGGGCGGCACCGCATACTTCGCCGCACGCAGCGATCTGTCCACCTTCCTGGACGATCTCACCCTGGTCCGGCCCACGCAGCTCAGCTTCGTGCCGCGGATCTGGGACATGCTGTTCCAGGAGTATCAGAGCCGGGTCGACCGTGCCGGAGCCGGATCCGAGGACGCAGTCCTCACCGAGGTCCGTGAACACCTGCTGGGCGGACGGTTCGTCTCCGCGATGACCGGCTCCGCGCCGATCTCGCCGGAGATGAAGACCTGGGTCGAGCGCCTGCTCGACATGCACCTGCTGGAGGGATACGGCTCGACCGAGGCCGGTTCGGTCTTCGTCGACGGGCACATCCAGCGCCCGCCGGTGATCGACTACAAGCTCGTCGACGTCCCGGATCTGGGTTACTTCCGCACCGACCAACCCCACCCGCGCGGTGAGTTGCTGGTGAAGTCCGAGCAGATGTTCCCCGGCTACTACAAGCGTCCCGAGATCACCGCCGAGATGTTCGACGAGGACGGCTACTACCGCACCGGTGACATCGTGGCCGAGCTCGGACCGGACCACGTCGAGTACCTCGACCGGCGCAACAACGTGCTCAAGCTTTCGCAGGGCGAGTTCGTCACCGTGTCCAAGCTGGAGGCGGTCTTCGGGGACAGCCCACTGGTGCGCCAGATCTTCATCTACGGCAACAGCGCCCGCTCCTACCTGCTGGCCGTCGTGGTGCCCACCGATCTCGCCGCATCCAAGCAGGCGATCAACGATTCACTCCAGGACGCGGCCCGTGTCGCCGGCCTGCAGTCGTACGAGGTTCCTCGCGATTTCCTCGTTGAGACAACACCTTTCAGCCTGGAGAACGGCCTGCTGACCGGTATCCGCAAGCTGGCCCGCCCGAATCTGAAGAGCCACTACGGCGATCGGTTGGAGCAGCTGTACACCGAACTGGCCGAAGGCCAGGCCAACGAGCTGAGTGAGCTGAGGCGCAGCGGAGCTCACGCCCCCGTTCTCGACACCGTCGGCCGCGCCGCCGGCGCACTGCTGGGTGCCGCGACAACCGACCTGGCGCCCGATGCCCACTTCACCGACCTGGGTGGAGATTCCTTGTCGGCGTTGACGTTCTCCAACCTGTTGCACGAGATCTTCGACGTGGACGTGCCGGTCGGCGTGATCGTCAGCCCGGCCACCGATCTGGCCGGCATCGCCGGCTACATCGAGGCGCAGCGCCACGGATCGAAGCGCCCGACCTATGCGTCGGTGCACGGACGTAACGCCACCGAGGTGCATGCCCGCGACCTGACGCTGGACAAGTTCCTCGACGCCGACACCCTGGCCGCCGCACCGTCGCTGCCCAAGGCTCCGGCCGAGGTCCGCACCGTGCTGCTCACCGGCGCCACCGGCTTCCTCGGCCGCTACCTGGCCCTGGAATGGCTGGAGCGCATGGACCTGGTCGACGGCAAGGTCATCGCCCTGGTCCGCGCCAAGAGCGATGCCGAGGCACGTGCGCGCCTGGATGCCACCTTCGACAGTGCTGGACCTAACAGCGGCGGCGACCCGAAACTGCTTGCCCACTACCAGGAATTGGCCGCCGACCACCTCGAAGTGATCGCGGGCGACAAGGGCGAGGCCGATCTGGGTCTCGATCACGACACCTGGCAGCGGCTGGCCGACGATGTCGACCTGATCGTCGACCCGGCCGCACTGGTCAACCACGTGCTGCCCTACAGCCAGATGTTCGACGCGAATGCCCTGGGTACTGCCGAGCTGATCCGTATCGCACTCACCACGAAAATCAAGCCGTTCGTGTACGTCTCGACGATCGGCGTGGCCGGAGGCATCAAGCCCGGCGAGTTCGTCGAGGATGCCGACATCCGGGTGATCAGCCCGACCCGGCAGGTCGACGATTCCTACGCCAACGGCTATGGCAACAGCAAGTGGGCCGGCGAGGTCCTGCTGCGCGAGGCCAACGATCTGTGCGGCCTGCCCGTCTCGGTGTTCCGCTGCGACATGATCCTGGCCGACACCACCTACTCGGGCCAGCTGAACCTTCCCGACATGTTCACCCGGTTGATGCTGAGCCTGGTGGCCACCGGCATCGCACCTGGATCGTTCTACGAACTGGATGCTGACGGAAACCGTCAACGTGCCCACTACGACGGCTTGCCCGTCGAGTTCATCGCCGAGGCTATCTCGACGCTGGGCGTACACGTGACCGAAGGTTTCGAGACCTACCACGTGATGAACCCGCACGACGACGGCCTCGGACTCGACGAGTTCACCGACTGGCTGATCGAGGCCGGCTACCCGGTGCACCCCATCGACGACTACGGGCAGTGGTTGCAGCGCTTCGAGACCGCGTTGCGTGCCCTGCCGGACAAGCAGCGTCAGGCCTCGCTGCTGCCGCTGCTGCACAACTACCAGCAGCCGTCGTACCCGTTGCTCGGTGCAGCCGCGCCGACCGACCGGTTCCGGGCGGCCGTGCAGGACGCCAAGATCGGGCCCGACAAGGACATCCCGCATGTCACAGCGCCCGTCATCGTGCAGTACATCACCAACCTGCAGCAGCTCGGACTGCTGTAACCGGCTTCCCCACAAGGGAAGAACCCCCTGAGCGGCCGCGGTCCTTATCAAGGACCGCGGCCAATCAGTTTCTGCGTGGCGATGCGCGAGTCAACCACGTCCCCAGCGCCCAGATGGCGCTGGCGGCACTGGCCGGGTGGGTGGAAAACCGCAGCTAGACGCATTCTCCGCGGGTTGTCACCCACGTGACGTAGCATCGCACACATGTTCGAAGAGTTCGCGAACGTCGATCCCGATGCCGACGAGGCAGCACTGCGGGACCGCATCGCCGAACTCGAACGACTCAAGTCGGCGGCCGCAGCCGGCCAAGCCCGCGCCACCGCCGCCCTGGAAATCGCCCGCCGCACCGCCGAAGCAGCCAGGGGCGTGCCTGCCTTGCGGCGCGGCCGCGGGTTGGGTTCGGAAATCGGATTGGCCCGTTTGGGCTCCCCCAACCGCGGCAGCCACCACCTCGCCGACGCGCGCATCCTGGTCCACGATCTGCCCTACACCCTGGCCGCCCTGGAAACCGGGGTGCTCACCGAATGGCGCGCCCACCTGATCGTGCGTGAGGCCGCCTGCCTCTGCCCCGCCGATCGACGCCGCCTCGATCAACAACTCTGCGAAAACGCCACCACCCTGATCGGCCTCGGCGATACCCGGCTCAGCGCGGACGCCAAAAGCATTGCCTACCAACTCGACCCACAAGCCGTCATCGACCGCGTCACCCGCGCCCCCGAAGACCGCAACGTCACCTTCCGCCCCGCCCCCGACAACATGACCCGCGTCACCGCACTCCTACCCGCCACCGACGGCGCCGCCGTCCAAGCCACACTCTCCCGATCAGCCGACCGCTGCACCGACGGCCGCAACCGCGGCCAAGCCATGGCCGACACCCTGACCGCCCGCATCACCGGCCGAGACGTCGCCACAGCAGTCCCCGCCGCAGTCAACCTCGTACTGTCCGACGACACCCTGTTCGGCGGCGCCGCCCAGCCCGCACACCTGGAGAATTACGGACCCATCCCCGCCGCCATGGCGCGCCGCCTGATCAGCAATGCCGTCGCCAACGACAACTCATGGGCCACCCTGCGACGGCTGTACGCCGCGCCCGACACCGGCGCCCTCGTCGCCATGGAATCTCGATCACGACGCTTTCCCAAAGGCCTCGCCCAATTCATCGCCTTGCGCGACGAAATCTGCCGCACCCCCTACTGCAACGCCCCCATCCGCCACATCGACCACGTCACCCCGCACCACCAGCACGGTCCCACCAGCGCCGCCAACGGCGAAGGCCTGTGCGAACGTTGCAACTACGTCAAGGAAACACCGGGCTGGCGGGTAGTGGCGTCCGTCGACGAATTCGGTCGCCACTGCACCGAACACATCACTCCGACCGGCGCCGTCTACCGTTCAACCGCGCCACCCTTACCCGGCGGAATCCGAGGACTCACCCGCGAAATTCACGTGGTGTTCAACAGATCCGCGGCCTAGAGCAGGCCGATCGCGAGCAACACGACAGCGATCAGCGGGAAGGCACCTTGGGTGATCGCGGCGCGAGCCTTGTCCGGCGAGCTGGTCAACAGCACCGCGGCGGCGGCCAGCATCGAGCCGACTCCGGCCAACACCAGTGCGGACCCAACCGCGTTGTGTCCCAGGCCAATCGCGACGATACCGACGACAGTGACGATCGCCAGGAACAGGTTGTAGAAGCCCTGGTTGAAGGCCAGCTCCTTGGTGGCCTGGGCCTCTTCCGCACTGATCCCGAAGGTGGCGCGGGTTCGCGGCGAAGTCCACGTCAACGACTCCATCACGAAGATGTAGACATGCAGGGCCGCGGCGAGCGCGGCGAACACCAAACCTGCTACGGACACCCAACCGACGTCGACCATGCCGCCTATTCAAACAGCCCGGTCTGCCCCAGTCCCGTAATCGGCGGTTGCATGCCCAGATGCGTCCACGCCAGCGGAGTGGCCACCCGGCCTCGTGGGGTGCGGGCCACCATGCCGGCGCGCACCAGGAAGGGCTCGCAGACTTCTTCGACCGTGGTGGCTTCCTCCCCCACGGCCACTGCCAACGTCGACACCCCGACCGGACCGCCACCGAAACTGCGGGTGAGCGCCGACAGGACGGCGCGGTCCAGGCGATCCAGGCCGAGCTCGTCGACGTCGTAGACCTCCAACGCGGCCTTGGCGATATCGCAGGTGATCACCCCGTCGGCGCGCACCTCGGCGTAGTCCCGGACCCGGCGTAGCAGCCGGTTGGCGATACGGGGCGTGCCACGGGAGCGTCGGGCGATCTCGGTACCGGCCTCACTGCCCAAATCGATGCCCAGGATGCCGGCCGACCGGGCCAGCACCCGCTCGAGTTCGACAGGTTCGTAGAAGTCCATGTGCGCGGTGAACCCGAACCGGTCCCGCAGTGGGCCGGTCAGCGCCCCGGACCGGGTGGTCGCCCCCACCAGAGTGAATGGCGCGACCTCGAGCGGGATCGACGTGGCACCAGGGCCTTTCCCGACCACCACGTCGACGCGGAAGTCCTCCATCGCCAGGTACAGCATCTCCTCGGCAGGCCGGGCAATGCGGTGGATCTCGTCGATGAACAGCACGTCGTGCTCGACGAGGTTGGACAACATCGCAGCCAGGTCACCGGCCCGCTCCAGGGCGGGACCCGAGGTGAGCCGTAGTGAGGAGCCGAGCTCGGCCGCGATGATCATCGCGAGTGAGGTCTTGCCCAGCCCAGGCGGGCCGGACAACAGGATGTGATCCGGTGTGCCACCGCGATTCTTGGCGCCTTCGAGAACCAGCGACAGCTGCTCGCGCACCCGCGGCTGACCGATGAACTCCCCCAGCGAGCGCGGGCGCAGGCTGGCGTCGACATCACCCTCACCGACCGTCAGCGCCGGTGAGACCTCCCGCTCGTCGGGTTCCTCGTCATCGTCGAATCGGCCCATTACTTCTTACCCAACATGGACAGCGCTGCCCGCAGCGCGGAAGCCGTCGTCGCCTCCGGATCGTTGGCCAGAACCTTGTCGGTGGCCTCCTCGGCCTGTTTGGCTGCAAAGCCAAGTCCGACAAGGGCTTCCACCACCGGGGCGCGCACCGCGTGACCGGTGCTCCCGCCGATCGCCCCGGGGGTGACCGGCCCGATCTTGTCGCGCAGTTCGAGCACCATCCGCTCGGCTCCGCGTTTACCGATGCCCGGAACCCGAGTCAAGGCCGTCACGTCGCTGTCGGCCAGGGCCTGACGCAGGTGCTGCGGGTCGTAGACCGCCAGCGTCGCCAGGGCGATCTTGGGGCCAACGCCGGACACCCCCAGCAGGGTGAGGAACAGGTCACGGGCCTCCCCGTCTGCGAATCCGTAGAGCGTCATCGAATCCTCACGCACGATCATCGCGGTGATCAGCCGTGATTCGGTGCCACGGCGCAGGTTGGCCAGGGTCGACGGGGTCGCCATCACCTTGTAGCCGACGCCGGCGGCCTCGATCACTGCATGGTCGAGGGCGATGTCGATGACCTCACCGCGAACCGACGCGATCATGCCCGGGCCGCCTTCGCGGTGGATTTCAGCTTGGCCTGGTACTTGCGGCGCTGTTCGGCGGCCATCGCCTCGGCGGCAGCCATGCGCTCGATCATCGGGGCGCGCCAGCAGTGGCAGATGGCGAGGGCCAGCGCGTCGGCGGCGTCTGCCGGAGTCGGCTTGGCCTGCAGCGCAAGGATTCTGGTGATCATCTCGGTGACCTGCGCCTTGTCGGCGCGGCCGTTCCCGGTGACCGCCGCCTTGACCTCCGAGGGGGTGTGAAAGTGCACCTCGATGTCCCGCCGGGCGGCGGCCAGCGCGATCACTCCGCCCGCCTGGGCGGTGCCCATCACGGTGGAAACATTCTGTTGAGCGAAGACCCGCTCTATCGCGATCACATCTGGCCGGTGGGTGTCCATCCAGTACTCGGCCACATCGCTGATCTCCAGCAGCCGCTTCTGCAGCGGTGCATCGGCCGGGGTGCGGACCACGTCCACATCCAGCGCGGTGACCTGCCGGCCCTTGCCACTCTCGACCACCGACAGGCCGCAGCGCGTCAACCCGGGATCCACTCCCATCACCCGCACACGAACCCCTTCGTCAGAACATCTGTTCGAGAGCCTAGCGCGAGCCGGCGACAGCCTGCGGCAGGGACACGCTCACATCCGTAGGGTCGAAACCATGCGCGTAGTGATAGCCGGTGGCCACGGCAAGATCGCCCTGATCCTTGAGCAGTTGTTGTCCGAACGCGGCGATGAGGTAGCCGGCCTCATCCGCGATCCGGCTCAGGCGGCCGACCTGCAGGCCGCCGGAGCCGAGGCCGTCGTGCTCGATCTGGAGCAGGCGTCGGTGCACGAGGTCGCCGACGCGGTACGCGACGCCGACGCCGTCGTGTTCGCGGCCGGAGCCGGGCCGGGCAGCGGGGCGAGCCGCAAGCAGACCGTGGACCGCGACGCCGCGATTCTGCTGGCCGACGCCGCCGAGGCCGCGGGCGTCGGCCGCTACGTGATGGTGTCGGCGCTCGCCGCCGACGACCGGTCGCTGGATACCAACTACGACGAGGTGTTCCTGGCCTACATACGCGCCAAGTCCGAGGCCGACGCCGATGTGCGGGCACGCACCGGATTGCGCACCACGATTGTGCGCCCGGGCGGACTCACCGATGAACCGGGCACCGGAAAGGTGACGGTCCGCGAATCAACCGGCCGGGGAAGCATTCCGCGCGAGGACGTCGCGCTGGTGCTGCTTGCGGTATTGCACGAGCCCGAGACCGCTGGGCGGACCTTCGAGGTGATCTCGGGCGAGACGCCTATCGACGCAGCGCTGCACCCGACACGATGAACGACTTGATCTGAGCGATGCGGGCGCTGGTCGCCTCCCAACCACGCGCCGCTTCCTCGCCGACGAGCTTGTGGTCACGGCGGACCACGATGATCCACGGCGAGCAAAAGCACTACCAGGGCGATGTTCAGCACGATGCTGATGATGTCGTCCCCGTTGCCGAAGGACGCGTCGCCAAAACCCCAGTCGTCGGGCATCTTTCGGCGCGGACGCCACGGCAAGCAACGCCGGCGTACCGTCCATTTCGCACCCTCAGGGTCGAGGATGCTCCCCACTACTCCTCGTCGAGCTGCGCAGCGACATCGTCGGGGATGTCGATGTTTGTGTACACGTCTTGCACGTCGTCGCTGTCCTCCAGCGCATCGACGAGCTTGAACACCTTCCGGGCGCCCTCCAGGTCGACCGGCACACTCACCGACGGCTGGAAGCTGGCCTCGGCCGAGTCGTAGTCGATGCCGGCGTCCTGCAGCGCGGTGCGCACCGCAACCAGGTCGGTGGGCTCGGAGATGACCTCGAAGGAGTCGCCGAGGTCGTTGACCTCTTCGGCGCCGGCTTCCAGGACTGCCAGCAGCACGTCGTCCTCGGTCAGACCGTTCTTCTCGAGCGTCACCACGCCCTTCCGGGAGAACAGGTAGGCGACCGAGCCCGGGTCGGCCATGTTGCCGCCGTTGCGGGTCATCGCGACCCGGACTTCACCGGCGGCGCGGTTGCGGTTGTCGGTCAGGCATTCGATGAGCACCGCGACACCGTTGGGGCCGTATCCCTCGTAGGTGATGTTCTGCCAGTCGGCGCCGCCGGCCTCTTCACCACCGCCGCGCTTGCGGGCGCGCTCGATGTTGTCGTTGGGCACCGAGCTCTTCTTGGCCTTCTGGATGGCGTCGTAGAGGGTGGGGTTACCGGCCGGGTCTCCCCCGCCGACACGCGCCGCGACCTCGATGTTCTTGATCAGCTTGGCGAACATCTTGCCGCGCTTGGCATCGACAACGGCCTTCTTGTGCTTGGTGGTGGCCCACTTGGAATGGCCGCTCATACAGGTACGCCCCTTTTCCGGTTAAAACTCCGGCCCTCCAGTTTACGTGGCCGGTCCTGCCACGCTCGATACGACGTCTACAGGGCCTGAAACGAGGCGAACGTTATGCCCGCCACGGCACCGCACAGCACCGGCCAGTACCAGATGTGCCAATGCCGCCAATGCCCGATCGCCATGCCGATCGGCGCGAGGACGACCAGCGCGAGCGTCAGCACCGCCCATCCGGCCACGGTCCCAGCGTCGTCGGCCTGTTCGGGAAACGCCCCACTGAAGCCCAACGGAAAGATCGCGGCGAACGCCAGCAACATGGCAAGCAGGCCGACGACGGCCCATGCGGCCCAACTGATCACCGACTCGGCGACACCCGGTCTGCGCCGGACGGACGCTGGCGACGACGCAGACATGCAGGCAGCGTACGCCGATGCACGGGCGTTATCCGGCCCCTAACGGCAGCGCCGCATTCGCGTCCGCAACGAGGATGTCGTCATCACCCATCCAGTGCACCAGACGGGCCAACGGGTACATCGCGTCGTGCGGGCCGCCCTCGACGTGACCGTTGGCGGTGCCCACCCGGCACAGCCGCTGGCCGCCGGCACTGGCCAACGCGTCGCGCAGCTGAGCCTTGCGGTCGAACGGGTAGACGCCGATGGTCTGGGTCGCGACGTTGACATGGCGAACCGCGTCGTCGAGGGAGTCCACCATGACGACATTGGAGGTCTTGTTGGACGGATGGAAATCCACCGGGGCATCCGACAGCAGCACCACGCCGCGGCCGTCGAAGCGGCCGAACACCTGAAGCTCATCGCCCATGGCGCCCATCACCTCGACCTCGTCGCGGATGTCGCTGGGCGGGAGCGGCGCGATGGCCGATCCGAACAGCCGGTCGACGCCCAGGCGCGGCAGCAACTCAGCGCAGAACCGCTGAGCCTGGGCCCGGTCGGTGGCCTCCAGGAAGACGAATCGGCTTGCCAGGCAGGCCTCCTGGTTGAACACGCAGGTGTCGGCGGCTACCCGCTCTGCCACGTCGGCGAGCACCTCGTCGGAAGCGAACACCTCGCGCCCGATCATCGAGATCGAGCTCTTGGGGTCGAACGACACCAGCTGGATCCCAGGCCCGAGGTACTTGATGACGTTGCTGATGGCCGGGCCGCCGCCCCAGGCCACGATCTTGTCGAAGTACTGCGGCCGGTAGATCGTCCGCTCGATCGCCTCGTCACCGCCGGCCCAGTACACCGCCGACATTGATTGCACCACTGGGTGTTTCGGATCAATCTCGGCCATGGTGCGTAATACCGCCACCGTGGTGAACGGGTCCGAGGACGGCATCTTCAACAAGCTGATGCCCTTGACCAACGCACTCTGGGCAATCGAGGCGATGCAACCGGCCGGGGCGTTGCCGGCCAGCATGTGCACCATCCGCGGCGGGAACGCCCGGATCGCACCGGCATTGCCCGTCGCGTCGGTGCGGCTCACCCAGCCGTCGAGCGCAGCCGGATCGGCGAAGTTCGACGTCACCTGGGCCCACAGACTCTCGCGCCGCAGCAGCGCCGGTGCGCTGCGGTAGAGGTTCTCCACCACCCGGCGCGGTAGCGGGTTGGTCTCGGCCACCAGGTCCAGGCAGCGCTGCATGTGCGCATTGCGGTCCAGCGCCAACCGTTCGCCGGTTTCGACCAGGAAATCGATGATCTCGGCCAGCGGCACGTTCAGCAGTGGTGGCATCTCCGATCGCGGGGTCACCAGCGCGTCCAGTTCGATTGCAGGCGTGGCGAAGTCGACGCCGAGGTCTCGGGAGCTGTGCTGTGCGCCTTCTCCCTCGACCAACTGCCCGCGGATCACGAACGGGGCCGACAGGGCGATCGCGGCGCTCATGCCTCACCCCGCACGTAGGCGTCGATGGTGCCCGAGCAGGTGATCTTGTCCCCGCCGAGATCGGCGTAACGGGTGATGTCCGGGCCGATCGTCGGCCCCTGATGGCCGCATTCGCACACCCCGAAGTCGGCATCGATGCGGTCACCGGAGATGATCCCACCCCAGCGGCCGTCCAGCGACAGGTCGAAGAACGCCCCACGCGCCAGCACTCGCCCCGAGGAGGTGTCGACGATATTTTCGCCGGGTTCGTCGAGCGGAAGCAGCAGCACCCACGGCGGGACGTGATACCGGCCGGCCCGGCACTTCGGGAACGGGGTGTTCAGTTCCTGCATCGAGTAGAAGTGGAACACCCGCTCGTCGGCGATGTTGAAGGTGTCGAAGATGTACTCGCGATAGTCCGGCGGCAGCGCGGAACCTTTGAGTCCACCGGCCACCAGCAGTGCGGTGTCGTCGCGGAAGTCTTTACCGGAGAAGCCTTTTGCCCGCACACCTTGGGCCACTTGGTAGAGCGAGGCGAACATCGAGGTCAGCAGCAGTTGCCGGTCACGACTGGCGATCAGCTCATCGACCGCGTCGGCGATCGCGTTGTCCATCGCGCTCTGCCGCGCGGAGCTGGTCGCCTCGAAGGCGGTGATCTCCGAAGGGCTGGCCGTGCCGTCGGCGATGCGCTGCCGCAGCTCGATCATCTCCATGATCGAGCCGACCGAGATGGGCTCGATTGGCAGCTGGTAGCTGTCGGCCTCGGTGGAAAACGCCTCGACCAACGCGATCCGGGTGCGCTCGTTGCGCTCGACCTTGGTACGCGGTCCAAGCCCGAACAGCTTGCGGCTACCGTCGGCGGGGATGCCGGTGGCCCAGGTCAACCCGGTGACGTTGCCCTGCGAGGCAGTCGCCATGTCCGATGCCGCGCTGGCGATCATGGCGGGTTTGCCGGTGGTTCCACTGGAGCAGCTCAGGTAGCAGCCCACCGACTCCATCCTGGCGACGAAGTCGTCGAGCCCGGCCACCCCGTCGACATCCACACCGGACGGATCGCAGGCGGAGACCGTGCCCACCCACTTGGCCATCCGGTCCCACCGGCCGCCGGTCAGCCAACTCTGCGCGTAACTCTTGTAGGCGCCATGCGCGAACAGCAGTTGTACCAGATCCGTGCGCTCGGCCACGTTGTCGATCTGGGCGGATTGAGCGCGATTGCGCAGCAACGGGATCTGGTCGACGCGCGCGGCGAAGCGCTCGTTGACGGCTTCAATCTGCAGCCCCTGCACCTCGGCGGGCGCGACGTCGTAGCGATCCGGCGCGGTCTGCAGGGCGAGGAGTTGGTCGACTGCGGTCATAGGTGGCTCCTGAAAGAAATCAAATTAATAGCACCTAGTGCGTTTCATTAATGCTACTATGCGCTCATGCCCCAGAGTTCGTCAAGGCCGCGCGCGGGCCGGCCGACCCGGGAACAGGCCGAGCAGCGGCACCGTGAACTGCTCGACTGCGCTCTGGAAGTCTTCCTGGACAACGGATTCGAGCGGTCCACGGTCGAGAGCATCGCGGCAGCAGCCGGTATGGCCAAGCGCACCATCTATGGCCTCTACCCCGACAAGGCCGCCCTGTTCGAAGCCTCCGTGCAACGTGCGGTGGACCGGTGGCTGGTGCCCATCGAGACGCTGCGCGCGACCGAGACCGACGACCTGGAGGAAACCCTGCTCGCCATCGGCCGGATTCGGTTGGCCGGCATCACCAGTCCGGCCGGTATCGCACTGCAGCGCATCCTCTACGCGGAGGGCAACCGCTTCCCCCGGCTGTTCCGGCTCGTGTACGAACAGGGCACCGTGCCGGCGCTGACGTTCATCGCCGAGGTCCTCGCCCGCCACGCCGAGGCCGGAATCATCGAGATCGACGATCCCGCGGTGGTCGGGGGCGCGTTCTTGAGCATGGTCGTCGGCGGCCCCGCCACCGGCGCACTCTGGGGTGTGTCCTGGGATCCTGACGACCTGGACAAACGTATGCGGACCTTGGTGCGACTGTTCCTCGACGGGGCGCGCCCGCGATGACCGAATCATTCATCGACGGCACGTCGGTGCCCTCGGCTCAGCAGTACGACAACATCGATCCCGCCACGGGACGGTCGATCGGCGCAGTGGCACGCGGCGGTCCCGACGAGATCGACCGGGCGGTCACCGCTGCGCGGCGGGCATTCGTCGGGTGGCGCAAGACCGCGCCCGCGCACCGCTGCGAAGCGCTCGTCGCGATCGCCGATGTCATCGACGGCCACAGGGAAAGGCTGGCGCTGCTGGAATGTGAGGACACTGGCAAGCCGCTGAGCCAGGCCCGAACCGACATCACCGTGGCCGCACGATATTTCCGGTTCTACGGCCACGCCATCGACAGCTACCACGGCCAGACCATCCCGCTGACCGAGGACCTGCACGTCTACACCCGGCGCGAGCCGTTGGGCGTGACGGGTCACATCATCGCCTGGAACTACCCCATTCAGCTGCTCGCCCGGGCGGTGGCACCGGCGATCGCCACAGGCAACACCGTGGTGGTCAAGCCGGCCGATGAAACACCCCGCACCGCAGTCGAGTTCGCCCGACTCGCCGTTGAGGTGGGATTGCCTGCCGGGATCGTCAACGTGGTCACCGGGATCGGAGCCGAAGCCGGTGCCGCGCTGGCCGCCGCAGATCGGGTGGTTCCGGTGGTGCTGGAACTCGGTGGGAAATCGCCGCAGATTGTTTTCGCCGACGCCGATCTGCCCCGCGCAGCCGACTTCATCACCAAGGCGATCCTGCAGAATGCCGGGCAAACCTGTTCGGCCGGATCGCGATTGCTCGTCGATGAAGGAATCCACGACGAGCTCCTGGAGCTGGTTCTCGACCGGTTCCGGCAGGTCAGCATGGGACCCGGGATCGCCGATCGCGATCTGGGTCCGCTGATCTCCCACCGGCAGCAGCAGCGGGTGACCGTTCTGGTGTCGGGCAACACCACCGGTGAAATCCTTTGCGGCGGTGCACCCCCGCACGAGCAGGAACTCGGCGACGGCGCCTACTTTGCCCCTACGGTGATCGACGCCGTCGACCCGGCCTCGCCCATCGCCCATCGCCCAGCAGGAGATCTTCGGCCCGGCACTGACCGTCAACAGCTTTCACGACGAGCAGGAGGCGGTCGCGCTGGCCAACGGAACCGAGTACGCCTTGCTGGCAGCACTGTGGACGCGAGATCTGTCCCGGGCGCACCGACTGGCCGCCGAGGTGGTCGCCGGGCAGGTGTACGTCAACACGTACGGCGCCGGTGGCGGCGTCGAGCTGCCGTTCGGTGGCTTCAAGAAGTCCGGATACGGCCGCGAAAAAGGTTACGAGGCACTCGATGCCGTGACAGCCACCAAGACGGTTGTGGTGGCCCTGTGATCTGCCCGAGCTACTGCTCGAACTACTGAAAGGCACGCAATGGATCAAGACACGTACGACAAGGGATTGGCGATCCGCACAGCGGTCCTCGGTGAGGAGTATGTCCGCAAGGCGGCCGGAAACGTCGACGCATTCTCCAAGCCGCTGCAGGACCTGGTCACCGAATACTGTTGGGGTGCGGTGTGGGGTCGTGAGGGCCTGGAACTGAAGACCCGCAGCATGCTGAACCTGGCGATGATCGCGGTACTCAACCGGCCGAACGAGTTGAGCACGCACATCCGCGGCGCGCTCACCAACGGTGTCACCCGCGAGGAGATCTGCGAGATCTTCCTGCAGGTCGGCATCTACGCGGGCATCCCGGCCGCGGTCGACAGCTTCCGGTTGGCCCGCGCCGTGTTCGCCGACCTCGACGAGGAGCGTGCGTGAATCCCGAGATCGGTTTCATCGGACTGGGCAACATGGGGTGGCCCATGATGAATCGGCTGCTGACGGCGGGATTTCCGGTGGTGGCCTTCGATGTCCGCAAGGACGTGCTCGCCAAGGCGACCGCGCTGGGCGCCCAGCCGGCCACTTCGGTGCGCGAGGTGGCGGACCGCACCGAGACGATATTGGCCAGTCTGCCCACCCCGCAGATCTCCGAGGCCGTGGTGACCGACGTCGCGGCCGGGTCCCTTGTCAAGCGCTTCGTGGACCTGTCCACGGTGGGAGGCGAGGCGGCGCAACGCAATCACGCCGTTCTGGCCGCACAAGGCATTGCCGCGCTGGACAGCCCGGTCAGCGGCGGGATGCACGGCGCCCGGGCCGGCACCCTGGCGGTGATGGTGTCCGGTCCGCCCGCCGAATTCGATGCGCTGGCCACGGTTTTCGAGGCACTTGGCCGGGCGATCTTCGTCTCCGAACAGCCCGGCGCCGCACAAACCATGAAGCTGATCAACAACCTGATGGCTGCCACCACCCTGGCCGCGACCGCCGAGGTGATGGTGATGGGCGTCAAGGCCGGACTCAGCGCCGACGTGATGATCGACGTGCTCAATGCCGGGTCTGGCGGGACACACGCCAGCCGGGACAAATTTCCGCGCGCGGTACTCCCCCGCACCTTCGACTACGGGTTCGCCACCGGCTTGATGGCCAAGGACGTGGGACTGTACCTGGATGAGGCTGCCTCCCTGGGCCTGCCGGTCGAGATGGCCGCGACCGTGCAACGGATCTGGGAGCAGACGCTGAACACCGAAGGTGCCGAATCCGACTTCACCTCCGTCATCAAACCGATGGAGAAGGCGGCGGGCGTGATCGTCGAGGGCGAGCACCGATGAGCATGCGTGGGAAGACCATCGTGATCACCGGGGCCACCTCCGGACTGGGCCGTGAGTCCGCCCGCGCCCTGGCTTCGGCCGGAGCACACGTGGTGTTGGCGTCCCGCAACGCCGACGCACTGTCCAACATCCGTGACCGCATCCTCACCGAAATGCCCGCGGCGCACCTGTCCGGCGTCGTCATCGATCTCGCCTCCCTGACCAGTGTTCGCCAGGCCGCACCGCAGATCGCCGAGGTCGCCCCGGTGATCGACGTACTGATGAACAACGCCGGGGTGATGTTCACCCCGTTCGGCCGTACCCAGGATGGCTTCGAAACACAGTTCGGGACAAACCATCTGGGCCACTTCGCGCTGACAAACCTATTGCGGCCACAGTTCGTCGAGGGCACCCGCATCGTCAATCTCTCCTCCGAGGGCCATCGACTCGATGACGTCGATCTGGATGATCCCAACTGGGAGCGCCGCGATTACGACAAGTTCGCCGCGTACGGCGCAGCCAAGACCGCCAACATCCTGCATGCCGTCGCGCTCGACCAACGGCTTCGCGGTCGGGGAATCCGCGCGTTCGCCGTGCACCCGGGAATGGTCGCCACCAACCTGGCCCGGCACATGTCGCGGGAAGATGTCATCGCGGTCAGCGGACAGACCCGCTCGCGTGCCATCGAGGTGTCCACGCCCGAGCAGGGTGCGGCCACCCAGGTCTGGGCGGCCGCCAGCGCCGACCTCGACGGCCGTGGCGGGCTGTACCTGGCTGACTGCGCAGAGCGCACCGATGCCGAACCCTATGCCACCGATCCGGACCGGGCCGAAAGACTCTGGGAGGTTTCGGAATCCCTGTGCGCGACACCTATTTCCTGAGCGGCGCGCTCAAGTCGTACACCGTGTCCGAGCCCACCTTGGTCGAGATGAAGTTCGCCTTCACCCAGTCGGAAATGTCGGTGTGCGAGTTGTTGCCGAACAACCCACCGAGGCCGGCGCCGTTCGACTTGGGATCCTTGGGCTCCGCAAGGATGTAGTAGGTGATCTGCCGGTCGGCGACATAGGTCTGGAACTGCTGAAGCGTCGGCACCGGATCACTTCCGGTGAAGCCACCGATCGCCATGACCGCTGTGTCAGTGGACAATTCCAGGCCGGCCGCAGCCCCAGACCGGTTGATGGCTGCCGACCACTTGGTGGTGGTGGCCCGCAGCATCGCGTTCACCTCGGGGTTGTCGGAATACCAACCGTGTCCGTGGCCGTCGTCGGGATCCGGGGGTCCGACGCTCGGGCCGCCTCCGGTGTGCGGCTGTCCCAGGGTGGCCACGGTATAGGCCGTCGTTCCGGCCAGTCCACCGGCCAGTGCGACCGCGAGCGCGATGATCGCCACGGCGCGGTACCCAGCGCGCAGCGCCCAGAGCAGGACCGTGGTGGCCGCCACGGCCACCACCAAGATCGTCCACCGCAGCGGCGGCAGCCAGGAAGCGTTGCGGGCCAGGATCCAGAAGCTCCACACCCCGGCACCCAGAAGCATGGTGGCCAAACCGACCTGGCCCAGCCGGTCATCGCGCCGGCGCCACATTTCGTGGACACCGATCGCGAACATCGCCGCGACCGCGGGCGCCAGGGACAGACAGTAGTACGGGTGCACGTTGGTCTTCATGAAGCTCAGCACCAGGCCGTCGATCACCAGCCAGGTGCCGAACAGGATCGCCCCGGCCCGCACGATGTCGGTGCGCGGTGCGCGACCCCGTGACACCAGCACCAGCACCACCGCCAGCAGGGCAGCAGGCACCAGCCAGCCGATCTCGAAACCGAACTCACCGGTGAACAATCGCGGCAGCCCCTGAGTCTGGTTGCCGAATCCGCCGAAGCCACCGTGATGCCGGCCTGCGGGGGCCACCGGGTCGACGTCGACGTGCGTGCCGTAGCGGTTGTGACCGAGAACCCGGCCGAACCCGTTGTAGCCCAACACCAGATTCATGAAGTTGTTGTCGGTGGATCCCGCGAGGTACGGCCGCGAAGAGGACGGCCACATCAGGGTCAGCAGCACGAACCAGCCCGATGACGCAAGGAACGCGAGTAGCGAGCCCAGCAGGTGGAGCAGCCGGCGACGCAGCGCTACCGGCGCGGCGATCAGGTAGACCAGCCCGATGGCAGGCATGACCATCAGGCCTTCGAGCATCTTGGCCAGGAACGCGAACCCGAGCGCGACACCGGCGAGCGCCATCCAGCGGGCGCCGTACCGGTTTTGCTCCTCGCGTCCGCGGTGGTGCTCCAGTGCCCGCACCGCACAGTAGGCTGCGGCCGCCATCAACAGGACCATCACCGCGTCGGGATTGTTGAACCGGAACATCAACGCCGTCACCGGCATGAGCGCCAGCACGGCACCTGCCAGCAGCGCGGCGCGGGGGCCGCTGGTCCGGCGGACCGCCCCGTAGAGCAGCGCAACCGAGCCGACGGCCATCAACGCTTCCGGGATGAGCATGCTGGCGCTGCTGAACCCGAACAGCTGGCCGGACAGGCCCATCACCCATTGGGACACCGGAGGCTTGTCCACGGTGATGAAGTTGGCCGGATCCAGTGAACCGAAGAGGAGTGCCTCCCAGTTCAGTGAGCCGGCCCAGGCCGAGGCCGCGTAGAAGTCGTTGCCCATCCCGTTGACGGTGATGTTCCACAGGTAGGCCAGCGCCGTCGCGGCCAGCAGAGCGGGCAGCGCCAGACGCTCACGAGCGATCCGCGGGGTGCTTCGCGGGGCTTCGAGGGCAGGCTCGGTGGAGGCATCCTCCAACGTCGTCGTCACACATCCATTAAGTCGGCGCCGGCTATGACTGAGCTATGTGGCCGCCGTGGGTTTGCTGGGGTCAGAGCGAATCGACGAACAGTTTGTGGATGCGACGGTCCCCGGTCATCTCCGGGTGAAAGGACGTCGCCAGCATCGAACCCTGCCGCACCGCCACGATGTGATCGGCGGCGCGGGCCAACACCTTGACGTCGGGTCCAACCCGCTCGACCCACGGCGCCCGGATGAACACCGCATGCACCGCGGTGTCGAGCCCCTCGAAGTCGATGTCCCCCTCGAAGGAATCGACCTGACGACCAAAGGCGTTGCGCCGCACCGTCATATCGATGCCAGCCAGAGGAACGGCCTCCCGCCCGCTGGTGCCGGCGTCCCTGATCTCGGTGGCCAGCAGGATCATTCCGGCGCAGGAGCCGTAACAGGGCAACCCCGCGGCGATCCGCGCCCGCAGCGGCTCGAGCAGTTCGAATTCGCGCAGCAGGTGGCTCATCGCCGTGGATTCCCCGCCGGGGATCACCAGGGCATCGACCGCGTCGAGTTCGGAAAGCCGCCGCACGGTTCCGGCCTCGGCCCCGGCCGCACGCAGTGCAGCCAGATGCTCGCGAGTGTCGCCCTGTAGCGCGAGCACCCCGACCCGGGGGCTCACGAGCCCACCCCGACCCAGAGGGTCACGAGCCCTCCGCCGGGGTGGATTTCCGCTGGAAGCGGGTCAGTCCCTCTTGCATCACCGCGGCGACCATCTCGCCGTAGCGGTTGAAGATCTTGCCCTGGGTCAGCGAACGCCCGCCGCAGGCCGAGGGTGAGGACTGGTCGTAGAGCAACCATTCATCGGCACGGAACGGCCTCATGAACCACATGGCGTGGTCCAGCGAGGCCACCATCAGCTGCTTGCGCACGTCGAGGTGGTTGACCTGGGCCGAACCCAGCAGCGTCAGATCGCTCATGTAGGCCAGCGCGCAGATGTGCAGCACATGATCGTCGGGCAGCGGGTCGCGGTGGCGGAACCACACCTGCTGCTGAGAGGCTTTGCCAGGAATCCGCGTCACCAGGTCCCGCGGAACGATACGGACGTCCCATTCGGCAAACTGCGCGAAGCCGGCGTCGTCGAACGCTCCCCCGGACCGGAACCCAGGCAGATCATCGGGCCCGGGCGCCTCCGGCATCGCGTCCTGATGCTCGATGCCGGTCTGGTCGGTCTGAAAGGACGCCGACATCGTGAAGATGGTCTCGCCGTGCTGGATCGCACTGACCCGACGGGTGCAGAACGAGCCGCCGTCGCGGATGCGCTCGACGATGTACACCGACGGTGCCCTGGCGTCACCCGGCCGCAGAAAGTAGCCGTGCAGGGAGTGCACCTGGAACGTCGGCTCCACCGTGCGGACCGCCGAAACCAGCGACTGGCCGGCCACGTGACCGCCGAAGGTGCGCTGCAGGAAGCCGCTCTCGGGGCTGAAGACCCCGCCGCGATAGATGTTGACCTCGAGCTGCTCCAGATCGAGGATCTCTTCAATCGCCATATGAGGTATTTACCAGCCGCGTTCAGCGAGGCGGTGCGGCTGGGCGATGTCCTCGACATTGATGCCGACCATGGCCTCACCCAGACCACGCGACACCTTGGCCAACACATCAGGATCGTCGTAGAACGTGGTGGCCTTCACGATCGCGGCAGCACGCTGCGCGGGGTTACCCGACTTGAAGATGCCCGAACCCACGAACACACCCTCGGCGCCGAGCTGCATCATCATCGCCGCATCCGCCGGGGTGGCGATACCGCCCGCGGTGAACATCGTCACCGGCAACTTGCCGGCCCGAGCCACCTCCGCCACCAGGTCATACGGGGCCTGCAGCTCCTTGGCCGCCACGTACAGCTCGTCTTCACTCATCGAGGTCAGCCGGCGGATCTCGCCGCCGATCTTGCGCATGTGGGTGGTGGCGTTGGAGACATCCCCGGTGCCGGCCTCACCCTTGGAACGGATCATCGCCGCACCCTCGGTCAGGCGACGCAGCGCCTCACCCAGGTTGGTCGCACCGCAGACGAACGGCACCGTGAACTTCCACTTGTCGATGTGGTTGGCGTAATCGGCCGGGGTGAGCACCTCGGACTCGTCGATGTAATCCACACCCAGGCTCTGCAGGATCTGCGCCTCCACGAAGTGACCGATGCG